>CAJVZR010000010.1 GCA_913019965.1 uncultured Oleispira sp.
ACGCTAGAACTGGGCGGTAAGTCTCCGACCATCGTCGCTCCTGACTACGATATCCGCACAGTCGCCGAGCGCATGACCTTCCCTAAATTCTTAAACGCTGGCCAAACCTGTGTTGCCCCTGACTACATATTTCTACCAGAAGGCAAGGTTGAAGAGTTTGTTAAGCACGCGAAAGAAATCGTGGGTAGCCGTTACGACAGCGTCAACAACTCAGACTTAACTGCAATCATCGACCAAGCTGCATTCACTCGCTTGCAAGCCACCCTAGAAGACGCCAAAGAAAAAGGCGCCGAAGTGGTTAATCTATTGCAAGGCGCTGACGCAAACGCAGAAAGCAAAAAAATCGCACCGCACATCATCGTAAACCCAAGCGATGACATGATCGTAATGCAAGACGAGATCTTCGGCCCACTGCTACCGATCAAAACCTATAAATCATTGGATGAAGTGGTTGAGTACATCAACGAACGCGATCGTCCGCTGGGCTTGTACATGTTCTCTAACGACAAGAAAACTCAGAACGATTTATTCTACAAAACATTGTCTGGCGGCGTATGCATCAACGATTGTATGTTCCACGTTGCTCAACACGATATGCCATTTGGCGGAATTGGTAATAGCGGCATGGGCCACTACCATGGTGAAGAAGGCTTTAAAGAGTTTTCCAAGCTGCGCCCAGTATTCAAACAGTCTGGCCTAACGTCTAAAATCATTTTGATGCTGTCTCCACCTTACGGCGGTCTATTCAAGAATGTTGTTAATTTGATGTTGAAATTTAGATTGTAATTTTTCACTAATTTTAAAGCATAAAAACCGCCTTGCTGGAATCCAGAAGGCGGTTTTTTTGTGCCTGATTTCACGTTATTTTCTTTGCTGCCAGCAAGCCATCAATTGCCATTCCCAAATCCATTGATTCACCCGCCCATTTAGTCACTGCCGTTTTTTCATCAATGGTATTATAGATCACCCTAGGAATCGTCTTTCCTAAATCTTCATGATTACAGCAAGCACAACTAAACTTCGCTGGGTTGGCCGCTATAACAAAGTCTTTTGATTTATTAAATGGCGCATTCCAATACTGGTCGACTTTAGAGAAACATAACCGCTCGGCAAAGCGCTGTGGGTTAGATTTGTGATTAGGAGCTGTAGGTTTAAGCGAAAGGAAGAACGAGCCTTTATGCAGTTCTCTATGATGATAGCGACACAAGGTTACTAGATTATCTAACTTAGTCTCACCGCCATCGGCCCAATGCTTTATATGATGCCCTTCGACATAACGGATTTCACAACAGCCTGGGAACTGACAGCTTCCATCTCGAATCGTTAATGCCCTCGCCATAGCAGGCGGTATAACCCGTGTTTTACGGCCTATATCCAACACATTGCCGACCTCATCCTCTTGTACCAGCAGCAAGCCCGCATCACATGCCATGCGCCTTGCCACATCGGGTAATAGCCAGCGGCCATCTAAATTAGTATCTACTGGCGTTCCTGCTGTATGGCCTGCCCCAGCTCTGACATGCATCACTAATTGGCAACGTTCTGCGCCTTTTAATGATTCAATAGTCGGGTTCGCAAGATAATGCTCAGCGATGGCTAATAATGCATCGGCTTGACGTTGAGGAAAGGTCAAGTTTTCTTCTTTTTTATCGAGAGAAAAAGTTTCCGCGGAAACGCTTTTTGCACTGTTTTGAGGCAGTTCCGAACTCTCTATTTCACTATCTTTTCCATTCACTACTTCCATTTTTCTATCAGCTTCGCTATCACGAGCCTTTTGAGCATCCGCGATTTTATCACCGAGTTCCTTTAGTGCTTTTGCGATTAAGCCACCCTCTTCCTGCGGAAGCTTAGCTTTGATAATCCATGAACCATCATCGTCTTGATAACAGGTTACACTTCTATTTTCTTGTTGCTGTTCATACTTTCTTTTTTCTTGCTCTTCTTGGCTAAGGCCAATATCTGCAGCATTAAAATCTTCTTGCTTATCGGCAATACGGCTCACGGTACGATAGGCTTTCACCAGAATTTCCATGTGCTGAGCTGTACCATATTCCGCAATATTTAATAAAAAACCTTCATCTTCTTCAGTGGCTATTCTGGTCATAGCTCGAACTTTAGAAAAACTGATCTTACCTTTTTGAAAAGCCTCGTTAATTAATGGCAAACCTTCTAATGCTCTAGCAACTCTTACTTTTTCACGGGCTGCCGTCATGGCGATACCACATTTCCAATTTAACCAATGGGCACAAGACCGAATGCCATAACCCGCCCAAATTTGTCTGCGGTCGAATTCTGCGATGAGTTTTAAGAAGCGATAATTGGCGGCGTTAATTTGGCCTGCGAGCGTGGTGATTTGATCTTCGAGTTGTTCATTACTTTCTTCCAAAGAAGTGGAATACTCACTGGGGTTTTCGCTAATACCTTCAAGAAGACCTTCGCTAATATCTTCGTAATCTACAGTTTTTAACGCATACATAAAGTCACCATAAACTAGAATAAATGCAGTTATACAACCTGTATTAATTTTAGCTTATGGCGACACTAAAGAAGCAGAAAACATCTATTTTTATAGACTATTTCTATCTATCAATGGTTATTTAAATTTAAAATAAACCCTCATAACGATTTAATAATTACAGCAACTTATTTAATACAGAAATCATGATATAACCGAAGCCAATCGTGGCTGGTAGAAAACCGGCACACACGATTATACGCCCAAGAACTGTATCGCTATTACCCGCTTTAGGATTCATCGCCTTGGCAATAAAACCTGCGGGGTTATAGAGTAAACCAGCACAAAAGATCACAATAATTGCATTAGGGATCTGAAGTTCTAAATGCGTGATGACAAAATAGAGAACCGCTGCTAATCCCGTCATTATGGTGTAATCGACATGGCTGCGAATAAGATTATGAGTGGCTGGAAATATCTTTTTTAGAAAACCGATTTTCCCATAAATAATTAAGGTTGCTAGCCAAGCCTCGACTAAAGAGATCAGCATCGCGATAGCTGCGGTAATTAATAACCACTGAGGGCCAACTTCGGGGAATGTCATGATACTGCCTTTTCATTATTCTGTTTTGATTTTACGTTCTTGTTATACCAACGCTTGCCAAAGTAACCATCTAAATGCCAAGAGATAATCGGTAAGAGGCCCCGCTTGCGTAACCAAAACTGTTTGGGAATTTTATGCTTAGTACCCAGCTGCCCAAGAGTCATCTGCCCAAGAGTCAGTTCGGCGATAACGAAGCCTTCACCTTCTTCTTTACTTCTGTGGGCGAGTATCTTGCCATGGCCATCAATAATAGCCGCATGACCTTCTAATATACCTTGGTAACGTAGGCCAGGAATGCTGGGGAATTTACTTTCAAAGCGCCCACAATGGGATGCATGAATAACCGGCGCACCGATTAAACGAGCGGTTTCTTGCACGGTGGCGATAAAGTTTTCAGAATTTTTTTCTTCCATGTTTCGGGTTAAAAATGCTGGCCAATTTTCAGGAATGCTCCACCAATGAGAGCCGCCGATAATGACATCGACCTTACCTTGTAAACGACGGGCAGTTTGAGTACGCAGGAACTCCCAACACACAGCGGTTCCAACTCGAATTCCATCGACTAATCCAAGTTCACCCGTATCACTGGGCTCACCGCCTTCATAGAAAGCCGCTTCCCACATGGTAGGAAGATCTTTGTCATGGCGTCCTATTAATTTTCCATTACTGAAACACAAGTAGCGGTTACGAACCCCTGCTAAATTGCCATCACTGTTTGTGATTCGACACATGAATGAGCCGCCAATAACGATCTGATGCAGGGTCGATAAGCGCTGTAATAATTGCGCCGACATTCCTTCTTCTGTTTCTATTTTGCTAACAAGTTGAGGATCAAAATTGACTCCAGTATTGAAAAACTCGGGGAGTGCAATCCAGCTTGCCCCTTTCGCAATCGCCTGTTCGACCAAATGCTCGCATCTGGCTAGGTTATAAGTGGTATCACCTATGCGAGTATCCAGCTGTATCGCGGCGGCTATTATTTTTTTATCGCCATGAGTTGCTTGCGTCATGCAGTGCCTGCCTTAAAAATCTAGAAAAGATCGAGAATTTATAGTGCCAGAGTCAGCTAAAAGTTAAATTGCGCAGTCAGACACGACTATGGTATTTTCAGACATCTGTAATTGCTAAACGAATTACCCAAGGTCTCTCATGCAGCACATCTCTACAATCTATGCGCGATTCATCTGCCGAGAGCTGCAATTGTCTGCAGTAGAGGCAGATCGACTGCTATGCGATTCGTCGTTACAATATGGCGACATTAGCGCACAGCCTTTTATGCCTTATCCTGATTTCTTCAGTTTTCTGCGCCGTGTGCAGGCTCAGTATCCAGACGAATCATTGGGTTTAAAGGTTGGACTTAAACTTGCGCCAGCGGCATTAGGCGAACTGGGTAATGCCATGCTGTGCGCTCCAAGTGTAAAAGATGCGCTTATGCTCGCGGCGGCGATGGTTCACATTCATGCGGCTTATTTTCGCTTAGATGTTATTAAAACTGCACAGGGGATAAAAGTAATCTTCATTGAACTGGCGGACCTGGGCAGTACGCAAAGATTTCAAACAGAGGTGATGATGCTGTTATCACAGAATTTAATCGAAGCCGTCGTCGGTGGGAATTTTGAGAACGGAAAATTTTTCTTTCCCTATGAAAAACCCAAGCAATCTATTAATTATGCCGAGTACCTTCATAGCCCTTGTTATTTTTCGGCCAGCCATGGGGCCATTGAAATTCCTGAGCAGTATTTATCTCTGCAATCGCCCTTCTTTGACCCTGTTATTTGGGAAGGTCTTCAGCTGAAGTTAGATCAACAATTGAAACAGCTTCGCAAAGATAGCCAAAGCCCGTTTAGCGATCATGTACGCCGTTTTCTTTCGGCGCAACCACCGCCTTTATTGTCAGTTACTGAGGTTGCGCAGAGTTTAAATATAACCGAGCGCTCCTTAAGCCGACATTTAAAAACAGAAGGCAGTAGCTTCAGCCTAATACGAACTCGAATATTAAAAGAATACGCCGAGTTTTATCTTACCCAATCAGATTTAACAATCGATGCCATTGCCTGCCAACTGGGCTACAAAGATTTCTCCAGCTTTCGCCGAGCATTTAAGCTGTGGTTTGCTTGCTCGCCGTCACAGTTTAGAAATAATCATAGCGATAACAGATGACCTACCCAGCCGCTTATTAATAAGCGGCCGCTACCAAGGCATTACACGCTTCGTGAGGATTACCTGTTGCGTCGTAACTCTTCACCCATTCTCCATAGTTGTGTACCACGGGAATATCTTCTGGGTGAAAACTGAGCTTAAAGTAGCGCAACAGATTGGGTGCAAAGGATGAGAAAAGGCCTTTGCGTGGGCCGTATAACCATGGAATGTTTTTGATAAACATTTTACAGCGCTGCCATTTAGAAAAACCATCGGCCTCTAACATTTGATCGGCAAAGTGGAACATAAAATGTGAGATTAACCATGTAGCTCGTACCATCGCTCTTGCACGAGTGAAGTAACCGACTTTCGCGACGTCTTTCATAACATTGAAGGCAACAGATCTGTGTTCCATTTCTTCAATGGCATGCCAAGCAAATAACGCTCGCATTTTAGGGTCCATGCCAGCAGTGGTTTCTTTATTGGTAAAATAAGTATCGGCCAATAATGCAGTAAAGTGCTCTGCAGCTGCAGTGATCGCAAGGTTATATTCTGGCGACCAATTGCGTTCATCTTCTTTGGTTTTGTTTTTATGCTCGGCTAATAAGCGTTCCATTGGCATACCTTGTTCGGCCAATAGATTATTGTATTTAGTATGCGCTATGCCGTGTTGAGCTTCTTGCACGGTGAATTCTTTAACTTCGTGTATCAGCTGTGGATCGGTAATCTTGTCGCGAAACGCACGCACACTGGAAATAAAGTAGCGCTCACCTTCTGGGAAGGTCGACTGCAACGCATCGTGTATACGAGTTTTAAAGGGATCGTTGGAATGCCAATATCTTGGAATATTTCCGTCTAAGCCAAAATCAATATCTTTACGCGCTTCAATTTCTGGTTGAGTTGTTTTTGTCATTATTATTCTCCCTTATAAAAAATCAGCTTCCGCTTCAGTGAGTTGCGACTTTTTAGAGGTTTGGCTTTTCTTTTCTTCAGCAGGTTTTTTCGGTGCCTTTTCAGCTTCATAAAACTTCAAGCAATCGTCGGTGACCGAACCAAAACGCAGATTTTTCGCATCGACTTTATAATCCATCGCCACATCCCAAGGAGCACTCATACCACGGCGTGGTAACGTATCGATTACGCGCTGAACATAACCTGCGCCAAAATCTAATAGTGGTCGGGTTGGCATATTTGGGTCGGGCAATTCTGGCTGACAAATCTGTTTATCTTGCTCTGTCATATGCTGCATGATGCGACACAAGTGCTCACAGATAAGTCCAATTTTTAATGTCCAAGACGAGTTTGTATAACCAATGGCATAAGCAAAGTTCGGTACACCGCTAAGCATCAACGCTTTATAAGCGACGGTATCGGGATAATTAATCGGCTCACCATCTACGCTATAATTAATGCCACCGAACAGCTGCACGTTTAAGCCCGTTGCGGTAATAACAATGTCCGCATCCAGCTGCTGGCCCGACTTCAGTTTTATACCATTTTCGGTAAAGGTATCGATATGGTCGGTAACGATGGAAGCATCACCGCTACTAATAGACTCAAATAAATCACCGTCGGTCACCGCGCACAAACGCTGATCCCAAGGATCATAAGGTGGGTTAAAATGCGTATCGATCGGATAATCTTCAGGTAATAGCTTCTTATTGCCTAAGCGTATGAGTTTACGTGCGGCATTGGGAAAACGCATACAGAAGCGCCACCACCAACGGGTTAAGTTGATGTTTTTACTGCGCACCATTTTGTACGCTAATTTTTCTGGGAAGATTTTTTTGATCACATTAGCAATCGGATCTTCCGTTGGCAAACTCACCACATAGGTTGGGGTACGCTGCAACATGGTGACATGTTTGGCCTTGTCAGCCATTGCTGGAACCAAGGTCACTGCCGTTGCACCACTGCCGATGACCACAACTTTTTTATCTTGATAATCTAAATCTTCTGGCCAAGTTTGCGGATGAACAATCTGACCTTTAAAGTCTTCACGACCATTAAAGTTGGGTGTAAAACCTTCGTCATAACGATAATAACCTGCTGCTGAGAATAACCAGCGCGCCGTCATTACCTCGGTTTTTCCTGTAGCGGTATCCGTGAATTCTACTCGCCAATGCGCGTCTTCACTCGACCAGTTTGCGCTGACTACTCGGCTATTAAAACGGATCTTTTTTTCTATCTGGTTTTCATCTACGGCTTCGCGCAGATAATCCATAATGGTGCCCGCATCGGCAATCGCTTTAGGACTTTTCCAAGGCTTAAATTCATAACCAAAGGTGTATAAATCGGAATCAGAACGAATACCCGGATAACGGAACAAGTCCCATGTGCCTCCAATATCGCCCCGAGATTCTAAGATGGTAAAGCGCTTGTTCGGCTGATCGCGTTGTAAATAATACGCCAAACCAATACCGGAAACTCCGGCGCCAATAATCAATACATCTGTATCTGGGTTAGATCCTTTGGAGTGAGTGTTCATAACTTGCCTTTATTTTTAATGTTATTCGACACTGTGCATTTTATGTACCTAACAGCCAGTAAACTATGTTCAATATCGCCATTAATACGCAGTTAAACCAACCTGAAGCGCCTGAACGTATCATTGAGTTAATGCCTTACGGGAAGCACTTAGGGGGGATTTCTAGGGGAGTAGCAAAGGTGACCTATATAAAGATGCTGTTATAAAGGCAAACCAAAGCCAAACTACTGCCAAACTACCGTCAAAGCACAGGAGGCAATTCATGCCATCCCCCCAAAGGATGCAACAACAACAAACCAGTTATGAATCAAAATAAATAGAATGAAAATTATTTAAAGGGCAATATAAGTGATTAACCTTTTTTAATAGAAAATGATGATGAAAGACAATGTAGCCGAGCGTTTATTAGATTGTGCCTGTGACTTGTTTTTAGAAAAAGACTTTCATAGCGTGAGCATCCGTACCCTTGCCGAACAAGCTGATACTAGCAGCGGCATGATTAAGTATTACTTCAATAACAAGCAGGGCTTGTTTGAAGCCATGATCAAGCGGGAATATGGGCGTATTTTGGATATTTTGCATGGAGTGATCATGCAAGAAGCCTTGCTCGACTTCACTCATATTATTAATCAAGTAATCTCGATCTATGAAGCGAATCCTAATATGCCTAAGTTTATCGCCAAAACTTACTTACTAAGACAAGGGCCAGGTAGTCACTTTCTGCAAGAGATGTTTGAATACGAGCAGCGTACGATTAAAAACTGGGTCGTTCAGGTGATTAAAGACGGCAAGATCGATCGTGATACCGATGCCGAGGTTGTGCGAATGGCGTTTATGTCCATCACCCTACTACCCGGCATGATGCAAGATACCTTGAAGCAAAGCTATGGTGATGCTGGTTATCAAGAGTTTCGCCAAAACTATGCAAAGTTTACCGGTGAGATGATCTTAAACGCACTAATACCTAAGTCAAAATCTGAGCCTCAATCCCTCTCTAAATCAAAAGGGCGTAATTGATTAACGATCTTGCTTTAACTCGCTAGCTCTATCCGTGAATATGGCTCTATAGACAGTTAGGATCAATTCAATGAAAGCGATATTTCAAACACGTTCGGGTAAACCAGATGTTTTGCAAGTAGGTGATCTACCCAGCCCAGCCTGCGGCCCAAAAGACGTATTAGTGAGCAATCTAGCGACCAGTGTTAACCCAAGGGATTGCCTGATCAGAGCGGGGCGCTATCAATTGCAGTTTTTAGTGCCTAAATTTCCCTTGGTACTGGGCAGTGATTGTTATGGACGTGTTTTATCCACAGGGGCCGATGTTCATAATTTCAACGTTGGTGATTTAGTATACGGCTTAAAGAATCCTTCTCATGGTTTAGGTACCTATGCTGATTGTGTATCGATTGCCGCGAAAAATTTAGCACGAGCACCCGACAATCTGTCGATCGACCAAGGAGCTGGGGTTCCTTTGTGTGCCCTGACCGCCTACCAAGCACTCGTGGATCATGGCCAACTGCAACAAAAGCAGAGAAGAAAGTGCCAGCGAATTTTGGTCATAGGCGCCAGTGGTGGCGTTGGCAGTTTTTCCGTTCAAATAGCAAAAGCCTTTGGTGCCAAGGTGGATGGTATCTGCAGTGCTTCTAATGCCGAATTGGTTCAGTCTCTTGGCGCTGAACGAGTCTTTGATTATAAAACTCAAGATATCAAAACCCTTAAAAGCCAATACGATATAATCTTCGATACCATTGGCCAACATTCTCCTGCGACGTGCCGTCATTTGCTCGCTAAAAACGCAGCCTTTGTGACAACCGTGCCTGCCCCTAGTTTTCTGTTGAAACATTTAGCCAGCAAGTTATTGCCTCTGCTTTCTATTCCTCACATCCGTAAACGCATTGTTATGGTGAAGCCCAATCAAGAGCAGCTTACTGCTATTACCGATTTCATTCAGAAGGGTAAAATCGTGCCTATGGTCGACTCTGTTTATGCCATGGAAGACGTTACTGATGCTCATCTGCGTAGCCAGAGCAAACGTGCGGTAGGTAAAATAATTATTCGTACACAAGCTTCATAGCCCAAGACCAACATGAAGAAAGAATCTTTTGAATCCAAAGTATGGCGCTGGGTCGGAAACTGGTTTCCAGCATATTGGGGCAGCGGTGCTAAGGTCACGTATGTATCGTCCGATTTTCATGACGTGTGTATCAAGTTGCCGTCTAACTGGAGGACCAAGAATCACATGGGCATTACATGGGGTGGAAGTCTATACGCTGCACTGGACCCTATTTATGGTGTAATGCTTTACAAGCTATTAGGACAGCAGTTTCGAGTGATCGATAGCGAAGCGAAGATCCGCTTCTTGAAACCGGGTAGAGAAACTCTTTATGCCCACTTCCATATCCCTAAAGAGAATGTCTACGCCCTTAAACAGCGACTAATCACTTGCGATAAAACGCAATTACACCTTCAGGTAAGCCTTAAAAACAAACAAGGCATTATTCATGCTACGTGTGATAAACATATTCATATTAATCGACTTACTATGAAGTGAAGCTGTTGAATTTATTGGCTATAATCAAACGGGCTCATTAAGGTAATGTTATATGATTACTCGCTTCACCTTCGTTGCTTTGTATCTGGCTTTAGCATCAGGCTTCTCGATTGCTTCACCCGATGTCACTTCTTTTGATTCTACTCGAGCATTTGAACACGATTTTTACGTGCAGAGTAATCTCGAATTCACACTGCTGCATGAACTAGCACATGCCGTCATTGAGTTAAACGACATTCCTGTTTTAGGTGGGCAAGAACAAGCTGCTGACCAAATCGCACTAATGCTATTGATTATGGCCGACGACTCGCATAACAAAGATATTAACCCTGTCGTATTAAACAAGCTGCTAGCTATCTCAGGAGAGTGGATGATCGAGTGGAAAAATGAGAAAAAAGATCACCAGCCTGTCTATTGGGATACTCATCCTTTGGCTATCCAACGATTCTACGAAGTTACCTGTCTGATTTATGGTTCCAATCCTGATAAATTGGAATCACTGAGAAAAGAGTCCATGCTACCTGTCGAAAGAGCGTGGGATTGTGATATTGAGTTTGAACAGACTCGTAGAGCACTGGCCTGGTTAGTTACTAAGGTCTCGGATTACAAATTTAATAAATCCTGGAAGTTAATAAAATCGAAAGACAGTAAGCAGCTCTTTTCTGGGCGAATTAAGGTTGTTTGGATTCAGCCTAATAATCAAGAAGACCAACGAATTTATACCAAGTTAAAAACATTCAACCATTTGGCCAGCGTTCTTACGAAATTAAACGATTTATTGAATCTAAAAAATTATATTACAATTTATCTAGAGCCATTTTGTAGAACACCCGATGCTTGGTGGGATGGAACTAAAAATAACATCACTGTTTGTTATGATTTAATAAAGGATTTCGAGAAGAATTCTTTATTATTACCCGACTTGGTTAAGCAGCTTAAATCGGGTATTAGAAACTAATCAAATTGAAAGTAATGATAGCGCTGACATTAATTAATTTAATGTGTAGTGGTACAGTGAATAATATCACCTAGTTAGAGGTGATATTATCATTAGAGGGGCTTCATGGAATAATTATTCAGATTTCATTGTCCAAAAATCTCAATATTATTTAGTTTAAAACACGACAGTAAATCCACTGCTTTTGCTAAGTGCTTTCAAACTACCTGCCTTGTTTCTATCAATAGAATACAGCAAACCTTTCGCATTATCATTTTTAGAGAGAGTTGAGAGCAATATTGTATTGCTTTTATCGTTAGAGTCCGAGCGAATTCCACTAACATCCTTTGGCAATATCCCATAAATGAATTCTTTTGATTTCGTATCAACAGACCATTTAGAAAGCGTATTTCCTGTTTCACCATAAGTTAACAAAATAGGGAAACTTTCAGCATCTAAGCTACTTGAAGTGATATTTATCCATTCTGAATTATCAATTGTACTCACAACGCCAGTATCAGAAATAAAAGAAGACTTACGAGTGCCATCAACATTTTCAAGACTGTAAGTGAAGCCTCCAACAATACTGCCTATACGACTGGACTGACTGGCATCCATTAAGGTTATTTCTGTAGATCTAATGGTATTGAGATCACTTGTAGACAGATGAATAAAATCAGTATCTGATGAGTTTAAATGAACTAACAAACCATTATTATTAATTTTAATGCCTGAAATATAATTGGAAGGACTATCGCTAGAAGCGATATCATAAATAAGAGCGGACTCTTTATTCGCTAAATCATATTGGTAAATTTTTCTATTGTCGGTATAAAATAGCTGACTACGAGTTGTATAAACATTGATATTGCTCCCAGTAAAAAAAGCCTCCCCTATATTTCCCGCTTCCAATTGAGCTAAAGTCAAATCATATAGTTTTTCATTAAGTTTGATGATGATTGAATCATGGCCAGAAAACTCATTAACTAGGACATAACCCGTTACATCGCCTTCAAGATTTACTGTGTTTGTTAGATCTAGATTGGCAAATAAAACAGTGCCATCTATAGGCTCTCTTTTGATTAAAAAGCCTTTTGCATCATCACTAATAATCACATTTTGGAACTCATCGGCAAACAATAATCCACTTGGTAACAATAATGCTGATGAATCTGCGGACATTGATGTGTCTATTCGGTAAGACAAGTTATCGGCTTCTGATGAACATTCAGCATCATCGCCAGGGGTCATATAATATAAATAAGTAATATCTTCGCCTTGTAAAGAGGTAGAGTTACAAACTTCAGAAATGTTTGACGCTTCACCAATGACTTTTACAGTATTATCTTTAGGCGTTACAAACTGCCAGATACCGGCCTTAAACATAAACATGGTACCAAAACTGGTTACACCATTATCATTTATTTGCGTACTGAACTCCATCTCTGTTGGGGCTTTGAATATCAGTTTTTTATTCTCAGAATTATGATCGAAAGAATAAACTTCCAGCCCAGCGCCGGTACCAAAATAATACGAATAGTTAGCGCTAGCATTGCTTGAGTCACTATTACTGCTGGAACCAAAGCAACCACTGAGCATGGCAGTTGTAAATAATAAGCTTGTGATACGGACCATATTTTTCTCTAATTTTTTTGGTGGGGAAATCGGGGGCGGACTTTAACACTTCAGTGCGATGAAAAAGCCCACTTAGATCAATCTTTTATGTAGCGTTATGTTACGTTACTAACGCTCTCCCTGTATTTCAAAAACATCACTGATCAAGCGTGCTTTACCGTCTGTTTCTACTATCCAATGTTCTTTATGCACCACACCAAATGCTTTATTCATCGTCCAGCTAGACGTTAAAATATAACCCGGGCCATCGTCAGCTTGCTGCCATTTCACATCGCTATATTCTACTTCGCGATACCCTTGATCCATTATGCCCTGCCAAAAAGCTTGAATTTCAGCACGCCCAGTAAACGTGCCAAACGGTCGAGCCTCCATTACAGAGTCTTCAGTATATTGACCTGCGCAACCTGCGGCATCTTGTCGATTAAATGCATCCTGCCAAGTATTAATTCCCTGCTGGCAAACATCTAAGATACCGTTTTCTAAAGCTGTTCGTTCTACTACTGTTTGAGACATTACATTTCCTCTACCAACGTTGATTCATAGGGTCTGATTCATAGGGTCTGATTCATAGTCTCAGAATAAAGCAACCGTTACCGCCTAAAAACAGACAAATGAGAATTGATTGTTAAGTTTTTACATACAATAATCTAATCATCACCCAATACTTCGAAGCCATACTCATGAATCAACTCCGCCACATGTCAGTCTTTGCTCATATCGTTGAAACCGGCTCAATCACCGCGGCGGCTGAATCGTTGGAGCTGTCTAAATCAGTAATCAGTCAGCATTTGAAAGCATTAGAGCAAGGGCTTGGAGTCACATTGCTTAAACGCACGACTCGCAGGCAAGTTCTGACAACCGCAGGGCAAGATTTCTATGAGCATTGTAAAGCGCTTAACCAAATAGCCGAACAAGCATGGCAACAAGCCCAAGATGTTCTTGCTGTTCCTAAAGGCCCTATTCGCATCACTGCACCCAATGCTTTAATGGAGACTTTAGTCGCGCCTGCTATCGCGCCACTGATGAAGGAATATCCCTTATTGCAACCTGAGCTCATCAGCAGCGATAGTCATCTTGATTTAATGACTGAAAATATCGACCTGGCCATTCGAGTCGGTCAATCACTGGATAGTAATATTAAGCAGCGCCGCATCGGAGAATTTAAAGACGTATTGTGCGCCAATAAATCCGTGTTAAGCCAAGGTAATATCGAACAAGCCGCCTACATAGCGAATAGCTGGCAAGGTAGAAAAATTAGCCATGAGTTTAAAGCTGAAGGTGGCAAGCAGCAGAATAGCCTGCATTTTGCGAGGGAGGCCCGTTGTATCACCAACTCATTTAATAGCTGTTATCACTTAATTACTGCGGGAGCTGGTATCGGCCTTGTTCCTGATTTTATATTGAATTCAACTTCATCAGACTTACAGGCTGTTTTTCCTGGCTACGAACTGCCGGTAAACTCTGTTTATGCCTTGCATACCTTCTCGACTCGAGTATCTATGAATGTGAGCCTGTGTTTATCGGCTATTGAGCAGCAGCTCACGAAAACAATGCCATGATGTAAGCCCATGTAAAATGACTCTTGGTTTATAATTCGCTATAGTTAATAACTCAACTTAGCTACCCCGGTTATGTGTCATGAAGTTGTTCTCAAGCTCAACCTCTCTTCATGCAGTTGTAATACTATTTGCTCTAACATGCCTCAGCAGTTCTCTACTACATGCGGAAACCATTTCGCCATATTCTTTTGAAGAGCTTTGGAATTCAGGCAATAAATTTCGCTTAATGCGCCAACAAGCCGAATCACTGAATCCTGCTAGTGACCAATACAGCTCTGGGGATATTAAAATCAGTTATTTCGAGACCAATAAAACATTTACTCTCAGCCAAGACAAAAATGAAGAAAGAAAAATAGGCAGTGCTCATATTGCCGTTAACTCAGATCATTACTTCATAGATCTAGGGGTCATGGATTTACGCTATCAGATGAATGATGAGGATATCATTACTAATAAATACAGCCGAATATATGTAGGGGCACGTTATAATGATTTTGAGTATGCGGGAATTTCAGGCGGTTTACTCATTACCGAGTCTCCTAAAATATTTGATAACAATCACTTTTTAGAACATGAAAATAATACCTTAACGGACCCCTTTATAAATCTATCAGTCTTAGATTTTAATCTTATGCTAGCGGAGGTTAAACAAGATAATTTAGTCGTGGAAACACTGTCCTATGATTATAAATACCAAGATTTTTCAGCAAACCTATATCGAAGTAAGATCCATGGCAATAAAAAAGGAGATTCTATTACTTATGAGGATGAATACACGTTTCAGCTTTCCCATAAAACATCTTGCCTAGATAATATTGAATTCGACATGATTGGGTACTGCAAAATAAATTTATCTCGCCGCTTAACCTATAACGATCGCTCTCAAGGCTGGTCAGCATCCGTGGATAGACCTTATTTTACCATTAATATTAATAAGTTTGATGAAACGACTAAATTAAGGAAGGACAAGTTTGGCGGCTCGATTAAGGTTGGCTTAAGTTACTTTGATAAAACCACGCCTAAACATGGCTTAAAATTTAGGCTTGCTGCTAGCTACAATGATGGTATTACCGATATATTCGAAATTCCTGACAGTTTAATGCTCGGGTTCAACTTTGAAATACTGGGCGTATTAAACTCGCTGGATTTATTATTCAACAAATCAACCTCTCAGAATTCAAACTAAGAGGAATGGATATTCTTAACGTTAAATTACGGACATCATCAAAGCGATAGCAAGATTACTCAACATTAACCACACGGCTTTTCGTAACCAGAACTTTGCGATATTCACTAATTTTTTACGGCGCCTTTTATTAAGCTTTCTAACCTTGCGACTAAGTTTCAAATAGCCAAAGTAGATTAACCAAAAGATTAGGAATACGCTACTCAGGCTCAACCAAATAACTTGCAATAAAGTGAGTAGTAAAATCATACCGCCCCCCTAACCGAGGCTATCGCCCGTCTTTTCAACCATAGATAAACCCCTAACATCATAGTGGAAGCAATGAATAATAAGATTGCGATAGCCCACAGCCATTTCCCTGTGGTGCCAAATACAAATCCTGTATGTAGGCCATATTTCACAATGCCATAAGCATGCAAGCTATCTTTGAACTCTGCATCCCAGCTATCCACTCGATATTTCTCTTTGAGGGTATAAGCATCTAATTGCACATGCACCAAGGGTGTATATGCCACGCTAATTTTATCAATCAAGCGAAGACTAACGATATCACTGCGCCTAAAGGCTGGTGCTAATCCTTGAACATGGTAATGAGAATATTGTTGCTCAATTTTCTGATAGATCTCATCCAAACTGGCCAGTGAATCATAGCCCTGACTTGGCTGACTAAAAACCCGAGTGCTCATTTGAGCTTTATTTTGCAGATACATTAAGCCTTGATTAATCTCTTCACGCCAAGTCCAGCTAATACCCGTAATGATAATTACGACTAAAATCGGGCTAATGTAGAGTGCTGTGACAGCATGTAGCCGACGTAGATTAATCCCTGCTTTGGTGACCAATTTAAATTGCTGTTTCTTTAATTTTAACTTCTTGCCGCGGATAAACCAAAGGATAAAACCTAGTACAATATTTAATATCAAGATTAAACTGCTTATTCCTACTAGGATTCGCCCTTCTTTACCGTAGTCGACTCGATTCAATAATAACGTTCTATGCAGATCAGTAATTAAGCGAAAGCCTTCCCTTTCTAATGGGTAGTGTAGATTGGTATTAAGATTGATTACAAAGGTTCGACTGCCTCTAGGACAACTCAGATAAACCCAAGGTAAAGACAAGGTTTCAATATCGTGACGAATATAACTTAATCGACAGGGGCGATATTCACTTTCTAGCTGATGAATATGTTGACGAATCTGGGCTAGCTGCTTCGCTTCTATTATCTGTTCAGAATTGTTTTTGTATTCCGCTGGAGCTTGCCACTGAGTTATTTCAGCTTCAAATATTAATAACAAACCAGTAAAAGCCACCATGATTAACGGTATTAAAGCGATTAACGTGAAATATAAATGCAGCTTGCGGAAATACAAATAAAAATTCATACCTATTAGATAACTTGTTGAATTTTATCAGCACAAAGCTCAGGAGCTTGTAACGGTAATAAGTGTCCATAATCTGGAATGTATTCGATTTGATCCTGCGGGCGTAACTTTTTCCAATAAGCCCACATCGAATCACTGAAAAAGATACCCGCTTCAGAGCGTATCACCGTTATCGGGCACTGTACTTTTTTGAGCTTTGCCCAAATAGAAGACGGATGAAAATAATTATGTGCCTCCCACTCTCTAGGAAAAGCCAAACCTACTTCATCGCCCTGATCGATCACTAAGTGATTTGCAAAACTATCGAGATCATTCTTTGAAATGCCTTCTAATGACTTCCATTTATCCACCTGGCTACGCAGTACCGATCTATCTTGCCAACGGTTACGCCGCGTTAATGTCGACTTTCCAGGCTGTATATATTTACGGCGTAGACTTAAGGGAATGCTGTTCATCAACAGGCTATTTTTCTGGGTTAAAGCCGCCGGCTCTATCAAAATAAGCTGCGAGAATAAATCAGGTCGCTTAGCCGCGGCAAAGATGGTACTGGTTGCCCCCATGGAGTGACCAATACCAATTATAGGACTAGGTGCAGACGAATCATTACGCGCATCTAAGAAATGAATCAAGTCATTGGCATAGGTCTGCCAACGTACCGTCTTTTTAGGAAGACCAATGTCAGGCCATTGTGCACGATTATGCAGAGACTCTAATTGCAGCTGCTGAGACAACAGCTTCATCAGCGTTTCATAGACCTGCACCGGGTAGCCATTGGCAGCATAGAAATGGGCTTTTTTTAGTACTTCCGGCTGAGCTTGTTGCCCGTCATCAGAGCCATTGAAATCGACATAAGTCGCCTGTTTGCCCCTGATTTTTAACGAATTTACCTGCATTCCGCACAACCACTATTGAGAGTTTTATAAAGTAATCATAAACAAGGCCGATACTTTATATTGAGACCCCGTAGAGTGCAAATATTGATGACATAAACTAGCCAGATCACCATGCAGCAGATAACGGTATAAAAAGTTAGCCCTTGGCGATTAACTTAAAGCCAAAATCACACTGACTCCCCTGTTCAGCCAAAGTCTCGGTACGTGAAAACTGTATCAACGGTTGCTGCTGATCAAAAAACAATTTATCTGCTTTGCAAAAGATGGGGGCTAAATGTTCGTAACCCAATTTTTTACAGTACGAAGCAAATAAACACGTATTAACATGAAAGTGAAAGGACTCATTTCCCTCAACATTTAAGGTGCCAAAAGCATTTGGGAAACGATCGACGATCTCGCTAAAGAAATTCTTCCGCTCAGCACTACTGGTACTCTCAATATCTTTTGAATTAACAATGGGTACCGTAAATTTTAAGAACTTATTCGCAACTCCTACGACTACGACTTCAACCAATGCAATCGATTCAGCAATTGTATAATCATTTTTTATCAAGGCATCGTACAGTGCAAAAGCCGGCAGTATTTGTTTCTGAGATAAGCGTTCTTTCCAGCTCAGTAGCTCACTTTCCCTATTTAGAGAATGAAATGGATTATTGAAGAGACTATTCAACTGCATCTTTAATAGGATGCGTAATCCTTGAGCCCAACCCAGTTGTTTAGTGATGAGTTTAAAGCCTTCTGGATTTCCTATAAAACTATTAAAGATAAACAGTTGAATATCACGTTTCATTTTATTGTGTCACTCCGATTAAGGTTTGAACTTCAATCACATCTTGCTCACTACCCCCGAATTTTTTAATTGCCGCGGCGGTTTGTTTATTACAGTTAGTCCATTTAGAAAAGAAAGGCGCTTCATCTTTGCTGTTGATGCAAATCTTTCCTTCAAGGTGCTTTCTATCCACAATGCGATCCTCATTGCTCAATTCGATAAGTTGTAATTCCATTTCTGCGGTGAAGTCGCTGTTCACCACGGTATTTGGTGCCCATAGATTTAAATCCACATTCACATCTAATAATCCTGATTCTTTATTGTATTGGCTAGATACAATTTCAAATTGTTGGCGCGCAATATAACGGCCGCGTTGACGTACATCTGAACCTAACATCTTCCATCCAGCATTAATGTCATCCGCTGGGGTTAACATAAAACCAAAGCCGGTTATGGCTGCCAAGCCTTCATCATAATTTGCTGTGTTATATTGAGCTGAGACTTCCGCTGACAATAAAAGTGATTGCGCTGTGGTATTTGATTCTTGCAAAGCATTTTCATATGTTGCAATGCTCTTTACTCGTGCCGAAATGTGCTCATTTTCACCACTCAGCCCAGCATAATAAACGGTTAAATCATACTGTAATCGTTTATTCAGCGGCTTCACTTCACCAATTAATTGAAAGCCACCATAATTAGGGGTCCAGGCTCGCGAGATATTCACAGCCAGAGTACAGCGAGTACCTTTGATGGTAGAAGGCTGACAATCTTCAATAGCAATATGATATAGATATGGCCACATGCCGTCTGAATTACAGCCATTACTTTCTACGCTGCGGTCACACTTTGTATTCAAGGCAAATCCCTGTAAGAAAGTGGATGTATGACCTTCTTGCCAAGGCTGATCTGGCAGTTCAAATGGGAATTCAATTCTATTTTTAGCCGTAGGAACATCCCCCTGGCTCACTTCATCTTCCCAGTTTAATGTGATGCTTCCTTGTACGACATTAAGGTCCGTCGTATCAATCGTGATCGCCTTCGTTGATGGATACATATAATTGCCATCCACACCGGTATTTTGCCCCATACGAGAGGTGAGTTGATCTGAATCTAAGCCGGGCACGAGGTAGTTTTCATAAGTCGAGATTCGATGAGGAATACGCCCATTCACCGGATCAATTATAAAACGCTTCCACTCATGATTCATTCCTTGCCAGATGCTTAAATACTGGCCCATAGGCTCATAAGATTGTTGAGTGGCGGTAAAGTTGTCAGAGCTCATAACCGTAGTCTGATTGGCCTCTTTTAAGATATCAGATTGGCCAATCTCGACGGTTGGTGGCTCTACCTTAGACATGGCCAGCGCACTACTGGTCGTCATTGATAGGCAGCTAATAGCCGCTAACGTACTAACAAGTTTTGTGTGGGAGTAAATCATGTGAGGGACCTTTTATTATTTTTAGGTCTCTATGATTAAGAAAATAAACATCGGTGTCTTAAGAAAGATACCGCTGAGTTCAAACGATACCGAAGAAAGCAATTATGCAATATGATTGGTCGACTGACGAAATTGCAAAGGAGATAACCCCGTCCGGTTACGGAACGAACGGGCAAAAGCACTGCGATTACTAAAATCCAATGCTTCAGAAATTTGCTGTATTGAGTCGCTTGTTTGCTCAAGAAGTTGCTTCGCTTTTAATTCACGAACATCATCTAAAACCGCTTGATACGATGTGCCTTCTTCTAATAAACGTCTTTTAAACGTACTTTCACTCACGTTAAGTGCCATTGCACAGTCAGACAATATTAACGCTTTAAAAATGGCCTGATTAGCCAATAAACTGCGTAATTTAACTTCGAATTTTGCTAACGAATTTAACGACTGCAATTGTACTTTGGCTTCTTGTAATAAAGCCTCTTTCGCTCCTGGATCTGCTCTTTCAATTGCAAAATCCATGATTTCACGATCGAAGACAATTTTATTTTCCGCTTGAGAGAAGAATATATTATCCGTATCCAGAATTCTCTTGTATTCCGATAGCGGGCCTAATGCTTTATGCATAAAGTGAATTTCTTTGATCTTAATCGGCTTCGACCACTCAACTAGATAGTTGGCAATGGCGTACAGGCTGGCTTGGCAGTATTCAACCAGAAAGGCGATACTCTGCGGGTCACAATTTTCGACAGCGATGGTGCTGATGACCGACCCTTCTTGATAACTCAAACGGCTATGAAGCCCATTGCGGGTTAAATGCTGAAATTTGTAGCCATAACGACAAGCTTCCCCTAGGGTATTACAGCTTTGAACTAGCAACCCTAATATGCCATGGCCCGGAGGTAAGCTTTTGGCTGATGTACGTAATACAAATAGTGGGTCTTTTTCTACTTCAGAACACGATGATGCCAGATTATTAAAATCAACTAAGCTCAACGACATCAAACTCAAATTCGCAGTAAGTGGTACTTTTACCTTCTTTTTATTTGCTACCGATAAACGTTTTAATAAATGTTTAGAATAATAGGAGGAAATTTTAATATTCATAGACTGGCATTTTATTTTTATAAGATCGACAATTCTAATTAGCGAGTATTAAAGTAAATACTTTTAAAGCATTAAACAAGCACCTTTTATTGATTATGTTTATAATCAAAGAAAAAATCACGATAGCTTATTTTCTTTTGCACTTCTTTTAAGGCCCATTCGTAGCGTAATCGAAAGCGCTTTTCACTCTCTTTAGAAAATATGCTTTTCACACTCACTTGATAAGGAAGTTTTAACAATTTTAGGTATTTATCTTCCTTAGTATTTTCTAACCACCATTCTAACGCCATAGAATCCACATGGAAAAAGCCATCAACTCGATCATGTTTAACCAACATAAAACCACGCTTGTATATCTCTTCACCTGCCAACTTAACTAGGTTAATTGATTCATGCTTAAGAAAGTTAGGCACATATCCGCCACTCCAGAAAGCTAGCTGCTTGCCTGCGAGCTGCTGCAGCTCAATGGGCTCAACAAGATTATCCGCTTTTTGGACGATGAGCCCTGGTTGAATTGTCATCACATCAACATCCGTTAAGATGAAATCATCTCGGATGGTATTAGGAGTTTTTGCCGCAAATAAAACAATATCAGCCTCATCGAGTAAGAGCATTTGGAAAGCCCTTTGCACGGGATAGCCTTTTAATGTGAAATTTTCCACCTGCATTTCTTTTAAAATAAGTTTTACATACTCAACCGCAGGGCCCTGCAAATTTTCCTCTGGGCCCTTTTCAATATGAGGTGGCAGTTCAAAGTAGGCGATGTGGATAGTTTCAGCCTGGTTACCTACTTCATTATTCCCCCAACTTATAAGGGGCAATAATATTAGACATAAGTAGGCTATATATTGCGATAAATGAGTCATTTCATGAGTATAGCTCTTTTATTTCGCACTCTTAGCCCACGAGTGTAAATTATAGCCCTAGTCGCCTGATATTCTCGACATTGTTATTCATCAGATGTCTCAAGCCATATCGAAATAATAACCGTTTAAACCCGGTTAAATTGCTGCCTTTTTGCGCATAAAATTCATCTGGCAGATCATAAATTCCAAAATCATCGGCAATACCCTCTTTTTGGATATAGGTACTTTTTCCTAACCATTCATTATCGGGTTTCTTTAAACATTTAGTCGCAATACCATAAGCACTGAAGGCCCCCCGGCTATTCTTTTCACACTGATCGGCGAAGCGTTCTTGCACCTTATTTAAATACCGTTTATCGATGATATAACCTTCGAGATCTAACCACTCCCCTTCAAAATACACTTCCACCCAGCTGTGGATAATTCGCTTAGGAGCAAAGAAGAATAGGTAGTTGGGTATTGCGCCTTTTTGCAGCTCGTTATAAATAGTAAAACCGTGGAATCGGGCAGGAATACCAATTCCCCGTAAAAGCGCCATCAACAGAGTACCCTTGGTATTACATTGCCCATAACCATCGGCAAGTACTTGGCTAGCACTGAGGGTATCATCCTTATTATATCCAAATTTAATGTCATCACGGACGAAGTTATACACAGCTTCGATGGCATCATAGGCTGTTAAGTTTTTCCAGTTCTTAGCGTTAATTAATTGCTGGATACTTTCATCTTCAAAATTTAACATTGGAGAAGTTTGTAAAAGAGAATTTTTCATCGAGTTTCCTATTCAGTATTAATGAATTTATTGAATAGGTTTAAGATATATCAGGGCAAAAGGAATGAATTGAATAAACTGGCTATCCTTATTTATTTGTCTTTTTCATTAATTATTGTCAGGCCAATCTTTCTTAGTTACTTGGCGAATTGTCATGCCGAAGTTATTTCGAAATGTCCGGCTAAGATGAGCGCTGTCTGAAAAGCCTGCAACGTGCGCGGCCTCAGTGGCTGACAGCCCCCTTTGCAATGAGTTAATTGCACACAACAAGCGTCGCCATAATAAATAGGGACGCCAAGCAATATTCATTTCTGCTTTAAATAAATGTAAAAAACGGCTTTCCGATAGGTTAAGTTCATCTGCAATGGTTGAGGCTCTCCAATGATCAGGTTTAATACACTCTCCTGCTAAGCAGGTATTGAGTTTTTGCTGTAATGAGAGGATACGAGGATCAAGCCGAGGGTTGCCATTTAATAACTCACAATCAATATTGAGCGCTTGCCATAAGCCCGCTAATTGATCGATATCGAGATCTGAATTTTGCTGCTGAAATGCCTCTAAGTTTACAATTTCATGATGAGGCTTTTGCTGGATTATTTTTAACAGCGCTTCCCCTATAGACGATTGCGGCTCAATTAAAAGAATCCAACCCTTTACCATGGCCAGCTTATGCTTAACCGCACTATTTATAACCACTGCTTGCTGATCAATTGCGATAGCGCCGCTTATTTCAACGCAGCATTCTAAGTCAGGCCAAATGATCTGTAAGGCATTATGCTGATGCCAGTCATTATCCAACACCGAGCCATAATACGCTAATAACCCTGCTTGTAGTTGTATATAAGAGTTCATGCTTTGAGTATATCAATGCTTTCAAAGCATAAATACTTAAGAAGTAACGCTAGGCTCTCTTTTTAATCGCTCACTGATTTTATGCACCGCGGGGGCAACAAAGATCACAGCAAAAAAAGCGATGGGGAATGCCAGACTGAAGGCTTTTCCCCAATCGAAAAGGAACTCGGGATGAAAACCCTGATGAATTGCCGTCAGGGTAAAAGACATAATGCAGGTCATAAACACTGCCATAAAAAAAGGAAAGTAGAATTGCTCTAGTTTTCTCATGTTCTGCTCAACTATTATCCCTGACTTACGGCGTTTTGAAACATCTCAATCAGCGTTGTCAACTAAGGATGACAAGAATAGTAGTTGCTTGAGAGCAGCTTGTCAACTAAAATTGACAACATGATTATTCCAGACTTATCTCAAAATTTAAAATCTCTACTGTTTAAGCGCTACGAATGGTATGAGAAAGAACTCTTACTGTCTTTAGAACAGCAAGGGGATGTTAGCCTCACAACGGCTCAAGCCCGCGCGTTGGCGGTTTTGAACGGTGAAAGCAGCAGCATCTCTGCCCTCGCCCGCAGCCTAAACATCAGCCGCCAAGCCGCCCATAAAACCGTTGTACGCCTGATCGAGCTGGATTGGATCAAGCTGGAAGACAGCGATAAGGGCAATGAAAAGATCATCAACTTCACCGAGCATGGCCAGCAAATGCGCGGTAAGATGAAAGAGCACATGCTGCGCATTGAAAACGATATTGCTCAGTCCATCGGCCCAGAGCGCTACGCTATATTAGTCGAAGTGCTGAATACTGATTGGCAAGGTCTAATGGTAGATAGCTTAGAGACGGAATAACCGTCTCAGCTCTTTAAAGTCGCCAACATAATCCCGCCATACTGGATAATTGGCAATATCAGAGTCGTACTCTCGCAGCCAGACATTGAGTAACCTTCCCGCATACAGCGCTCCTAGAATATTGGCGATGGCAATACCCCACCAAATACCCATAGCATCCAACAGATAAAAGCCAGCTATAGCACAAGGTATGGTCAAAAGCAGAGATTTCACTAAGGTCAGTTGCAGTGATAGCTTACCTTGTTGCACGCCATTGAAAAATGAGGTGGTGATCAGTAATAAACCAAAGCCTGGTAACGTCAGGCCGACGATATAAAAATAATCTTTACTGTGTTCAATCACGGCGCTACTGTCACTGAACAGGGCGACAAGTGGCTCAATAAAAACAAGCACCAAGCCATAAAAGACCAGCCCCCAATAAACCGTCATTCGACCCGACAGGGCCACCGCTTGATCTAACCGCCTCAGCGAGAGCTGATCAGAAGCAAGTGCACCATAATTTTGCGCAATAAAGGGTGTCATAATTACCGCCAGTGCCAAAATGCCCACTAGCCCCAACGACTCAATGCGAATCACCAAACCATAAGCGGCAACCGCCGAAATTGGATCTTCGCTCATGGCGACAAAGCGTGTAATCACAGCAATAGCAATCGGAGCTAAAACTTGGGCAGCAATAGCAGGTATTGCCAAACGATATACATCTTTAAACCAGCCTCTCGCTTGCGACCAAGCTTGTTGAGTCGTCAGTTTAAAAGCCGATCCTTTAAAGAGTTCTTGCTGAATTAATAAAGCCAACATCAATACCAACATTACCGCCCATGAAAATACCGTTGCCCAAGCAGCTCCCGCAAGTCCCAGCTCGAATTCAAAGATCAGCAAATAATCTAATACCAAATTAATCACGCCACCAATCGCCATCACGATAGTGCTTTTTACCATCACCCCTTTTGCCATTAAACTAGCGTTGGCGACGAGAGTACCGACTAATAAACATAAACCTAAATACAAGGGCAACATGTATTCGCTTATTAATTTCAGCATCGCATCTTCTGCCCCTAGAAGGGCAAAAATCCTATCGATGCTTATTGTGTCAAAATAGAAGGCTAATCCGCCAAATAACATAAATAACAGCATAATAAATACTAATGTTAAACTGGCAATACCTTGGGCTTTTTCTATATTTTGGCTACCCAATGCTTGGCCAACATTGGCCGATACCGCAATGGCACTGCCCATAAAAAAACTAATCAGAAAGAAATAAACCGGATAAGAAAAACTGATCGCGGCTAATTCTTTCTCGCCTAGTTGGCCGATAAAATAACTATCCACCAGCTGGAAAAGGAATGTCATCAACATGCCTATTGCGGCAGGAGCTGTCATGGTAATGAGCGCTTTTTTAACTGGCATTTCTAGCAGTTGATTAGCCATTATTGCTATCTGCTTATTTCAACAAAGAGACAGCTGTCATTAGCTTGTCTTTAATTTCGATATTATTGATTTCAGATTTTTCCATATCAAATTGATCATAGAACTTGCCCACCGACAAATCCGCCTTAACGTCTAAGCCAAAATAAGGCGCTGACCCCTTTGCCGCCGCTAATACCGTCGCTGCACCACCAGGGCCTGGTGAGGTCGCTAATAAAACGGCAGGCTTATCTTGATAGACCTTCATATCGATACGAGAAGTCCAATCGAACAAATTTTTATAGGCGGCGGTATAAGAACCATTATGCTCGGCAAAAGAAATCATCACCGCATCGGCTTGTTTGATCTTATTTAAAAAATCATGCGCCAGCTGTGGAATACCGGATTCGTTTTCACGGTCGCTGCTGTAAATCGGCATTTCATAATCGTTAATATCGATTAAATCCACCTGAGCATCTTCTATCAAATTGGCGGTATAAGTCACCAAAGACTTATTGATTGAAGAACGGCTGCTGCTGGCGGCAAAGGCTAATACTTTCATAATCTATCTCTACTTTAAGGTCTCTATTAATTTGGTGTTAAGTTAAATCGTGTATTTTTTAGGTTTTATTAACGCAAGTGGTCGATGCCATCGTAGGCAATAAATTCGATCACGTTATCGTCGGGATCACGGATAAAAAATGACGTCCCAGTCGGATGCTGCATGGGTTCGCCACTCAATGGAATGTTCAACTCAGCAAGTTGTTTTATCACCGCCTGGGCATCGCTAACTTCTAACGCTACATGGGTATAACCCGTAAGCTTAATATCTGGCTGCATCAAGACATTCTTCTTCTCTGCTTGATTCGCATTCAAAATGAAGTTGATGTTAATGCCGCTCGGATGCTCAACGATGGCCACAGGCTCTGGACCCGTAGGGCCAGTAATGTACTCAAAGCCTAGTTGCGCATAAAAATCACGGGAAGTAGTGAAATCACTGACGCGGATACCAATGTGATTAACTCGTGTAAGTTGCTTCATTATTCTTCCTTCCCATCTAGTTATGCTGAATGATTCGTTGATGTAGTTATCATAGATTAGCCACAAAAGAAGATTAATAGGTTATCCGTGCAATCATTATTTCCATATGACACCTAATCTGACTAAAATGGGAGCCTACTCCCCCCTTTATTCCCGTGAGTGTTAAGACAATGGCCTTTGATTCCCAACTATTAGATGGCATGGTAATTTTTGTTGAAGTGGTCAATAGCGGCAGCTTCACTCAAGCCGCACTGACCAGCGGCCACTCAACGTCTTACATCAGCAAGGAAATCAATAAGCTTGAGTCACGCTTAGGCGTCCGCTTATTACAGCGTACGACTCGTTCACTGAGTTTGACCCCAGAAGGTGAGGTTTACTTTCAGCAGTGCCAGCAGATCATTGATGACGCCGAGCAAGCCCAAAATATACTCAGTGGCGGTCAAGCCCAGCCTAAAGGTACCTTGCGTATCAGCTGCCCCACTAGCTTCGGTATGACGAGGATGCAGGCGATATTCTCAGAGTTTATTAACCGTTATCCGGAAGTGAATTTAGAAATTGATTTGAATGATCGTAAGGTTGATATGATTAGCGAAGGCTTTGATGTGTTAATCCGAGCTTCACAGCAGCTGGATGATTCCAGTTTAATTAGCCGTAAAATTCACAGCTCGCAAGGTATTATCGTCGCCGCTCCGAGCTATTTAGCCAAACATGGTAACCCGACCTGTGCGCAAGACCTAGTGGGTCAACCTGCCATTACCTACAGTAATTTAAAAAATAACGACCAATGGCATTTAACCAACCCAGCAGGCAAGATTGAAACGATTAAGTTGAATAGCCGAGTGCAAACCAATAGTTCGGAATTGGAAGTTTCATTGTGCGTAGCCGGCCATGGCGTGATGTTGATGCCACGTTTTAACTTAAATGGAGAACTTGAGCGGGGAGAGCTGGTCGAGTTATTGAGCGATTATCAGCGAGCGGAAATCAACGTCTACGTGGTCTACCCTAGCCGTAAACACATGTCGGCTAAGGTACGCAGTTTTATTGATTTTGTCTGCTCTGAACTGGCTTAAGATAGCTAGGGCTAGCTCATCAATCGGCCTAATTTACGCACCTGACGTAGGCCATAATAAGCCGCTAGCAACCCTAAAGCATATTCGCTGGTCGTGGCGCATAAAGCCGTGATCGCCAGCCCTGAAGAGTATTTCACTGTCTGTTGCATGGTTTGAACATTCGTCATACATCACCTCAATATCATTTTTAACTTGAACACTGTTCAAAATAAATCTATTATTCTGAACAGTGTTTAGAATAATAGAGTGAAACCCGCTCAAGTCAACTAATTTGATAGAACAATCGGTGAAGCACCATGGCTCGACGTAAAGATCACAGCCCGGAAGAACTGCAAGAGCTAGTCATCAGCTCGGTCTTGCAGTTCTTACAACAACAGTCCGCACATGCCTTAAGCTTGCGTCAGATTGCCAAAATGGTGGGCTACTCCCCAGGAACGTTGATTAACCTATTCGGTAGCTATGCTCACCTGCTGCTAGCTGTCAATGCCTGTACCCTAGATCAAATTAGTGAACGCTTAGCGCAAAAGCTCACTAGCGCAGCAGATCTTGATACTCAACAGCAACTAAGGTTATTCGCAGAAGAATATTTATTATTTGCCCAGCAACATACTTACCAATGGCGCTTGGTGTTTGAACATAGATTGGATGAAGAAGTCCCTGACTGGCAACAAAACCGCATCAATCAACTGTTTGCCCTAATAGAATTGCGCTTAGCAAAGCTTGCACCGCACGCCAACCCCCTCGAACTGCAACAAGCCTCCCGTACCATCTGGGCATCAGTTCACGGTATCTGTATGCTAGAGGTCGATAATAAAATATTCGCCAGCGCAGACATCAGTGGCTTGAGCATGATTCAATCACTCATTAACCATTACCTGGCAGCGTGGAAAGACCAGCCCACTGCCCAACAAAAACAATAAGGAAGTTACTCATGAGCCAGCAAGGACAGTTTTCTCTACTGAATAAACGCCGTTTCCTGCCCTATTTTTTAACCCAAGCACTCGGGGCTTTTAACGATAACCTGTATAAAAATGCGCTGCTGTTATTAATCGCTTTTGGCGGAATTAGCGCTCAAAGTGATTCCGCACTATTGACCAACCTTGCCGCCGGTTTATTTATTCTGCCTTTCTTTTTATTTTCTCCTATTGCCGGCCAAATCGCCGACAAGCTAGAAAAATCGAAACTCATTCGTTGGGTTAAAGGTCTAGAAGTTATCATCATGGTCTTAGCGGCCACCGCCATCGTTATGGGAAATGTTGCCATGATGATGGTCTTACTATTTCTCATGGGGCTGCAATCCGCAATTTTTGGCCCAGTAAAATTCGCACTCTTACCACAACAGCTTAACGATGAAGAATTGGTCGGCGGAAACGCACTGGTAGAAATGGGGACTTTTCTCGCCATATTAATCGGCACCATTACCGCAGGGCTCTTTTTTGACCTAGAACAAGGACTGTATTGGATCGCTGGCGCGGTAGTCTTCTTTGCCTTATTAGGTTTTGCATCCAGTCAGTTTATTCCACTAGCAGCAGCCAATGATCCAAATTTAAAAATTAATTGGAATCCCTTCACTGAGCTGGTGAATACCATTAAACAGGCGCGAGAAAATCGTTCGGTTTATTTATCCATTATGGCCATCAGCTGGTTTTGGTTTATTGGGGCTAGTTATCTAACCCAATTCCCAAACTTTGCTCGTGATTATTTAGGTGGCTCGACTCAAGTCGTCACCCTATTACTGACGCTATTTTCTTTAGGGGTCGCCATCGGATCGTTATTATGTGAAAAATTATCGGGTCATAAAATTGAACTCGGCATCGTGCCCATTGGTTCTATTGGCATGAGTGTGTTTGGTATTGATTTATATTTTTCAGTCACAGGCATTCAAGTGGTTGATGGTATGTCTGCCATGACCTTTATTCAGCAGGCTGAAAACTGGCGTTTAATGTTTGATATCGCCATGGTCAGTGCCTTTGGTGGATTGTATGTGGTGCCTTTGCAAGCCTTGATTCAACACCGCAGTGAGGAGAAAAATCGCGCCCAGATCATCGCCGCCAATAACGTGCTGAATGCCATTTTTATGGTCGCCAGCGCCGCTATCGGAATTTTAGCCTTAGTCGTTATGGAACTCACCATACCTGAATATTTCTTCGTATTGGCCATTATGAACATCGTGGTGGCTGCCTACGTCTATTCCCGTGTACCAGAATTCGTATTGCGTTTCTTCATTTGGATATTAGGCCATACGCTTTATCGCGTACAAGATAAAGGCTTGGAAAACATTCCTGAAACAGGCCCTGCGGTCTTAGTCTGCAATCACGTCAGTTATGTTGATGCACTGCTAATTGGTGGTACGTATCACCGACCCATACGCTTTGTAATGGATCGTAGTATTGCAGAAATGAAAGGCTTAAAAACCTTCTTCAAAATCGCTAAAACCATTCCAATCTGTTCTCCTAAAGCTGATGCTGAAGTCTATGAAAATGCATTTAAGCGCATTAAAGAAGAGCTGGATAAAGGTGAATTAATTTGTATTTTTCCTGAAGGAAAGCTTACTACGAATGGCGAAGTCGATACTTTCAAAGCCGGCATTGAACGTATTCTGAAAGAATCTCCTGTACATGTCGTCCCTATGGCGCTTGATGGTTTATGGGGCAGCTTCTTTAGCCATAAGGGTGGCCATGCATTAACCACCCGACCTAAACGGTTTTGGTCAAAAGTTACCTTAAGCGCAGGAAGTATGATCGATGCTGAAAATGCCAGCGCAGCTGGCCTTGAGACTGAGGTAAACAAACTGTTGAGCCAATAGAAATCGATTCTCTTGTATAATTATTTCGTGCCCTAGTTAACTCAATATTTAATAACTAGGGCTCGGTTATAAATTATTACCCGTCAATCCATTCAGCCAGAAAATTCAGTCGGTGAAGATACGTTAATGAAGTCTAATTCCCTGCTATCCATCATTTTACTTATTCTATTAACGGCCATAGCACCCGCATTATGGGGGACTACTTACATAGTGACGACAGAACTGTTACCCGCAGATCGCCCCTTTATTGCTGCTTTTATTCGCCTGCTACCCGCGGGGATTATTCTAGTTTTAATCAGCCAACATCTGCCAAAACGCCATGAATGGTTGCATATTATTATTCTAGCGATATTAAATTTCGCAATTTTTCATGTCCTTTTATTCGTTGCCGCTTATCGTTTGCCAGGGGGGCTGGCCGCCGTCGTGGGGGCGATTCAACCACTGATGATGATGTTTTTAATCTGGCTTGTTGATGGCCGCAAACCAGCTCACCTCGCCTTAGTCGCTAGTATCATCGGTGTTATTGGCATGGCAGTACTCTTATTATCCCCAAACTCCAGTTGGAATCTTATTGGTATTCTTGCAGCAACAACGGGAGCAATGCTTATGACCTGCGGAATCTTTCTCGCCCGTCGCTGGCGTACCGAGATGCCGCTATTAGCCTTTACAGGTTGGCAATTGTTAATCGCAGGAATAATGCTTGCTCCGCTAGCTTGGTTAATCGATCCTCCTTTAGTAACTCTGACAACGAAGAATCTAGTGGGTTATGGCTACTTGTCGTTATTGGGTACGACACTCGCTTATGTTTTGTGGTTTAACGGTATTGCAAAACTTTCACCTGTGGCCGTATCATCCCTCGGACTATTAAGCCCGATCAGTGCGGTAATTATTGGCTGGGTAATGCTCGGAGAGACAATTACAGGAATTGCTTTATTGGGTTTGATTGCCGTATTGGGTAGTGTTCTTACAGTACAGTGGGCTCTGGTACCTAAAAAGATCTAATTAGGGAGCTGCTTCAAAACTTTAATCATATCCAACATAAAATATCGTGCATATGCTGAAGGCTCTACTTTAGGCCCGTAAGCCCCAAGGCGAGTCATTACGAGTTTTTTAGAAGGCACAATACCGACAAACTGCCCTGCATGGCCGCGTAAAAATAATGCATCCCGCGGAATCTCAGGGAATTCGGCTTCCATATCATTCAACCATATTTGTCCGCCATAATAGTCAGAAGCCGGTGAAGGCGTCGACATGAAATCGATCCATTTTTCCGAAACGATTCTTCGTTCTTCACCGTGTTCACTGAGTTTCCATAAGCCTTTATTCGCTATCAGCTGCCCTATTTTAAGCCAATCTCTAGGTGTTAAAAAGACTCTCGCACCACCGAGAAAAGTACCACTTTCATCATGTTCAATAACTCCGTTATAGATACCTAACTTATAAAACAACTGGGTTTGATAAAAGTCATATACCCCTTGTAAAGTCGGTGATATTTTTTCACTGATAACTTGAGCTAAAAGTTGCGTATCTCCAGTTGAGTATTGATAAGTACGGCCTGCAGGGGATATTTGCTTACGTTGAGCAACATATTCAGCACTGTTCCCTTCGGTATATAGCATGTTAGAAACGTCAGAGGTACCTTTATAACCTTCTTGCCAATTAAGCCCTGAACTCATATTCATCACTTGCGCGATTGAGGCGGTTTTTCCTTGCTGACTTAAAGCCGGTATGGGCTCATCGAGTTTAAGCCTTCCTTGATCATATAAAATTCCAGCAATCAAACTGGTGATGGTTTTCGCCATTGACCAGCTCAACATCCGCATATCCCCATGATGATTTTCTTCATAACGCTCCGCAATAATTTGCCCATCATAAGAAATTAAACTGGCAAAAGTATTAACTTGGTGAAATCCATCTTGGTCAAGGTTTTCTAAAAACATACTGTCGATGATAGCTTCAAGATTTCCTACCACGGTATCGGTAAGCCATTCATTTTTATCGGTTCTTTCTAGGTCTGTCGCAAGAGGCGCTATTTCATTTATTTGTCGGTTATCAAATGGGATGAAAGCTTGGGAGCGAATCTGCTCAGTCGTTTGCGTTATTGCTAACGTACAACCTAGGCCGGGCCGATATACTGCGGTACGGGTATTGAGCCCTGGGAAGAAAGGGGCGGAAACCGCCACTGTTTGTTCATTGCTGTTTATATCGAGGTGCCATACATAAGAAAGCGGGAAAACTTTTGCAGAGATTACTTTATCAATAATCAGCTGTTCATCTTCGCCACTAACAAAAATTCGAGAACACAGATCTAAGGCACTAAATCCAGCGCCAATAGGAAGGTCAGATATTTTTTCTATCGTAGTACAAGCAGATAAAAATAGAGTAGCGATCAATAGTAAGACGCATTGAATACGGGCCTGAATATGAGCCATGAAGATCTCAATAAGTTTTTTATTATTGTTATCAATCTAACATGGTTTAATAACTAGCTCTATAGTTGGCTATAGAGCTATTCTCCACGATAGTCAGAGTGGCAACTGCGACAACCTTTATTGGCAAAAACAACCATCTGCTTTTTGATTTTTCTGTAATTTCCCTGCTTAGCAATATCAACAAATAGTGACGCTTCTACCTGCATTGCTTGCGCTTTTTTCTTAAAGTCTTGGCTAAGGTTACCTTGCTCATCCCATATATCGCCCATCGCACGAGATTTCCCCCCCATACTCCCAGTAGGAAATACGACTAACATATCCTCCGCCATTGCCGCTAAAGCTTCTCCATGACTGACGATATGGTCAAGGGATAACTTATGTTTTATCAGTAACTTGATCGCTTTCGCATGTTTCCCCTTAGTCTCCATAAATAGCTGACGATACTTCATCATCGCGCTGCGGTCTTTATCTGCCGTCTTTGAATCTGCCATTCCTTGTAGCGGAAGGATCAAAATTAGACATGCCATCATTAACTTAATCATTATCGATCTCCACCGCGGCGGCGATTATGCAGGCACTTTAAAACATAATTGATAAGACCACTGAATTGCTTATCTTCAAAGGATTTAGCATTTGTTAGCCAGACACTGTTTAATCGAATCGAGGTTACCGTAAATTGAGGGACATTATCCTCAGGGCACTCAACAAAGGCTTCCGCTAATGCCTCTTCATTCTTTCCTGATTCGATGGCTTTACTGATTGCTTGCGAAGTTTTAAATACTTGCAATTCGCTAGGCATCATTTGGGTTGAGATACTCAGTTCAACTTCAAGCGCCCCAACCAAACTAGGAAAAGTGATCAAGAAAACGAATCCTAGCCAATACTTCTTAGCGTTTTTCATACAATTTAGCTCCAATGAATAGTCAGCTATGACAAACACCCACCCATTATTATATTAGTCAGTCTTCGTCAGAGCGTCTTAGCTTTACCTTAGGTTATTAGCTTTTAATATATTAATCTGAATCAATATGAAATTATAACGAGTTATATAACGTCTATAATTCACCTATGTCGTTACTTAATTACTTCGTTCTTACCTTCGCATTATTTCTAACTGCCTGCAGTGATACTAAATTGCATGAGCCACCACATGAGCATTTTTTTCAGGTCGGGTTATTTGGGCATGGCAGAGGAGCTATCGGCGACTTGCAGCTCAATTCTTTTTATTTTGAACGTCAGTGCGATAGCTGCCACGCGAATTCAACCGATAAACATGGAAATATTGGACGCTGTAACCAGTGTCACCAGCCCCATATTTCTGGCTGGAATGACTCGATACTTGTCCGAGACCATAGCGCGCTTAAACTAACCAGCCAACCTCATCACGAGGAACTAAAGTGTACGGCTTGCCACCAATCACTCCTGCAGCGCAGTGATTTTAATAATACCCGCTGTCAGCACTGCCATAATCATCAAGCTAGGGATATCGAATATAGCCACGACCTGATGGATAATTACGATTATGAGGTATTTTCTCAAGCAGGCGCTTGTATCGCTTGTCATAGCCGGACCGGTAAACAGTACAGCCAGTATTTCGATATCAAGACGGGAGACAGCTTATGACTGACTCTCATCAACCCTCAGCAGATCACCCCCTCCACCAGCACGTGGGTTTTGAAGTACTGCCTGAACAAGACCGAATTAGAATCTCTCGCTTTAGTCGGCGCATACGCCTCTTACATTGGTTTAATGCGATCGCCATTATCAGTTTATACGCGCTAGCAATTCAGTCCTTACTCTCTTCAATAAAAAGCCCAAGCTTCATCATTCCTGATTTAAGAGGTTGGCACATATTGATAGGTATTGTTTGGATTATCGGAGTCCCTATTTTATGGGCAATTAGTCAATTTCAATTGCATAAAAAAAGGTCTGCCATTATCAGCGACCAACTCATTATTAAGCAAAGGCTGTTTTTATATACCTCGATCATTTTAATGTTCTTAATGGCAATTAGCGGTAGCCTACTCACGTTCTTAAGGCCTTATAACATTCCTGAACTGCGCAGTATTATATTATTGCTGCACGGTTTCATTGCTTTCAGTTATTTACCGGTATTAGCCACTCATATTTACTTAGCCATTCTACAGCGAGAAAGTAGACAGTCTTTACGTACAATGTTTACTGATGTCTATATCAAATATTTAATCCATAACCACATTCCTAACCTTCAATGCGGATTGAGTAACCAAGAAAAAATATTATTTATTAAAGGACAAGTTTCTGACATTAACCTCAGAGGAGTTCATATTATCATTGAGCAAGGTAGCTGGCAGAAAAACATAACCTTAGACCAGTTGGTTAATATTGAATTTCAGCACCCAGAATTAACAGATTCCTTATCCCTGCCTATTGTTATTCAATCGCACTATATTAAAGATGCCAGCTTACATGTGCAATTCAACTTTAATTCATCGCTGCAAGACAATGCTTATCAGCTATTAGGCCGTGGATTATTCTTTCGTGCCCTTTTCTTAGCGCGTAGACATCACCCAAGAATCAGCTGCCACTACCCCGTCACCATTCAGCACAAGGCTAATAAGACAGTGGCTCATATCATTGATATCGGTACCGGGGGTATGGGTATTATTGCCCCAATTAAGATGTCTAAAGGAGAAAAAGTCACGATTGCATTACAAATTAAATGTCCACTGATTGATTGGCAGGTTGAAGCGGCCGTAGTTGTCATGTCTCATATCAAAAATAATGATTACAGTTATGGTTTATGCTTTAAAAATCTTAAAAGAAAACAATTTCAGCAATTATCTAAGATACTCACCCATACTCAAAGCCAACAACAAAACAAAAACATTCACTACTGGCCGCAAAAATAGATTTTAACTACTTTTTCTCTTTTTTACTTCTACACTATAAAAAGCATTGAACACTTGTTTCTCTTTCCGTTTACGGAGACCCTAATGAATCAAAGCTTCTTCCTCTCTCGATTAAGTTGTCCATTTATATTGCTTGCTGCAGTGCTAACAAGTGATATTTCCTATGCTATGCAGGCCGCCGACACCCATTTTTATGGACGTATTCATGTTCGTTTAGCGACCATTAAAAACCAAGATACATCACTCAATAATGCAGGCCATCGATTAGGAATTAAAGGAGAAGGAGTACTCAATAATGGCTGGGATTTTTTCTATAAACTTGAAAGTGAACTTCATAATGATGATGGCCTAGGAAAAAAAGATGGCGCTGACGGCCATAACTTGGCTGAACCCAGTTCAACATCGAGCACAGATCTCGCCGACATTGTCATTCGCCATGCCCATCTTGGACTCTCTAATTCTTATGGTATTTTAACCTTAGGGCGCCAAAATAATCCGTTAGCTAACAGTTATACCGCCGATGTCTTTGAAGCTAATTCGGGCTCTTTTGAACAGACTTCGTTTCGCCTGGGTCATGCGGCAATTTTTCAAACGCCCAATACAGGAAAAGCACGAGCTTACCTAGGCGCCATTTTAGAAGGTGGTGGAGATGACAAAGAAAACGAGCAATTGGATGGTTATGTTATTGGTGGCCAATATAAGTTAGCAAATTTTGTTATCCACTTAGGGGCTTTTCATGCAGATTTTAAAAGCTTAGATAGCGACCAATCTGAATTCAGCGATGTTTCAGCAGCAATTGCATATCGATCAGGCAATCTTTATCTAGCAGCCAATGGTGAACAATCAATACTGCAAGCACCCGATGGCAGCAAAATAACAACGGATAAACTAGACCTTGCAATGACATATTCTCTAAATACAGTTACTTACGGCATTGGCTATGCTGTACAAGATAGTGAGGATATTCAAAGTGATCGTATTTTATTCGGCGCCTACCTAGATTTAAGCAGTAATAATGATTTATATATTGAGTTAGGTTTATTAAATAAAGCTGCTGGGGATAGCGATAATCTAGTAGCTGGTTATCGAATTACTTTTTAGTAGCCAACGATGAAGTCAGTGCTAAAAAATGAAATAGAAAAAATCATCATAATGACAAATTAGTAACACTAATATTAGTAGCAGCTATATTAGTAAGGATAGTCACAATATCATGCTTCTCCTGATTGATTAAAGATATGACAAACCAGCTGGACTAATTCATCAATAAAAATAGCTTCAGATAACATGCTTGCATCTTCAACTAAGGCCGTTTGTACAAGTGAATCGACCGTATTTGTAACGATGAAAGCCTTAGTTTGTATCAACCTTGATTTCTCATTCAAATTCAAACTCTTGGCGAGAATTGATGCTGTAATTTGTTGAAATAACAATGATGCTTTCCTCAATACATCTCTACACTCTAAAGAATTAACTTGCAGATGAAGAAGCTGAGTCAGTTCAATTTCATCTAGGTGAACTTGAATGAAAACTTGAATAAACTTACGAAAAAAATCTTCATTGATTGCACCTTGCCACTCTTCAATAACAGCTGTCATGCTGTTTATTTCTTTCTGCACATGCTGCTCAATTAGCTCTGCAACCAAAGATTCTTTATTGGGAAAGTACTGATACAAAGACCCAATACTCACACCTGCTCTGTCAGCGACATGATTGGTCGTTAAGGCTTGAATGCCTTCTTTTAATAAAATGTGAGTAGTCGCTTGTAAAATAGCTTCAACCGTAACCTTCGATCGTGATTGCTTTGGCGTTTTTCTTGATTTCATGGACTGTCTCACTCCGTTAATTAGCATTCAATAGAATGCGAGTAGTTAATCTACGGCATTCTTTATAGCATTATTAATGTGAGTTTTACTCATATTAATAATGCATTCGAGGTTAATTTATGACAATACGAGATTTAAGAATTTGTTTTGAGGGTCACGAAATAGCGGTTTTATCTGCAAATGAGCATATTGACGAGCCTGCTATCATTTTTATTCCAGGAGTATTAGCCCCCGTCAATTTCTGGCTTGCCTGCTTACCTGAAGCGATCTTACAAAATAGACGTTGGTATGCAATAAGTTTACCGGGTCACCACCCTTCTAAAGTACCTAATAACTATAAGCCTGAAGACGTCAACGAAGCATGGCTAAATCGTCTTTACCAATCGGTGATATTTCAATTAGAAGGAGATAATAAAGTCGTATTAGTTGGCCATTCTACGGGAGGGTTTTCAGCGTTGAATTTAGCATCCGATAATGTCATGGACATTTTAGGCGTTATCAGTATCGCCGGATTTTTTGAAGGCAGATGGGGCGGAGTTGAAGGTCAATTGGTTAAACTCGCGGGGTTAGGAAAATGGGCTAAGCCATTGTTTCAACTAGCCTTATCCATTAGTCGCAGAACACCTTTGCTGCAAGCATATTTGTCATCGCTATTAGCTCACGACCAGACAGCCTATAACGAATCGCCCGTCACGCCAAAAATGCTTGCTGAAATTCAACATAATATGCAAACACAGGATCTATCAGCATTATTTCCACTATTTAATCGTATCTCCGATTTAAATATATTCCCTAAGCTAAGCGCAATAAATATACCCGTTACCATTATGGCGGGCAGCCACGATCCCGTCATCTCACCAACTCAGTCACTTAGACTGGCAGGCGCAATTGAACAAGCAAGTTTAGTCATTTTTGATCGTACCGGACATATGCCTTTCATGGAAAGGACCCAGCAATTTAATTACGAACTGTGTCAGTCCATCGAACAATACATCAAACCTGCTATTACCCGAGGACTATAAAATGAATTACCCACAATATAAATCTGATCTGAATCATATTTATCAATCGGAAGTTTATGGCGCAAACGTTTTCCGTATGGCAATGCGATTTACCAGCAAGCTCGAGCGTAAGGACAAATGGCGCTATTTATACCAGTTGGAAATACAAACACTGAATCATTTTCGTCAGCATTTGACCACAACAGCTCTAACCTACCCCTACCCTTGGGTTTGGGCTATAAGAGGCCATATTGAAGGGATAATCATAGGTTTACTGCCATGGAAGCTCGCAATGAAGATACTAGCGAAAGAGACTCAAAGCTTTATTCTCATCTGGCAACGCCTTAAAGATCATGCACCACATAAGGATCGCTCTTTTTTTGATTACGTATATGCTCACGAAAAAGCCATTGAGGCTTTTGCTAATTTAGAAATAAAAAAAAGTGATCGTAGTACTCAGGCGTTAAAATCTCTGCTCAATGAGTTAGATTATTAGGATACAGGTACTGATAGATATAAAAACTATTGCGAAATTAACTTAAATCGATAAGCTGTAAAGAATGTATATTCTTAGAGTTTGAATTATATGAATAAATTATTTTCAACAATAATTGTATTCCTAATAAACTTAACCGCTTTTTTCTGCTTGCTTCCTTCAATAGCATTGTCTCTTGATGAAGACACCGCGTCCAAATTAATCAATATCGCGACCATTGACTACCCTCCTCTCATGGGGGAGCAAGAAGGATTAATGACCGATATTGTAAAGGAAGCTTTTTCAATTCAAGAATATCAAGTGAATTATACCCTAATACCGATGGCAAGAATTGCTTGGTCTATTACTGAGGGAGATAGTGATGCGGCAATCGGCAGTATTCATTGGCTAAGAGGAAAACAGCTTCTAGAGCAGGTGAGACATAAAACCATTTATTATACCGGCATGCACTTATTTTACCGGAAACAGCAATTTCCCGAGGGCATTAACTATCAAGACTTATCAGAAATCAATCAGTACAAGATTGGTTATATTCGATCTGGTTCTATGCTACAGGTTTTGAAAAAGGCTGGAATCAAGCCCCAGTTAGTTAAAGACTTAGCAACCAATAGCCGAAAGTTGAAAACTCAACGCATAGACATGTTTGTTGCAACTGAACTCGGAGGCTGGGGAGCCATTAAAAAGAAGTACCCTGATGCAGTAAATGAGTTTGCTATGATGCCCAGACCCATACTCGATATTCTGGGTAGTGGGGACGTGATATTTCCGCTTAAAAATAAACATATACAAGGCATATTCGAGCGCGGATTATTAAAGCTAATAAATAACGGAGGTTACAGACAGATATTGGAAAAATATTATGGCAAGGGGAAAATCCCTACCAATCTATTGCCATTGATTCTTTGATCTAAAATAAGCCCAATAAAAAAGGCGGCTATACACTGATTCATAGAATCAATACATAACCGCCAAACAAGGCCAGTCTAAAGCCTAAGAAGTGCAATTATTACAATCTGTATGTGTTCCTTAGTTATTAGGATTCACATACTGAACATCGTTATTACTTTCCGCACGCTCCCACATTTGCAAATACGCTTCTGCTGAATTCATTACAGCATCGTAAATACGCTCAGGGGTTTGCTCACGAATATCTTGGATATGATCAGCCACTAAACCATAGTGCGACATACCTTCGTTATTGATATCAAAAGTACGGTTGCCCGAAACTTGTCGATCAATTTCAATGCCTTCTTCGGTCGTGAACGGGTATACCAAAGGATTCGTTGCACTATCACCACGAGGCCCAGGTTGATTACCAATGCCACCCATATCCGTAGAGAAAGGCACGCCGTTTAGGAATGGTGTTTCTTCTATCAGATTCAGATAACGATTAATACCGTGCTGAATCGAAGTAGAAGGACCATTATAAGGCGCTAGCATTCCGCCTTGATTAGCGATGTCATGCTGCACTGCGTGTGGCGAGCCATCTGCAGCTGAGTTCAACCAGCTATGACCAGAAATTACACCTGAGTAGTTACGTGCTTTGACGATATCCATTACTGCATTCGCCGTTTTGGTCGACATGTGATCCATCTCGATGATCATACCCATATCAATCATGCGATTGATTAGGTAAACACCCAGATCACTCAAGCCATGCTGGTTACACAGCGGCTGAGATTCGTCATAAACTGGATTTAAGCCAATCACATTTAGAATGTCTTTAATTACTGGCACATCCCCAATTAATGGGAAGCCCGATTTAAAGTGACGGCCACGAGTTTCTGTATCACAAGCTTCCGTTTCGAAGAAACGACCCGTTGCTAACCACTGACCAACATTAATGAAACCGTCTTCTTGGCGGGCACCACCAAATTGGTTATCAAAACGGTGTGTTGGGTACATAGTACGTACGCCAGCGTTATACACTTTCTGCAACTGAGCTTCGATGGTTTCTTTCGTACAGTGATCGCGAACACCACAATCAAATAACTCAGACGCCTCAATGCCCATTAAGATTGCCATCTTGCCATCGGCAATCACCGCACGGGCTTCAGCAGGTGTGCTAACGATGCGGAAGAAACCTTTACCAGGGCCACCTTGTTGGGCGTCGATATACGCTTCCATTTCATTTAAGCGTTGAATCTGTAGATCAATACTCTTAGAGGTTTTGCAGTTATTCGGGTTAATCCAGCTTGCTGGGTTCACCGTTTTTTGCACATTACATAAGACTTCATTCTCTACTAAGAGAGAAACCATCATCTTCAAACCACCTTTATGCGCACGCTCTACCCACTTGTAGTAATACTGCATATGAGAGAGTGACTTATGTGCAGGCCAAGCCGGAAAATCAGGATAACCGCGAGTATCGTAACGATGACCCACATTGTCATAACCCATTAGGTTACCAATGATATCTAGCGCACCACTCGGGCCATGGATATCTTTACTATCCTTCAATGCCGTCTCTATACCCCAAGGGCTGAAAGGCTCGCCATGTAAGAATTTACCGCCCATAAACTCATAAGAGGTAATGTGGGTATGTGGATCGATCGCACCACGAACTGGCGCACTCACATTAGCCGCTTGTGATACCGACTCATCAGCATTCAACTCAGCTTCAGGGAAAGGCTTACAGTCATTTTGCGCGACTAGGTTAAAACCGGTTTCGCTATTGGCGTTGGTCGGATTCAAAATATCCAATACATAGGCCCCGCCGTTTGCATACCAGCCGATACCACCGTGGTTATGACGTAGGATTTTATTTAAACCTATGCCATGGAAACTATAGCGATAACTACCATCGGTTTGATAGTGCCCTCCAACACGCCATTGAGCAAACTTACCCGCATAACGTCCGGCAGAAACTTCATTTGGCAAATGGCTCGCAAGATAACGACCATCTTGATCGGTTAGCATATAGTGAAAATAAGAAGTCGGTTTAAAGTAGAATCGCGCTGCCCCAGCTGCTGAGGTGGCTTTAAATTGATAACTCAAACCATTATCGACTAAACCACCCTGATGAAAGCGATTCATGTATTTACCATTCGCTGGCGATTGAATGGCATAACACCCTTGCGCTAATTCATGCACTGAATTTTGTGCCGCTGCAATTTGTGCCGCGGTAGGGGGTGGAGGTGGTGCAGGCTTTTTAGACATAGCCTGAACTTCAATGGCCGTAATGGATAATAGCGCCATGGATATCAAAGGCGTCATCAAGCCATGACGATACTGCATTTTTAATCTGCTGATCATATTGGATCCCTTTATTCCTATATTCTGCGATGCATACAATTGCGGTGAGAAAATTCACCAAAGCTCTTGTGCTATTTGTTATCTTTTTAATTGCTCTGAGCTAGGTTAATTTTTAGATGATTAACGGTGTAACTGATAGGTAAAAACGCGCAATTTAACGTGCAAAACGTTAAAGAAATTATGAAATGAAAGTTTTGCACACGACCAGAAACATTACTTCACTAAGCAATACTTAAAATAATCCGGCTATTAATTCCAATTTTTCATCGAGCTATGACTGTAAACCACTTAATCCTGTGCAAATCGTCATAAACCAAGCAGCCGAAGGTATTATTAAGACAGTTGCCCGAAATAAGTAGCCATGGATAGCGATATGCATAGATTTTCATATAAATAATATTGGCCCAGATTGCGCTAGACCGATGCCGCCAAACAAGTCGTTTTAATAGGTTTTTTTAGTCCAAATGAGGAAATAAGAAACGTTCAGAGTTTTGCAGAGTTAGTCCCCTTGGCGGGTACGTTTTCTAAATTCTACCTGACATTCTTGATTGACTAGGGTGAAAATACTGTAGTGTTTATCACCCTCTTTGATATAGCTGGCGACTTCTTTTTTTCTAGAGGGATGATGAATTTTTTGGATGACACCGGCATGAAATACTTTGCCATTCTTAAAGAACGACATCGCTTTTTTATTAGCGGCTTCTATGGCGTCAAAATCACGACACTCTGCAAAAGAGCTCGTAGTAAACACAGTTATGACAATAGTACTTAGTAAGTACACCAATATTTTTTTAAATCTGTTAATAAGCAAGGGAGGCACTCATATTACTATAGTAGGAACTGCTATCTCGTAAGTTAAGTCTATACTTGCACCGATGACCATACAGGATAAACTTAACAATAGTACATTAGGAAAGTTATTCATGCAGGTTCCTTATTATTACCATGCGCTTATTAATAAAACGACTATGAACAAGATTGTAATTATTCCCCTCATAGGTTTATTGTTCGTATTTAGCACGTATTCAGCCTTTGCTCACTCTTACGGTGCCATATCACCAGCCAGTATTCCTGCTATTTATTTGAATACCAAACAAAGACCCATGACAATTGCTCAACCCCCTAATACTCTAAGTCAGAAAGCGAAAATTCATCTAGGGAAACAACTATTCGAAGATACCAATTTATCAAAATCAGGAGAAATGGCCTGCTCTACCTGCCACCAAGCAAGCATGGGCTTCAGTGATGGAAGAGATTTCTCCCTAGACAATCAAGGCACCCCTTTGCCTTACAATACTCCCAGCATTCAATATGTCGCATTTAACTATTACTTTGGATGGACTGCTCGCTTTCCTCACTTACAGGAACACTTAGATGCACTAATGACCAACCCTAAGTTAATGGACCGAAATTGGCCTGAATTAAGTCAAAAAATTAAACAAAATGATATCTATGTTCAGCTTTTTAATAATGCAGGTTATGACGAAATATCAAGAACAACGATTAGCGATGCTATTATTCAATACGAATACAGCTTAGCTAAACCCTCTCGTTACGATCTTTATATACTGGGAGATAAACAGCAATTCTCAGAAAAAGAAAACCTAGGTTATTCATTATTCAAAGAATTTGGCTGCAGCAGTTGCCATCAAGGAAAAAACCTAGGGGGAAATTTACGGCAGAAATTTGGTGTAATGAAATCATACTTTAACGAACATAATAAAATTGAGGAACGAGATCTTGGTTACTATACGACAACATTGAAAGATGAAGATCGTTTCTACTTCAGAGTTCCGAGCTTAAGAAATGTAACTAATACTGCTCCCTATTTTCATGATGGTTCTGCTAAAACACTAGCAATGGCTATTGAAATCATGTTCGTATACCAATTGGGAATTAAACCCAGCGATACTGACATTAATCTTATTGAATCTTTTCTTCATACTCTGGAACCAGTCGAATGATGACTCAGGCTCGTCAAGTACGCTCTTTAATCATTGCGAGTATTCTAGCGTTACCATTACTGTTCATTTATTTAAAGTCTGAAATGAACAATATACTGATATCAAAAGAATTCGATAATTTATTACTAGACGTTAGACAAATCAACTCTGAACTGTCAGAGCATATGTTACGCAGCCGCAGCAAACTTGATCAGCACTATGATTATTTAGCCAATGCTCAACTCAGATTCACAGATACAATGATACTTTTTAAAAATTCATTATTATCCAGTGATAGTAAAATAAATGTTCACGCTGAGGCTGTTTATCATCTCTATGAAATTCGAATGCAACAGCTAGAGCAATTTAAATCATTGAATGCTCTAACTCGTAATTCATTACGTTACTTACCAAAATTAGAAGAACAACTACGTCTTTTACTCCTTAATAACAATGTTGTCCTATTAAAAGCTGTCGAACAAATAGTTATCAATTCATTAAAGCTTCGATTATTTGATGACTCTGACCTAATGATCACCACCAATAAATCGATTAATTTAATTGAGAAACATATTGCTTCTCTTTCTGACCTTGAACAATCCATTCTCAATGCTTTCGTAAATCATGCTCGACACTTTCAGAAAATCAGTAATAAAGAACGAAAATTGGTGAATGCAATACTGAGTAATCAATTGAGTATAGAGCTATCATCACTTGAAAAAAGTTTAAATGAGCAACATCATAAAGAGATAATTAAGACCAACCAAATCAAGCAGTATTTGATTATTTATACGGTCTTTTTGCTCTTGTTAATTATTTTATTCACTGTTAATCGTTTTCACTTAATTAATAGAGCATTATTTCATAAAATGTTGAGTGAAAAGGATCAATTAACCAATCTTAATAATCGCCGAAGCTTTATATCTCATTTAAAAAATGCGATGAAAAATGCTAATCAAAGCGATCAATTTGGTGCTCTTATTTTTATTGATTTAGACGGTTTTAAAACCATTAATGACAAACTAGGTCATAATGCAGGTGATGAAGTATTAAAAATAATCTCACAGCGATTACAAGATCATGCTGATTCAACTCAAACACCAGAATCCCCTATATGCGTTGCCCGCTTAGGAGGAGATGAGTTTGTTCTGCTATTCGAACGATTAGAACGAGAAGAGGTTTCCAGTCGGCTAGTTTCATCTGCTGAGAAAGTCGTTATATCTTGCGCACGTGAATTACCTGAACCTTACGGCTCTTTTCCATTATCCGCTAGTGTCGGAATTTCAATATTTCCAGATCACGGAACTGATATAGAGACTGTTTTGAATTGTGCGGATAAAGCTATGTACCAGTCGAAACGACAAGGAAAAAATCGCTTCACTCTATACCAGCCAACGCTACATAATGAACCATAACTTTAACGACTGCTCATAGTTTGCAAATTGGCAATTACTTGCATCGGATCATTGCCTTGGTCAGAAGATGGCGAGGTTACTTTGCCATTTTGATAGGTCATACCCGTATTTTGCGCAACCATGGTTTGTGCCGCTTGCACCAACCATAAATTTGCGGCTTCTTCGCTCGTCCCCTGATTAATTTTTTGCTGCCATTGCTGATGAAGAGCATGAAGTTTTTGCAAAGTTTGATAAGTATCAGCACGCACAAAGCCCTGTTGTAATTCAGAGTCATTCGCAAACATCGCTTCAATTTTATCTTTATCGGGATGGTCGTTTAAAACTTCAATTTTTCCCTCATCATTAGCCCTCAACTTGATTTCAATACTTGTATCGACCCCTGCTTTATCTAATGCTCGGGTAAAATTCTTTTCAAATAAAGTCACATCGGCTTTAGTCGGTAATGAAAGTGGCGCTAAATCAAAGAGTTCAATGGCAGTTCCTTCAAATTTATCACTCACCTTACTCGCCATTCCATTTGGGTCCGTACTATCAGCACTCAAATTAGTGCTAGGCTTAGCAGGAAAAGCCTCAGTAACGGCAAGCGGTTGCCGCTGAGCTTGATTTAATAGCCTCTCGCTGGCATGGGTCTTATCAACAAGCAATCCACCTTGGCCGTGTATATTCATGTACTTACCTTTACTCATTGCCACCAGTAAGAAAACTAGCAAGGCATCCTTGTATTAACGTTAACAGGACATAGCAAAAGGCAAGCCAATACTTTCTAATACCCTGGCCAATGCCAACTAGGTGTCGAAAACAGTTCTTGATCTTCAATTTTTGTTTGGCCTAATTCCTTGTACAAAGCCACACTATTACATTGAATATGAGGGTTCTGATTAGACTCATGCAATTCATTGATTAATAACCGCGCGTGAGAAACAACCCAAACTTGAGTCGTAGTAGAAGTCCGTTTAATCAAGCGCCCTAAAGCTGGTAATAAATCGGGATGTAAGCTGGTTTCTGGCTCGTTTAAAACCATCAGCTTGGGTGGCCGCGGAGTTAACAGTGCAGCGATCCACAATAAATAACGCAAGGTGCCATCAGACAGTTCCGCTGCAGTGAGTGGTCTTAATAATCCGTGCTGGAAAAAACGTAAAATAAATCGACCATCATCTTGTACATCAATTTTAATTTTTGCTCCGGGAAAAGCATCTTCTATCGACTCTGCCAAAGCCACTTCATCACCAATTTCAATAATGGTTTGTAAGGCCGCGGCAAGATCATGACCATCTTGACTGAGCACCGTCGTGCGAGTACCCAACTGAGGCTGACGTGCTGGGGCTTGAGCATCGGTTCTAAAATGATCATAAAAACGCCAACTGCGAATCAATTCACGAATATGAAAAATTTCGGGGGCTAGATTAAAATCTCCGACTTCACTCAGCATGCTATCAAAACTATTCAGGTTCTGAGCAATGACTTGCCAGCTTCGCCCTTCTTTTACTTTAACCACAGGGCCTTTTCGTTCAACCAAGACACTGGCTGGACGATACGTTGCTCCCGCCCAAATGCATTCGCGTTTAATTTCTGGGTCCAAGGTAAATGCAGAAGATGAAGGTGTAGGTAAACCAAGATCAATACTGTAGCCAAAATCATCACTGCTAAAGCCTAACCGTAAGCGCACGACATTTTTTCTTGGCCCTCCCTGCACCTCGACTTCGCCACTGAGCATTCTATCGCTGATCTTTTCTGGCCCAGCCCAGAAAGCCGATTCTAACCCGCCTTCATGAGCTAGAGCATTGACGACGCCACCTTGCGCGGTTTCTGCTAACAAACGTAAGGCACGATAGAGGTTTGACTTACCACTGCCATTCAAACCGGTAATCAGATTCAGTGATCCCATGGGCATCACCAGCTCAATAATAGAGCGATAATTGGCTACAGAGATGGTAGAAATCATCAAGTCAGTCCTGTCTAACAAGTATGTTGATAAAGTTATGCACAGTGTACCCTCATTTTTTGGATAATTGTCTGAGCTTTGGGTATAATCCGCGACGGCTCAAATGAGCGACCATCAATAATGCTCTGGTTTTACGTTCCAGACCGCAATAAAAGGATAGACCCATGTCTGAGCAAGCAGCTCCTGTCGTCGTATGCGCGATGTATAAGTTCGTTACCCTAGAAAACTACCAAGATATCCGCCAACCATTACTCGATGTCATGGAAGCTAATGAAGTGCGCGGCACGCTACTATTAGCCCAAGAAGGCATTAACGGTACCGTTGCGGGCTCTCGAGCAGGTATCGATGCACTATTAACCTGGTTAGGCACTGATGAGCGCTTAGCGAACATCGTTTATAAAGAATCATTCGACGAAAACATGCCTTTCTATCGAACTAAAGTGAAGTTAAAGAAAGAAATCGTCACTATGGGTGTCGAAGGCATCGACCCTAAGCAGGTAGTAGGCACTTACGTTAAGCCTCAAGATTGGAATGCATTAATTTCAGACCCTGATGTGGTTTTGGTTGATACCCGTAATGACTACGAAGTTCAAATTGGTACTTTCCAAGGCGCGGTTAACCCAGATACTGAGACTTTCCGTGAATTCCCTCAGTACGTAAAAGACAACATGGATCCGACGAAGCAAAAGAAGGTCGCTATGTTCTGTACCGGTGGTATTCGCTGCGAGAAGTCGACGGCTTACATGAAAGAGCAAGGTTTCGACGAGGTGTATCACCTTGAAGGTGGCATTCTTAAGTATTTAGAAGAAGTGCCAAAAGAAGAGACTATGTGGGAAGGCGAGTGTTTTGTTTTCGATAACCGTGTAGCTGTAAACCATGACCTTGAAAAGGGTCAATACGACCAGTGTCACGCGTGTCGCTACCCGATTACTGAAGAAGAAAAGCTGAGCGCAGATTATTTACAAGGTGTTAGCTGCCCTCACTGCATTGATAGTTATACCGAAGAACAGCGTGAGCGCTTCAAGCAACGAGAGTTACAAATGCAACTGGCTAAGCACCGTGGCGAAGATCACCTGGGTGGTGATGTTAAAGAAGCCGTGGAAAAGAATCGCCAAGATAAGAAGCGATTCCGCGAAGAGCAAAGAGCTAAAAACTAGACAGTCGATACGCCTGTCTTTATAGCTCGACAGAGAGCCCGCACACTTAAACAATGTGTGGGCTTTTTTATTCCGTATATTTCTTAGTAATCCGATCAATTAATCCATCTGCTTTCATTTCAGCAATCGCTTTATTTACTCTTGGCAAAATACTCGCTTTCTCACGGCGGATTTTAATCCTCAGCTCCGCATTACTTAATTGCATTCCCCTTTTGAACATGTGCATTTCATAACCTAAACGCGCAGCATTATATTCGAAGGCTATAGAGTCCATAAAGATCGCCGCACAGCGTTTCTCGGCCAACATTTTGATAATACTTAATTCACTACTGAGCTCATCCTTTTCAACAATACCCTTATTAAAGGCTTCTTCAAAACTCGGGTAGCTATATCCTAGGAAAATATTCACAACCTTGCCCCGAAGGTCTTCCGGTGTTTTCACTTCAATATAGTCATCTTTTAAAAAATAAATGTATTCTTGAACAGACATAAGCTCATCTGAAAAAAGGACATCCTTTAATTTTTCCTGATCATTCCAAAGAGGCGAATCGATAACAATCATATCAATTTCCTTATTATCAAACATCGATAATGCACGCACATTAGGCAGGTGCTGGAGGTCAACTTCATCCCCCGTACGACGAGAAACTTCTGTTAAAACATCAACACCAATACCCGAAAATTGATTATTAGAAACCATAAAGAAGGGAGCCCAAGTATCAGAACCAGCTCTAAACATTTCACCATATCCAGAGGCCGGAGACAGTAGTAGTAGCAATGAAATAACCCGTATTATGCTTTTGAAAAATCGACTATTTCTTTCGCTCACAAGAGCCCTCCTATTAGATTTTTAAATCTAATGGGTATTTATTCATATTCAACTAAAGTACTGCATTAATACACTCTAGTCCTTGCCTTGTGATTTGTCTTATCTAAAAATGTCTAAAAGTTTCAGAACGTCCAGAGCAAACTCAGTATGAAATCCACCCCACTTATTAATGAAAATGACTCCTATTTAATAACCATTTATTAATCAATAACATAGCGTTATAAGAACGAACACTTCCTCAGCCATGCATGGCAAACCTCTAATACTAAGTAACTACATCCCTCCAATATCATAAACCTTTTTTTTGCCTCAAAAACAAGCCCCTTTGCACCTGTAAACCATCAATATTGAGCTATCCTTTAGTAATAACTAGTTACTGGAAAGGAAGCCATTCATGAAAGGGGTCGTATTTGATATTTTACGCGATATGGTCGAAGACAATTATGGTCTTGAAGGTTGGCAGAGCATCTTAGACAAAGCCGGCTCTGATGGTATCTACGTATCGACACAAACCTATGATGACGCTGAACTCATGAGCTTGGTTGCCGCAGCGAGTGATATCACTCGTATTGCGGTGAATGAACTGGTCTTTAGCTTTGGCGAATACATGATCCCGAAGTTTTACCAGCGATTTCCTAACTTCTTCGAAGATGCGCCTAATTTCATAAAATTTCTAGTCTCTGTTGATCAAATCATTCATGTTGAGGTCCGCAAATTGTTTCCCGATGCTGGGCTGCCTACCTTTGATTATTGTGACGAAAACGAAAATGCCTTAACTATGATTTACAAATCACCACGTAAACTGTGCCAGCTAGCAGAGGGCTTAATTTCTGGTAGCGCTAAACACTATAAGCAAGGTTACAAGATTATTCACGACCCTTGCATTCATGCTGGCAGTGATCATTGCGTACTAAAGGTTGAATTGGTCAAATAATATGGCAGTAGACTATCAAGCCGCATATGAGCGAGAGCGCACTATGCGCCAACAGGCGGAACAACTGCTGGAAGATAAATCGAGAGAGCTTTATACCTCTATGCAAACACTAGAGCAAACCTTAGACGATCTAAAGGCGAGTCAAAACCAATTGGTACAAACAGAAAAAATGGCTTCTCTGGGTGTACTCGCTGCGGGCGTCGCACATGAAATTAACAACCCCATTGGTTATATCACCAGTAACTTTAACTCACTGCAAGAAGGATTAAAATATATACAATCTTTCATAGCTGATATGCAGCCGAGTATTGAAGAAGAAGTCGATGCCGAAAAAATAAAGAACCTGTGGCAGCAACTACTGAAAAAATATGACCTTGTCTATCTACTAGAAGATTTTATCGACTTAAGCAAAGAGACTTCGGAAGGGTTGGCTCGGGTAAAACAAATAGTCGCGGATTTACGCGCATTCACCCGCGAAGATAAAGCAGAAAAATCAAGAGTCGATATTAATGATATCTTACGCGGTTCAATTAATATTTTAGAAAATCAGACTAAATATCACGCGAATATAGTGACAAAATTGACCGAGATTCCAACAGTAATGGGATTTGCTGGGAAATTGAGTCAGGTATTCACCAATTTAATTTCCAATGCAAATCAAGCCGTTGATGATAATGGCACTATTCACATATTCACTGAAAAAGCAGATGATGGAATTCGTATATCCGTTCAAGATAATGGCCATGGTATTAGTGAAGATAATATGAAAAATCTATTTACTCCATTTTTCACGACTAAACCCATTGGTGAAGGCACTGGCCTAGGGTTATCGATCTCGCATGGCATCATCGAAGAGCATGGTGGCGAAATATTAGTATCGAGTAAAATTGATGTTGGCACCATGTTTACAGTTCTTATTCCCCTCAGTCAGATCGTGGAGGGCTGAATGATGGAAGATCTATTCGAAATTAATAATGAAGAATTCAAGCCGACCCTGTTATTAGTCGACGATGAAGAAAATATACTAAAAGCAATACGACGAGCTCTGCGCTCGATCAATGTTAATGTATTAATGGCTACATCAGGTAAGCAAGGTTTAGAGTTTCTAAGCCAGCAGCCTGTTAATTTAATCATCTCCGATATGCGTATGCCTGAAATGACAGGGGCTGAGTTTCTAAGCCAGGCCGCTCAAAAATACCCTGAAATCCCTAGAATATTGATGACGGGTTATTCCGACATGGAATCAACCATCCAAGCAATTAATGACGGCCAGATCTCTAATTATTTGCCTAAGCCTTGGAATGATGATGTATTGAAGTCAATTGTCGCTGATGGTTTACAAAGTACACAACTAAAACTCCATAATGCCTACCTCACAGAACAATTAATTGAAAAACAAACAGCACTCGAAGCACTTAATAAAAATTTAGAAAAAACCGTTGAAGATAGAACTCAAGAAGTCATCAACAAGTCCAAAAAACTTGAAGTTGCCAATGCTCAACTTAACAATACCCACAACAGCATGGTATCACTAATTTCTAACATACTGGCATTACGAGATGAACAAGGTAGTCGCGTTTCAGAGCTTAAAGCCAGTATAGCAAAAGACATTGCCGTTAAGATGGCTCTTAATGAAGAGGATGTACAGTCAGTATACAATGCGACACTACTTTCAAACATTGGAAAAATGACCTTTGCAGATAACATTCTGGACAAGCCTTATAATACTTTGAACAAGGGAGAGCTAGCGTTCTTCAAAAAGTTTCCTGTTCTAGGAGAAGCCGTATTAATTGGCATTCCAGGACTAGCTACGGAATCTAAAATTATACGCTGTCAGTTCGAGCGCTATAATGGATTAGGTTTTCCAGATGCATTAGATGACGAAAAAATACCCTTAGGGGCAAAAATATTAGCGGTTGCCCGAGACTATGTTGAACTCGTTCAGGGACTATATACAGGCAAAGCGTTTGGAGAAATAAAAGCTCGAGCCGAAATTAAAAAATATTCCGGCGACCGTTATCACCCAGACGTTGTTAAAGCATTTATTGATATTATCGAAAAATATTCAATGGATGAGGTCGCTGAAGATGAGAAGCGAATATCCGCACGCAACCTACAAGAAGGTATGATATTAGCTAGAAATATTTACAGCAGTTCCGGAATTATTTTATTAAAAAAAGATCACATAATCGATACCCAAGTCCTCAATAAAATAATTAACTTTGAACATCTAGCTGACGAGCACCTCGACATTTACATTTATAATTAGCGATATAATAGATTAAAGCACTATATCGCTTTTTGCAGCGTGATCGCGCCCGCATCTTTTAGTACCATGCGCAAGCCATTACTAATATTAATACGAGGAATAAAACTATAGTCTTTATGTATTTTCGAATTACTCCCTACGGCACAATAAACATCCCCTAAGCGCTTACTTTCATAACGTACCGTTAACCTATAGCCTAATAAAGAAGATATCATATCAATCAAGTTATTTAAGGAAGTTGCTTGTCCTGTGCAAACATTATAAGTAAAAAAACCCGATTTCATATTTTTACTCACCGAAATAAAAGCTCTCGCCACATCACTGACATGAATAAAATCACGCACCTGATCACCATCGCCGTGCACAATTATATCTTCTCCAGCTAGAGCATTGCGGCAGAATCGGCTAATCACATCAGTATTCCACTCACTTCTCCACATGCCATAGACATTGAATAGTCGCATTGAAGTTGAGATCAAGCCATGAGTTAAGCTTAATACTCGAGCATGATGCTCCAGAGACAGTTTATGCACCCCCATAATATTAATAGGCATCATTTGCGCATTTTCACATAATTGATTGGAAATATTGGGTCCATAAACCGCATCGGTCGATGAAAATATTACAGGAGTTCGATTGCTTTCTATAGCCGCATAAAAGACATGTAGCCCCTCTAATGTAGCCGCTACTTTAATGTCATAATTTAATGACTCACTCGTCGGTGATGCTAAATGAATACAAACATCAACTCCCTCAAAGGCTTTTAATAAAAGTTCTTTATTAGAGAGTGAGAAACATTTTTTATCCAGCAAGTGTTTGTATTTAAGAGCAATTTCTAGCTGATCAAATTTCACATCAATCGCCCTGACCTGATGCCCACTCTGCACCAGTCGATTAATAACCTGCTGAGCCAGATAACCATCACCACCTGTGATTAAGTACTTTGCCATATCTAATGTCCTTTCAACTTAGAAACAAACCTAGTTGGATATTGCAAATTTCTAGCCAACCTCACTTTCGCCGAACCAGCCCATATTAACGCTAAAATATCAATAATCGGCGTTGATTCCAGTGCAATTCGCAACAGAAAAAGCGGCCATTTGCATTTTGCAACTAATATTCGACACAACAATAGGCCTCCAGTAATTTCTAAGGCCTCAAACCAATCAGTCTCTCCTTTATTAAATGGGCACACGCCTTGCAGAATGATATTCATAACTTCAGAACTAAAGCTTTAATAGGAATACTTCAGGGAGTATAAGATGAAAATCTGTATCTATATTGATAGCCAAAGCATGGGAGGTATTGAAACCCATATACAACAACTTATTCTAGGATTATTAGACAGTACTTCTTATGACATTGACCTACTACTCTGGAAAAACTACCCGAGCAACTCGAATCTACAGCATCCATTAATTCATAAAATAACATCAGCAAATCCAAATGCCGCTAAACGCTGCCAATTTATTAATGCCAAAGGAAATATTATTACGTTATTAAAATACTTCCGATCAGGCTATACCCTGATTCACAGCCATGGCTACAAAGCGGGTATTACTGCTAGATTTTTGGGTCTAATGATTCAAGTGCCTGTAGTCTCCACTTACCATAATGGAGACCCAGGCAGTGGCAAACTTAAGTTTTATAACTATATCGATCGAATCACGTCATTTCTTAGCTTTAATATTGCCGTTAACTCAATCATTTCAAATACAGTACAACGTTGCCGTGTCATATCAAACTTTGTAAATAGCGTTGATAAGTCCTGTTTAATAGAACAGCTCGAAAGCCGAAAAGAAATTGCCTTTGTTGGACGACTCAGTCACGAAAAAGGGCCTGACCTATTCTCTAAAATCACCCGGAATATGAATTACCCCATTTCGATATATGGAGATGGCCCCATGCTAGAGCAATTGAAACATCAATATTCTCACATAGATTTTAAAGGCATGTGTGATATGGAAAAGCACTGGAAAAATATTCGTATGATTATTATTCCATCTAGGCATGAAGGGCTGCCACTTGCAGCACTAGAAGCAATGGCCAGAGGAATTCCTGTCGTTGCGAGTACCGCAGGTGCCCTGCCTGAACTGATAGCCGACTGTAAAATAGGTAAGGTCATTGAACTAGAAGAAATAGACAGGTTCGAATCAGAAGCACAAATACTGATGCAAAAAAACAACAATGAATACCTTCAACAAGGAGAGGAATTAATTGAATATATTAATCAAAATTTCAGCCGTGAAAAAGCGATCCCTAAAATCATTAATCACTATAAATTAGCGCTTGAATTACAAGAAATGCGCTAACTTTTATTATCTTGCCAGCGCTCGCGTTTCCTATAAATTGTCGAAGCGCTAACTTCAAGCAATGCCGCTGCTCTAGGAATATTATCATCACAAAAAGCGATAGCAGATTCAATCGCTTGCTTCTCAACTTGCCATAAGGGAATTACGTCATGACTAGCCTGATACCCAGCATTAACCAGTGGCGCATTTCCTCTGATTAAAGGCATGGTTAATGAAAGTTCGTTCAAGGGAGGTGGCAGCATGTCTTGATTGACTTGATCACCGCTATTTAATACCACAACGTTTCTAATCACATTCTGCAGCTGTCGAACATTACCCGGCCAGTCATAAGACTGCATCACCATTTCAGCCTCTACTGAAAAACCTGAAAACTCTTTATTTTCCTCTTCCGTATAGTCTTGTAATAAGGCATTCATAATTAGGCTAATATCCTGTGCCCTATCCCGAAGAGGTGGTAAGTGAATAGGAATCACATGCAGACGGTAATAAAGGTCCTCTCTGAAGTTACCATTTTTTACTTCATCCAACGGATTCTTATTAGTGGCACAAATAAAGCGAACATCCACCGTCTCAACCGTATTACTGCCGACCTTTTGAAAAGTACCGGTTTGGATAAAGCGCAATAACTTGGTTTGTAAATCAAGATCCATCTCGCAGAGTTCGTCTAAAAATAAGGTTCCACCGTCCGCTCGGGAAGCGGCCCCTTCTCGGGCTGATACCGCCCCAGTAAAAGCCCCCTTGGTATGACCAAAGATCTCACTTTCCATTAGGTCATGAGGGATCGCGCCACAATTCAAAGCAATAAAAGGTTGCTTAGATCGCTGGCTGCGCTTATGGATTGACGTTGCACAAACCTCCTTGCCAGTACCACTTTCCCCTGTAATGAATACCGTCGCATTACTTGGCGCTGCACTTTCTATAATGCGATAGACCCCCTGCATTGGGAGAGAACTACCGATGAAGTCTTCAAAGCCATTACGTTCGAACTCATCTTTAAAAGTATCTAAGGTTTCGCTCAGCTCTTGATGTTCCAAGGCATTAGCTAAGGTTAATTTTAAACGCTTAGCCGAAAAAGGTTTCTCAATAAAATCATAGGCACCGAGGTTCATCGATTCAACGGCCAGGTCAATGGAAGCATGCCCTGTGATCACTAAAGAAACGATCGGTAATTGCTGTTCATGGATGGCCTTTAATACCTCCATACCGCTCATATCCGGTAGGTTCACATCCAGGATAATAGCCGCTGGTAAAGGTTGTACAAGCTTAGCTAAAGCATCTTGCCCAGTTGACACCAGTTCAACATCATAAGAATCCCCCTGAAGGTATTCTTTATACATTTCAGCCATGGAGGGGCTATCTTCAACGACCAGTATCCGTACTTTTTTCACTAATGACTCCAAGCCACACTATAAAGGAAGAATAACCATCAAGGTCATATCATCATCCGCAGGAATCCCCGCTTTATTATCATAATAGTCCATAGCTCGAGATAAGCTGGGCTTTGCTTGAGAAATCCCCTCGGAAAGCAAAATAAAGAAGGTCTCTTGCTCACTGGCTGAAATATTTTCAATAAGACCATCGGTAAAGCTCACCAAAGGAGCGCCTTCAGGGCTATGAAAAGCCTCATAATCAGGATTATCGGTAAACCCTAATAATGGCCCAGATACTTGACTATCGCTCCACCGACCTTCAATAAGAACCTTAGGGGCTGGGTGCCCAGCTGCTGCGATACTAATTTGGCCATTTTGAGCACAATAGATGGAAACTGCGGTTAATAATGAACTGGCTAATAAATCATCAGTGCGCAGACCTTCTGATAACGCATACAAAAGCGCCTGAGGTTCAGAGCAATCCTTTAATCCATGGCAAACCCCTTGTAAAAACCCTTGATAGGCATGCACAAAAAATTTAGCTTGCTGGTCATGCCCCATAACATCAGCTAATAGAATCAAACTGCCCGCAGCCTGATCCTTTTGGAAAACGAAATCCCCGCCACCAGATTTGGCGGCTCTCGAAGCAAGAAGGATTTGATAACCTTTAGGTTGATGCTTAATCCGTGGGATTAGCTGATTCACAATTGACGGGGATAACTGTTTGCCGATACTTTCCTGTAAAGAAGCATGACGAATCAATACTCTCTCGATAGACTGAATCAAGTCTTGTTTTTTTATCGGTTTATGCAAAACATCATCAATCGCTAAACGATGTAAATTATCGCTATTTTCACCCGTTAGAAATATGAAAGGAATATTACCCAGATCACCTTGTAAAGCCTTGCGTAATTGCAGGCCATCAAGTTCAGGCATATTTAAGTCAGAAATTACTAAATCGACTTGCTTACCGAGTAATCCCGCTATCGCCTCTCGCCCACTTTCAAATGTTAATATTCGATACTCATCTTCAAGATAGGCTTCCAATAAAACTAAGATCGAAACATCATCATCAATCACAGCAATGGTTATTTTTTTATTCGAAACAAACCAAAAATGATAGCAGTTTTCTTCAATACTCCCTTCAGCAGCAGGGAAATAAGAAAAATCATCAACCAAAGCATTAACTAACCCCAATCCCATTCCAGAAACTAGGGGTTCAGAAAATTCCTTACTCGCAACTTGCCTTAACTCTTCGAACTTTTCAAAAGCGCCGCCATTATCAAATACTTTTAAGTGAGCACCATCGGCTTCAACCGACATTTCAATACGGCAGTAGGTTGCTTTAGGAGAGGCGTGTTTTAATAAGTTAGTAATTATTTCACTGGTAATCAATACAAAAGCCGATAAGCGTTTATCATTATAACGGCCCACCCAGTCTTCTACTCGGTTACGTATTTGGCTCAGATTTTCATACCCTAACTCAAACTTAGCGCTATGCATTCTGTACCTCTAACAAGAGGGCTATCTGCTCTAAGCTCTCTTGCCCTAGTTGAGATAACGCCGAATAACTTTCCAACTGCTTTTCAATCTCATCAATAGTCAACTCAGTCATATCATACTCAATTTGTTCGGCTAATGAAGATAATGCCAGCGCACCATAACTTGCGGCACTACTTTTTAGACTATGAGCCTCTCTACCCAGTTCTTTCCAATCTTTATTAGAAATCAACTCAACCATCGATTGAATACGTTTATTGGTCTCTGAAGTGAAGACTGTCATCATACGATTGACCGCCGATAATGATGTATCTTCGATCAGTTGATAAAGTACTTTCTCACTGACGTACTCATTTTCCTGTGCACTGGTTGGGTCCCTATCTTTTTCACTTTGGCTCTCTTTTTCACTCCCCAACTCACTCTCCACTACATCCCCAAGCTCACTATAAGCATCAGTCAAAGGTAATTGATCTGCTAGTAGTGCCTCTTTCTTTTTCTGATAAAAGTCTGAAAGTCGTTCAAATAATTCATGCTTATTAATTGGCTTCGAAATAAAGCCATTCATGCCAACAGACTTACATTGAATTTTAACATCCCCTAATACATTAGCCGTCATCGCTAAAATAGGAATTTCACCGATACTACTAGGCAATTTTCGAATATGCTCTGTGGCTTCCAAACCGCCCATTTCAGGCATTTGCAAGTCCATCAAAATAACATCATAAGGCAAACTTTGAACCGCCTTAATTGCCTCAATACCATTAGCCACAGCATCAACTTTATAACCCGCATTTTCCAATACATTCATCGCAACCAGCTGGTTGGCTTGGCTATCTTCTGCTAACAAGACTCTAAAAGGAATACTGCCATCGATGTGATAACTGGCCGTAACCTCTTGCGAATTCTTTTCTGAATTAATATCTCTGCCAAGACTGCTCTCAATCACATCAGCTAGCACATTACGCCGGATACCCGTTGAAATACAGCTATGAAAGCCGACATGTTTGAAATGCTCTGAAATTTTTTGATTTTCTTTATCGAGTAATAATAAGCAAGGGATATTAGGAAAGTAGAAGCTAAACTCATCAATAAAGCGATCCGCTTCATAAGGTAACTCCCGATAATCAGCAATCATAATATCAACGGTTGAATCTTCGAATAAATCAAAAATCGACTCTACATTAACGACTTTCGATATTTTAGCGCCCATCGATTGCATCTGATCTTTCATCACTAATGCATCTGCTCGCACTCCACTCAACATAGCAATATGAATATCTTGTAAGCGCATTGGAAAAAAGCTAGCGGCTTGACCACGACCCTGTTCTAAACTCAAATAAACGGAGAACCGACTTCCACGACCTTCAACACTGTCGATTTCAATACGCCCTCCCATCATATCGACCAGTTTTTTACTAATCGACAAACCTAACCCCGTGCCGCCATAGCGCCGTGTATCAGCCCCATCGGCCTGAACAAAATCATCAAAGAGTTGATCTTGATCGCTTTCTTTAATTCCGATTCCCGTATCTTCCACCGATAAGCACAGCTCATATCGGTTCTTATGCAACTCAAGCGCATCAAGGCGAACAATAACGCAACCTTCATCGGTAAACTTTACCGCATTACTAATCAAGTTTAATAAAATCTGTCGAATGCGCCCCTGATCGCCACTTAAGTAATCACTAATATTCGGATCAATAAATGAAGCTAAACTGATATTTTTGTTCTGCGCACGCACCTGCATTAACTCAATCAAACCATACAGGGTTTGGCTAACATTAAAATCATGATACTCAAGGGATAACTTACCCGCTTCTATTTTTGAAAAATCCAAAATATCATTAATCAAAGAAAGCAATCCTTGCCCTGACTCTAAAGCGGTATTGATATAATGTCGCTGCTCAGAGTTTAGCGATGTTTCTTGTACTAATCCTAACAATCCTAATACCGCATTCATCGGCGTACGAATTTCGTGACTCATCGCCGCCAAAAATTGTGATTTAAATTGACTGGATTTTTCTGCATTATCTTTAGAAGCCAAATTTTCACTTTCCGACTTTTTACGCTCGGTAATGTCTTGAATCGCCGCAGCAAATACCGTTCGCCCCATAGAATGAATCGGAAAAACCGTTAATTCAATGGGAAAAAGCTCCCTGTTTTTGCGCATGGCCAATACTTCAATCCGTTGATTTAAAATATTGCCTTGGCCCGTTTTCAAATAATGTTTCATTGCATTACGGTGGTGATGACGCTGATCTTCGGGAATAATCAGGTCGGCCATTTCTCGCCCTATTACCTCATCTTTAAGGTAACCGAAGGTTTTACAGGCAGATTTATTGAAATCATTGACCATGCCATCTTCATCAATAACAACAATGGCATTTAAACTGTGTTCGATAACCCCCGACTTTAATGCTTGCTCAGCTTTTAATTCATCTTCAATTTTTTTGCGATCACTGACATCTCGAATCACGGCGATTAAAATAGGAGATCGTCCTTCACTATGACTAAGACTAATATCAACCGGAAACAGGCTGTTATCAGCTCTCCTAGCCATACTGCGAAAACCAGACCCCAATACTTCTGGCTTTTGGTTATTTTTAACCTTGGCCATGTAATCTAAAATTTTATTCTGTAAATCAAAGCCCTTAAGATAACTTCCAATTGATTGATTTCTCGATTGATTACTCGCTTCAATCAAGAGCATGTCTTTTGCCGCTTTATTGATACTCAGTATCTCGCCATCAACAGAAAAGGTAATAATGGCATCATGGACATTATCCATAATCATTTCCAAATGCTGCTGATAATGGTCTAGAGCAGCATGGTTAACCCTTATCTCCCGCTTGAGCTTATATTCGTTACGCTTAAAGAAATGCGCAGCACGCTTCATAAATGGCTTAAAAATAATCAATGGATCTCCTTATGCATCACTGTTTTGGGCTATAATCGCCACAACCAAAGGGTTTAAAGGAAGGTTATGGTAAGTTTAGACCCACTGCTAAACTCTGCTTAGTCAGACTCGATTTAAGTGGATAAATTTAACAAGGCTGATTGACGAATCTTGCCTCGTAGCCAGCTCATTAATGATGGAAACCAACGCTGAAGACGATACGTTTCACGTAATAGCTCTTCTGCCAGTGTTGGACTGTAGCGGTCATTAAAGACGCAACCAGATAATTCAATACCATGACCCTTTAACCGCTCCATTGCGCTCTGCAACTGAGCCTGACGGGTAACCCCAGCCAATACCGTTAAAACGGTACCTTCACATTGAGAGCAAATCCTTTCGGCGGGTAAGTTATGACGATTTATCGCATTCAAAGGAGAGGTATCCACAATCACAACCTCATATTCCAATAACCAAGCTTCCATGCAACGGGCCAAGTATTCCTTTTCTCTCAAAAGCAGGTTTCCCGTAGGGGTTGAAGGCGCTGGCAATACCCCGAGTGCTGACAAGGGCTTTGGTAAATAAGCCGCACCATCGTCCTCATTACTAACCATTGAAATCTGATCTTCCAATAAATTGTCGAGGTTATTCCAAGAACAAGGGTTCAGCCCTAATTCAGGGCCAATAGAGGGGTGACAAAAGTTCATATCAACCAATAAAGTCTTCCGCCCTCCCGCCTGCGAACGCTTGGCCAGTGCACAGGCTAAGGTTGTTGTTCCTTCTCCACTACTACAAGCGGTAATCGCCAAACTGCGCACACCACAATCGATAGTCTGTGAATAAATACTCTCTAACTCAGCATAATGGATCGGTAGTTCATTCATCATTCACCCCTTCTAGATCGCAGCCGCCGCTAAGGCATATAAGGTAATTATGGATAACGTATCTTTCACACTATCCATAAAAATACTCCAATTACTGCGCGACATATTGGGAACGTAAACCGTATCACCTTCCCTCAATACAGGCAGCTCAGCAAAGTTCGGATTTTTAACAAACTCAACCAAATCAAAACTGGTTGATTGCTCTTCACAGCAAGAAGCATTAACCACCACAATTTTTTCTACGTATGCGTCGCCATTAGGACCACCTGCTTGCGCAAGCAGATCTAGTAAGGTCATATTGTCGTTAAAGCGATAGCGACCCGGTTTTGCAACGGAGCCTAATACCCGAATCGTGGTTTCTTTTTCTTCATCGAGCCAGTTACGATCTTTTTCGGGAATATAAATTGTATCCCCAGGCACAACCTTGGGTAATAAACTTTCATCACCGGTTTCAAAGTACATGGCCAAATTCAACTTGCTAATACGAGCCCCCGCTTCATTACGATGCATCACACGAATATTATGAATATCAGCGCCATCTGAAGGGCCATCCGCAGCCGACAAAATGTCTAAGAACTGCATGCTGGTATCAAAAGCATAACGACCAGGGGAGTTCACCTGACCCAGAATATAAATTGATCGCTCGGCAGATTGACGCAACCACTTTGCTTTATTATCAGTAGGGTCTTGAGGGAGTTCTGGTACCATCACGGTATAACCCGCTCTTAATACAGGCACGTCTTTAATATGGCCGCCCTCTTCATGAAAGCGTGACAAATCAAAAACTTGGCTTTCCATTCTGCCATCAGGGTGGCGAATAATAATTTGTGTTGCTGAAATATCAGCGCGCCCTTCCGGGCCGCCCGCATGAGCTAATAAATCAAAAATATTCATGTCATCCGACCACTCAAAACGGCCAGGGTTACGTACCGCTCCCATAATATAAATGGCGCGCTCCGAAGGCACTTTTAACCAAGAGTTCTGATCCGTCGCTGTTTTTTCTGGAACAAATATCGCATCTCCGGCCATAATCTCAGGAACAGGAGCTTGCACACTGCCCTTCTCCGTATAATCCTGTAAATCAAAAGGAATCACATCACCATTGGCACGTAGCAAACGGATTTGACGAGTTTCTGCGAAACGGGTTGGGCCACCTGAGTTAGCTAAGATATCCAAAAAGGTAGCACCCTCTTGATTTTCAAAGGCTCCCGGCTTTTGTACTTCTCCCATCACATAGACCATGCGCGCTCCGACTTTTACTTCTTTCGCAGCAATAGGAACAAAAATAGTGGCACCTTCATTAAGAGTAATGGCTAACGAAGTATCCCCACTATCTAAATAGGCTTTTAAATTAAAAATGGTTGGCTGATTATTATTAATCACTCGAATCTGTTCTACCCCTGCAAAACGAGTCACCCCTCCCGCGCGCATCAAAACATCCACGACAGTACTGCCTTCTTTATACGAAAATAAACCCGCATTTGAAACTTCACCAAAGACTTTAATCGCTGTTTTATCTTCACTCGCATCCCCGCCAGCTAATAAAGTAGCAGTATCAAATTCCGCTTCCACATTACCAATTAAAGGCGATGCCGGTATAAAAAGACTGTCCATGGTTTGTAGCTTAGGGATTAAAGATTCGTCCCCTGAATCTAGGTACGCCTTATAATTAAAGGTATGAACCTCACCATTACGTTTTAATTGAATTTTATCCAGCTGAGCACCCGACTTTAAACCTCCCGCTAAACTTAAGGCCATTTGTACATTAGAGTTTTCGGGTAAATTTATCTGGCCCGGTTGCGCGACAAAACCTAATACCGTGATTAACAATCTGTGCTGCTTAATTGAAATTTCTAGACGATTTACATCTCGATAAACACTGCTTAACGCTTGACGAATAGTATGGTTTGTTTGTTCTAACGTTAATCCTGAAACAGGGATATCCCCCACCTCTGGCAAACTAATAAAACCACGGCCATCAACGGGAAACTCTTTATTTAACTCATCTTCACCGGGTAAAAAAACCTTCAATCGATCCCCTAGATTAATAACTTGCTGAGGCTGATCTCTTTTATTACTCACTGGTTCAACTTTACTATCAGTTTTAAAATTAGTTGCGGTTTTAACAGAACTATCGGCCTCAGCATGGATATCATTTTGCTCATTAAGCCCAACTAACTCTTCATCATTTAAAGCAGAACGCAGCTCTTGCACCAATAACTCTAACTCAGGATCAATCACCTCCGCTTTGACAAAAATAGGAAACGATAGCGCCAAAGATACAATAATTACGAGTAGGCACTGGGTGTTTAATGGGTTGTTTAAATGATTATTGAAATAGTTATTAAAATTCATCTTCCCACTCCCCATCCCAATCATCATCCGTGACCTCTAATACGTGACGATGAACTTGCCCTCGAGGCGCGATACTCTCATCATCTTGTTCATCAAACTTCTGATCACGACGGGTTTTATTCCAATACTTCAAATATGGAATACGCTTAACGGGCTGCTCTTCAGCAAAACCCAGCGGGCTTCCCTGCTGAAAAAATAAACCATCATGACCTGGAATAATAAACTGCTGATTTTCAATGAACTCAACACTCACCCGTCTATTTCTCATACGGCCTAAAGTATCTTCATTCGTATTAATCGGTAACTGTTCACCAAAAGACCTTACAATTAAACGCTCAGAATTAACTCCCGCTGTCACTAAAACTCGCTGCACCTGCTGCGCACGCTTCAAGGCTAACTTTTGGTTATATTGATAATCACCATCCGAGTCCGTATGGCCATTAATATACAAACGCATGGATTCATCTTGGTTAAGGTAGTGTCCTGCAATTGTGAGTTTTTCCCGGTAGTGGCGGGTTAAGGCATCAGAGTCGATATCAAAGCTATAGTCATCATTCAACAAGTTGAGTAAAAATAGTTTCCTATTGGATTGTATTTGCTGCTCGTTTAAAGCAATCGAATAAGAGCTTTCATTCTTACTGTATTTAATGGCAGTATTATCACAATCAGTATGGCGTTTTATATAGATTAAGCGGCGCTCTAACTCATCCAATTCACGCTGATAAATAATCATCGTATTGCGTGCGTCTTCTAATAAATGTCCATCCAGTTCACGGCGTGAACGTCTAGCCATCATAGTGACTTCTCGGACTCTTGCGGGTAAGCATTCCTGCCCACCTCTTAATACTAAAGTATCCAACTTCACACTATGAATACTCCATTGAGTTTCTAAATCGCCTTTTGATTCATGAACATGGCCCATATGCATATCAACTTGATCAGCATAGTACTCATAACTGCTATCAACTTGAGCATCACCACCATGGCCATGATCTGGCCAGCTGCTACACGCTGAGATTGAGACCGCAAGAATACTGATTGAAAAGTTTTTCATAACCAAGCCCACCCCATCTTTATTAGTTTGATATATCGACGATTAATGAACCGTCGATTTATCGGCTAAATAATGATTTAAGGTAATAAAAACGTTAATGGTCTGGCTGATTTTCAAGATATCCAACAACTCTTTAGGCTGGCCTGTAACCCCAACCAAAGACATCTTATGCTGCTGTGCAACTAAACGCTTATACAAGAAGACAATGGCGCCAATACCTGAGGAATCGATAAAGCGAACCTCGGTTAGATCAACAACCACATCCGATCCTTGTACCACTAACTCCTCAAATAGCTCCTTTACATCGCCAACGGTATTCACATCAAAGTCGCCAGAAACTGAAACGACTTGGTCGTCATTACATTGATAATTCATGATGCTCATAATCTTTACTCCACAAAGTTGTATTCACAACCTAGATAGAGCAAAGCCTATGCCAAAACAATTAACCCTTTAATATCAACAACTTAGACCAACCTGGCGGCATTTCATTATAATTTAGCGGAGGAATCTGAGGAGGAATTTCTAATATGCTTTGCAAAATGCAAAGCACAATGAAGTCGTCTCTCTATTAATCAGTGCCTGGAGCTACAGGAGAAGCTATAGGAGAAGTTATAGGAGAAGCGTAAAGGTAATCTCGGTACTGCTCGGGGTCTCCCTGCTCCCCAGCCTCAGCAGCGCGCACAATGTTATAGGCTTCACGAGCACTCACGTAGTGCAACTTAATATTGCGTCGTTCAGTTTCAGCTTTTAACTGATCGAGCATGGGGCCTAAATGCAGCTGGACAATCTCTGGGCTTTGAATACCGTGAGAGTACAGTTTTACAAAGCTCCACTCGGGCTTACCTGCCACGTGAATGTGGCTATCCAGCCAACGCTGAATACGCTTTAACGACGGCAACGCATAGGTTTCTAAAGCCCCATATTCAAATTCCAAATCCCAATGAAACGATAAAGGGCCCTGAAACATCAAAAACGGGTCTGCTGGCGCAGGGCTACCGACCTTCACACGACGGCCTTGCTCATACGATTTTGCGGTTAACGTATCATTCACATAATACAACTGATTAATCATCTTACGTGGCTGAGCAGGTGAGCCTAGTGTTGAGTAGGTCATATCCATATACCCCCCCGCTTCTCTCAGTTGCGTTATTTCATTATCAATACCACAACCTGTTCCACGGCCATTATCTAAATCCCAATTGCCGGCAATAAAAGCAAAGCGTGGCGAAGTCGCATTAAACGCTTTAAAAGCCCCCCACTGCTGAAACCAGCTGACCGCCTCGGTTAACTGAGTTTGATATTCTTCTGCGGTTAAACAGGGCTTGTGCCAATGAAATTCTATTTCCCCTGCGCCACGCTCAACTTCCACTTGCAGACGCTGCAAAACCTCATCGTTTCTTTGGTCAAACGGGTAAAACCAGTTATACACAAACCGGTTACCGTAACTATCTTGCTTACCTGCAACCGCCTGTTGATAATCGTTTAGCCACGCTTCGTTAGCCTTTATCGCCGCCTCTTTTTCAAACCCTGGTTCATAATGATCAGCCACTACAAACATCAAGTGCTCTATCTCATCGGGATGAGTACTCGTACTGACTTGCTGCTGTAAATAGCTAGGAAACCAATAAGCATTCCATTTCCACAGTTTATAACCCGCAAAGGCCAAATAAATTAAAATAGCGGCGAATAGCAGTGCTAAAAAAACAAAGACACCGTACTTAGCATTACGTCGATTTAATAACATTATTATATGCTCCGTCTCAATCAGTCATTACAGCTTAATTAATTTTTTAGCTTGCTGGCCTACTGCAATACTTAACGCCAGCAAAATATAAATCGGCCAAGTAAAGCCTTGAGTTAAAAAAGTACCCGATGCAATAAATCCCGCTAGTCCCGCCAGAATCGATAGTGCACTGCCAAATAAAACCGCTGAACACAAACCACGTTCATATAAGGGCTGTAATTTATTCACTGTTTGATACATGGATTTAACGGTTTTAACCACCAGAACCAAAAATACCCACAAACCGATATAACCGGTTTCAGCTAATACTCCAAACCAGGTACTATGAACAGCATGATTCATACCGTCCCAATGGGCTGAATAGAAAAAATAATTCATGGTAAAGTTGTCTAACCCCACGCCAGAAAAAGGATGGGTATTGGCCATTTTAAACGCCGCTTGCCAAGCGTATAAACGTCCCTGCGCTGATTCATCTACTCCAGACTCCCCTGCCCCCCCCGAGCTGCGATCAGAAATACCGGCAAAGACAATCAGCACCAGCATCCCCACCCCACCTAAACACGCCACCAAAAGCTTAGAGCGAATTTTATAAAAAGCGAATACACTACTCACCGCGACAATCGCTAATAATCCCCCTCGGCTTTGAGTTGCAATAATGCCACTGGCAATAACAAAGTAACCCGCGATACCCAAACAACGACTAAACCGACTACGCCCCTTCGTTAATGCCAATCCGGCGGCAAAACTGATTGGGAATGACAATACCAAGGCTAAGTCATTGGGGTCACCCAAAATCGAATCGATATCTCGACCAATGGTCACTCGAGTCCCCTCCACCAATCCAATTCCGTTGGCTTTATTATTCACCGCAACCAAAGCAATCGCGATACCACAAATAACAATCATATTGCAGGCAATCGCAAATTCTTTCTCCGTGCGTATTAACCAAGCAATGGCAAAAACCATAATGGCAATTTTTACGTAACTGCCCGTATAAGCTGCAATCGCCAGCCCGCGATTACTCGCAAAAGCAATGCCTAACGTAACAAGAATAAAGAAGGCTAAAAACCAACTGAGCTCAGGGGTTAAAAAAGGTTTTATCGAGCGGGTAATAATTAGATGCCAAGCCAATGCCGCTAAAGAAGCTAGCGCCATTAATAAAGGAATTTTAAACGGCATCAACATAGGAAAAGCTTCATGAAGCCGGAAGAAAGAAAATAATATAAAGCCTAAGCAAACGATAAAGGGAAGCTTTAAAACTAATACCAAGGCAATCGGCACAATCGCCAATACTGTAATCACTAATGGATGAGGTACAACAAACCAAACAGAGCTGAGTAAACATGATAAGGCTACCGCAATTACCAGCTTCACTCGGCTATCTTCTTGCAACGATCTTGGCATCATAAAGTCACCTTCATAACGTCACCGCCTTAGAATGATCTTTCTTTATTTTTTGCTGCGCCCTGTTTTTCAACCAACGGACAGGGCTAGGAAAAACCTCAAGAACAATCAAGATCAACATATAAACAGCAGATAAGAAGAGACCTAATGCAAACTGCCATAGCAAACTTAGCTGCACAAATGGTAATAAACACACAAAGCAGCAGCCCAATAGTAAAACAAGTAACCAGTTGCGATGCTCATAAGGTAAAGGCAAAACCTTTTGGCTGTAATAATAAAATAACAATAAGCGCACACAATAGACGATAAATAAAACCCCTGCCGCGGCCCAAATACCATAGTCTTCAATCAATAACACATAACCTATCACGGCCAAAACGGCACATAACCATTGCACCCACATCTGGCTAATACTGCTATGAACAAAGCAGCCTAAATTAAGTAAATCCCCCGCATTTTTAACCATATTAACCGCCAGTAAAGCCACCACGATCAACGCCGCATCATGGTAAGCAACCGGCAAGATTAACTGCATAAATTGAGGGACCGTAAGCATCATTAAAAACCCTAACAGCAAGCCTAAATTCGTACCCAGCATGGCATACTCAGCGCATTGTTGTTTTCCTGCTGGTTGCTTCAATAAGATGAAACGATAGGGAAACCACCATAAGCCAAAAGGCTGCATCAGAAGCCCTAAAATCAGTGCAAACTTCACCGCAATGGCGTAAACCGCTAACGACTCGATTCCCACTTTATCGGCCAATAACCAACGGTCTAAGCCCGTCATCGCAAACAAGCCTAAACGACCTGCAACAATCGGCGCACCATAACGTAGAATGTCTAAACTTTTCTGCCAGCACCAATGCTGCGCCATTTGCTGCCATTGATACGGCATTAAACAAATCACCAATAACAAACTGGCGATTGCACCGGCAATTAAAATAGCATCAATGCCATAACCCAACTGCAATAAGACAATCACCATAACGGCTTGAAATAGTGCTTTTGCCACATTTAAAAAACAGAAGCGTTTCGCCAAAGATTGCATCCGCATTAAGGTTAACGGAATCGCAATCAATCCTTCCAAGAGCGCAGGAAAAGTAATTAATAATAACTGAGACTTGCTGATGCTCGCCGGTAACACATTGACAATGCTCTGCGCCGACAGAGCAATGGTAACCATCGCTAGCAATGCAACCAGTAACGCTAAAGCAAAACAATTTGAAATTAGGCTTTCTGTTTCAGCCGAATCTTTATTGGCTAAGCCAACAAAGCGGTTTAACGCTTCAACCAAACCAAAGCCAATAATAATCGTTGTGACATCGGCAAAAATAAGCAAGATTTCTAACGTACCGTATTCCGTAGGGCTCAATTGACGGGTCACATAAGGAATCATCAATAATGAAACACCTTTCATCATAATGATCCCTAATGCGTAATACCCTGCTTGGTTCAATACCGTCGCTTTCATAATGACCCCGTTACACATCTTCCAATACTTGGCAGTTTTGAAATATCGTTGAAAGTCTTATCCCTTGCTGCTTGGCTGAAAACTCCGACATCACCTTGCGATAGCCCTGCTCCAGCTTACTTTCAATAATCTCACTTGGCTTAGGATGCTTAAGCAGCTCTTGCAGCTCGTGGATCCTAGGTCCTAATACCGCTTCTAGCTGAGCTAGAGACATGGTATCCAACTCAATAAAATCCAATGCCACCAGTAGCTTTAGCAAGGTTCGTGCTAGATCTTCAGGATCGGATGAATTACTTATAAAGGCACAGTCAGAATTAACAAACTCCCCCGTGGCCATAATATCGGTAGTCAATAAAGGTAGCTTCAAAGCTAAAGCCTCCTTAATCACCAGTGGGCCAGTATCCATGATACCGCCTTCAACCTTACAAAAAGGCAAGACCATCGCCGCATACTGGCTGCTATTTTGCTGCACCCAAACTCGACTGACCGCTCCTAAAAAATTCACCGACTCAGACACACCAAAGTCTCGTACCATCTGTTCTGATTCAAGCTTCATAGGCCCATCACCGGCAATATCAATTAACGGCCTTAACGAAGGAGGAAGCTTAGCCAACGCTTGAATTAAATGCAGAATCCCCTTTGTTTCCGAGATGCGTCCTAGGTACAACAGTTTTTGTAACTTTAATGCGGATTCATTAGCCCTAAAAAAAGACATATCAATGCCACAGGGCACGGTGAAAACCCGAGCAGCCGGAGTGAAATTATTGAAATCAATTTGCATGCGTTTGCAAACTGCAATTGAGAAATCTGCATATTGCAATTTAAGCGCTAAATCACTCGGTGACTTATACACATCAGAACCATGACTAGTGAAAGAAACTCTAAGTCCTAAGAAACGGGCCGCAACAATAGCCGTTGCCGTAGAGCACAAAGCAAAGTGTGCATGAATATGCTCACAACCCGACTTATTAACCCAATAGGCCAGCTTAAGTCCTTGTAGAATCAAAGACCGAGGACGAATCCCCTGCTGCGTAAAAGCAAACTGAACAGCCTGCCAACCGCTGCCATAAAAGTTAATAAATAGCTTAGTTATCAAAGACATAAGCATCCATGGCTTTACGCAGCGCAGATCTACCATGGCATCATTAATCGCCTCGTCCCCGACTTGGCAATCCTCATGGCTGCGTTCAAAGCAGATTCCCTCTACCTCATGTCCACAGTGCATAAGCGCCTTCATTTCGGTGGTAATAAAGGTCTCACTGGCAATAGGAAAAACAGGAATCACATAAGCAATCTTCTTCATAACCAAATCCTCTCGCGTAATTTCATACCATCTATTTCGTTGGCATTGAGCTTGCAAAACAAGCGATATACTCAACAAATTGCAAGTCAGGTGCCAAACAAGAAATTAGCGTTAACGAGAAAAACTTTGAAGATTAAAAATGAAGATTAAAAAATAAAAGATGAATAGATAAACGATAAAGAGGTCGACTATGAAAAGTACTCAGCAACTTATAAAGATAACCCCAGTAGATGTAAAACCGCTGGTTAGTATCGTGATACCTACACACAACTGTTTAGAATATTTACCGAAGGCAATAGAAAGTATTTTCGAGCAAAATTTACATAACATCGAAATACTTATTATTGATGACAACTCAACGGATGGAACCTGGCAGTGGTTACAAGAACAACAAGAGATTCACCCTCAAATAAGACCGTATCATCTACGCGGCGTTGGATCAGCAAGAGCGAGAAACTTTGCTTTAAAACGGGTAAGAGCCGAACTGATTGCCTTTTTGGATGCCGATGATTATTGGCACAAAAACAAACTGATAAAACAGTATCGATTCCACCGTGATAACCCCAGCGCCGTATTAAGTTTTACCAACTACCATCATACGACCCCAGAAAAAACAGACCTAGGTGACTGCTTTCATTACTGGCCTCACTTTAAACACCTAATAAAAGAAGATGACGACTTTCATTTTTTAGAACAACCCACAGAGCGTATATACAGTGAAAATGTCATCGGTACTTCGTGTGTCATGATCAAAACTAAAACCTACAAGTTACTGGGTGGTTTTGATAATAAATTAAAATCCGCCGAAGACTGGGACTTATGGTTACGCTTTAGTAAATTTGGCAAAGTCGGTTTTTGTAATGAACAATTAATGGAGTACCTTGTTCGCCCAGGATCAAAAACAAGTAATCGCTTACGTCGGCTTAATCAAATGCAGGTCATCATGAAGCGTTATCGCAACTACGTACGTCGCCATAATATATGGTCGGTTTTTCAAGCCGATGGCCGTTTAGAAGTCGGTTATGCCGAGCATTATGCTGAACAAGAGCAATTTATGCTTGCCTTCCTACATCAATTCAAAGGATTTATTTACAACCCGAGCATGAGAAACTTGAAAGCCAGCGCAGCCTTTATTTGGCATGGAGTACAGCAGTATAAAGCGAAGAAAATGGCTTAATGATCGTTAGGGGGATTTTGACGATAGCCTTAGTGGGTTGGGCTATCGTTAGTTGCTTTAGTTAATGGCTTTAGTTAATGGCCTGAGTTAATAAGACTCGTGACCGGCTTTTCCATTTTAAGTAGCCCTCCTCCCTTAGAATGCACGATAAAACCAAATCTTTTATACAAGTTCACTGCAGGATTATCAGTAAAAACCCCTAATTTAAGCCATGCGCAATCATTTTGAGCTGCCAACTTGAAAATATATTCTAAGCAGAAACTACCAATACCCTTACCTTGATATTCTTGCTTAACCTGAAGATCTAGAATACTGCAAACTTGATTAGAGATAGAAAGCACTACTAAACCAATTTGTTCACCACCAACTGAGATTCTAAAGTTTAACTTATCAACACAAAATGATAGATAATCACAATCACTCCATTTAATTCCATGAGCTTGATAATACCCTTCCATATTTTCTTTAGTAAGCTTTACAGAAAAGTCGCTACACATTCCCTTCTCAATTAATATATTCATAAGATCACTAGAATTTGGTGCCAGCATAAAAACCACGATTTTTTGAGCTATACATAACTCCAACGAAAAAATATTGTAGTACTACATTACACAGAGGCCACCACATAAGAAGACCTTCGTTTTTAGCTCGATACTCACTAAGAGCCATTACCTCGTATATTAAGTATCGTTTGAATTCAGCCTGAACACCTACAGCTGGCAAATCAATTCCTGCTTCTACTAAGTCAAAATATGAATCAGCAACCCAAACTCCATATTTATCAGTTTTTGGAAGTTTAACGCCTAATTCATAAGCAGCCGAAATAAATGTAGATATAAGCTCCGAGTCTAATTCAGAGCTTGCACATGAGAGTAAAATTATATTCTCGGAGTCATAACCAGCAATCAGTGCATCCATGCCATTTTTAAGCATGGAGTCTCTAAAAAGATGATCAGTAAGAAACATGTAATACGAATATTTAAAATTCTGGAGCATTTAAATTCCCTATTGACGCTGAACGCCTAGGTCAGGTGCAAATTGCACGACACTTTGGGAATTGACTACAGCCCCAAAACTTATTGCCAGCATTTGCACCTTTCTTTGAAACTCTATGAACCATTGTGCTTCCGCACTTAGGGCAGGATTTACCAAATGCTTTCTGAACTTTGATATCTTTGACATGCTGAGCATGTTCTCTATGAGTCTTTATAGAAGGTTTGAGACGGCCAGTTTCTATTTTTTGAATCGCTAACCTTATTTCAGTAGCTGACAAGATCGTTTCTTGCTTTGAGTTTATATACCGAATAAACCCACCTGCATAAGTCACGTTCTCTGGCATTTCAGTCTTGAACTCACTGTCGCCGACGAAAACTATGACAGAGAATATTTTTGAATCAGGAATATCCAAGCAAGAAGAAAGCGTTTTTGTATGTTTATAGTTTTGATGCAATGGATTTTGAAATTTACTTGTATGTTTGAATACTTTCTGTGTCCATTGCCTCTGCTTCTCTGAACCGAAAATCCAGCCTTTCATGTTCTTTGTTTCAAGAACGAAAATCCCTTTCGATGAAACTAAGATATGATCGATTTGTGTTGTTCCGTCTTCTGTAGGAAGAGTCACATTCTTTATAAGGTGATAATCATCTTTATCAAGTCGTATGTTTATTGTGAAGTTTACAATCACTTCCCCAATATAACCTTTGAACCAAGGTGACTTGAAAATCACAATTAAAATCAGGAGCGGAATGAAGTACCAGAATATTGATATAACATTCATTATTATTAGTTTTAAATCCATCATTTGAACTCGATATTTTTTTTGCACCTAACCAAGCTGTAGAAAAATTAGCTTTTAGGCAAGCAATTCCATCAACAGCCATTATTTAATTTATTTCTGATTCAC
>CAJVZR010000011.1 GCA_913019965.1 uncultured Oleispira sp.
GCAATCATTGCCAGTACAATCTCTTTATTATGCGGGCGCATTATTTCCGCCAGCCAAATAATAGGTTGCTGCCAGCTTAGGGAATCTACCATCTATTGTTCCACCTTAAGTCCCAATTACTTACCAAGTTAGCCTAGCGTCCCATTAAACTCTTTACCATTACATTGGGTTACTAATTGTTAAGCAAAGCAACTGGTTTAATTCCATTGCTATGCCAGTCTGTAGATAGATGGAATTTATCAAGATTATTAATAATAAGGGGGTTCTGATGGCAGCAGCACCAATGCGCCTTGGCCAAATACTAATGGCTAAGCAAGCGATCAGCGATCATCAGCTAGAGTTGGCATTAGAGTATCAAGCCCTCCATGGCGAGCCTATTGGCCATTGCCTATTAGCATTAGGTTTTATTGATCAAAAGGTCTTAGATCGAGCCCTGCGTCGTCAGAGCTGGCTAAAACCTTGCGCGGCATGCTTAACCTGTTTATGCGCTCCCTTTACTTTCTCACCTTGCTTCGCCAATGATACCTCTCATATAACAAATCAAGACTGGACAGAGCAACATGACCCTTATAGCAATTGGTCTCAGACCGTTCATTTAGCTGGCGATCAACTCGCGAGTATTGATGTTTTAAAAGTCGCGGCAGAAGCTGCCTGGGGAATATATCAAGGTGAACCTGAAGCAGGCGAGTGGCAATACAGTTTATCCAAACAGGGGGCAGGCTCTGGCTACTCGGTATCCATGCAGATGCATTTCTAGCGGAGTTTAACTTAGCTGAATCCCTAAAGATTAGCGACAGGGATGTAATTCTTTATCAGCAGGCATAAAAAAACCCCGTTATCTTACGATAACGAGGTTTTAGTATTTGGTGCCGACACCAAGAGTCGAACTCGGGACCTACTGATTACAAGTCAGTTGCTCTACCAACTGAGCTATGTCGGCTAACTGGTGCGGAATATTATAGAGCAAGTGCCTACTCGTCAACGTCTTTTTTCATTATTTCTAATATTTATTTAAATATTCTATAACCGCTAACTTATTGATTCCCTTGCTGTTGTCACTGATAGATAAGAAATTATGAGGTTAGCTCGCGTTATTACTGGGATACAGGAACAGCTTAGGTATAATTCCGCCCATTCAATAATAAGATTTAAATAAGGCTCTCATGTCCTTGTCTATCCATGCCTTTGTTAACGGCTTACAAGCTTTCACCCAGCTCATTGGTAAAACCTGCCGCTGGTTCTCCCTCGCCATGGTCATTGTTACCTGTTTAGTCGTTATCTTGCGTTATATCTTTGACTATTCATCCATCGCAATGCAAGAAACCGTCATGTACCTACACGCCTCGCTCTTTATGTTGGGTGCCGCCTATACCTGGCAGCAACAAGGCCATGTGCGTGTAGACGTGCTGTATCACAAATGGCCTAGATTCATACAGCAACGCATCGATCTCGCGGGGACCTTATTGCTCTTGCTACCAACCTGTTTATTTCTACTCTACATCAGCTGGGATTACGTCATGATGGCTTGGGCCAATGGTGAAAAATCTCACGAGGCTGGCGGCCTACCCTTTGTTTATTTGCTGAAAACTTTAATCGTCGTATTACCCATCTTGCTACTGGTACAAGCGGCGACCAATATTCTTGCTAGCGTGTTTAACATCCCTCTTAGCCAGAACAAAGAGATGCCAGCAGGAGGAAACTCCTAATGGAATGGATGCCACTGATTTTATTCGTCATGGTTTGCCTAGTATTAATGCTCGGCTTTCCCGTCGCCTTCTCTCTAGCGGGTACCTCCCTCATCGTTGCTGGTTTTGGCTATCTAGCCGGCAGCTTCGATGGCGCTTTTCTAAGTGCCTTGCCGAATCGCATATTTGGTATCTTAAGCAATCAAATATTAATCGCCGTGCCCTTGTTCGTCTTTATGGGCATCATGCTTGAGAAGTCTCGTATTGCGGAACGCTTACTGCAAAACATGGCGCTATTATTTGGCCCATTACGCGGTGGTTTAGGCATTTCAGTTATTCTAGTCGGCATGCTCATGGCAGCCAGCACAGGCATTATTGGCGCAACTGTTGTAACTATGGGCTTAATTTCATTACCCGCGATGATGAAGAATGGTTATAGCCCTTCTTTGGCGGCTGGTAATATCTGCGCAACAGGTACTTTAGGCCAAATCATTCCCCCCTCAACAGCACTCATTATTCTGGGTGATGTACTCTCAAGTGCATACCAACAAGCCCAGTTGAGTATGGGCATCTTTAGTCCGGATACTGTTTCCGTTGCTGATTTGTTTGTTGGCGCTTTAATTCCAGGCCTGTTATTAGTTGTCTTCTATATGACTTACATGGCCTTTACTGCTTGGCGCGATCCGCACGCTGCTCCTGCAGTCATAGACCGCCCAGAGTTGGATGGGAAATTTGTTAAGCAACTACTGGCGGGGCTATTACCACCGCTGGCTTTAATTCTTGCTGTACTGGGTTCTATTTTGACGGGTATCGCCACACCGACTGAAGCCGCAGCGGTCGGTGCTGCGGGTGCAACTATCTTAGCTTTGGTCTACGGCCAATTGACCCTAACGCGCTTAAAAGAGGTGATGGATGGCACATTAAAGGTCACCAGTATGATCTTTATGATCTTCATCGGAGCCGCTATCTTTTCTTTAGTTTTCCGCGGCTTTGGCGGTGATGAGCAAGTGCAGGCACTATTTGAAGCCATGCCGGGTGGAAAACTCGGTGCCATGCTCGTTGTCATGCTGGTTATCTTCTTACTCGGTTTCATCCTCGACTTCATTGAAATTACGTTTGTCGTTGTCCCGATTGTGGCACCCATTCTATTAGCTATGGGCATTGATCCTGTGTGGCTAGGCATTATGATTGCCATTAACTTACAGACTTCATTTTTAACCCCACCGTTTGGTTTTGCGCTATTTTATTTACGCGGTGTGGCCCCGAAGGAACTGCCAACCAGTGCAATCTATCGGGGGGTCATCCCCTTTATTGCAATTCAAGTGGGAATGCTTGTCTTGCTCAGTTTTGTTCCAGAATTAGCAACCTGGCTACCCGATAAATTATACGGTTAACCATAAAAGTTAACGTTTAGGACAATAAGAATAATGACCATTTTCGCCAACAATATTGCAGATAAACAAGAAGCTATCGCTATGAATAATGACACCGTCACGGAAGACCAAGAACCTGCCCCAAGTGGTGAATTAAGCTTACGCTTAATCCCTGGGCGTCAGGATACCAATATGCATGGAGGAATTTCTGGGGGTTGGGTAACCGCTCGCATGGATGAAGCCGCGGAGAGTGTGGCCAGCAAGATTGCTCATGGCCGAGTAGCTAATGTTTCAATGGACTCCATGGTTTTCATGTCGCCTATTCGAGTCGGCGCCGCATTGTGCGTTTATACCCAGCTTGAAGAAATTGGTAAATCCTCAATCAAGATTAACGTCGAAGTGTGGACTCGTAATTTAGAAGAGCAAGAGCGGCGTAAGGTAGTGGATGCAACCTTCGTGTATGTTGCGATTGATGAACTAGGTCGAATTCGCAGCGTGCCGCGCTAGCGAATACTTAACCAGCGCAGTTCATTTCTCGTGCTTTCGATTAACAAATAACTGACCTAAGCGCACCGCATAATAGACTAGTGCGGCGATCGCTAAGGCGGCACAGATTAAGCGCACATCAGCAATGGTGGTGATCTCAGGAAAGTCTGCAGGAGTCGTGAGGTTGCCGATCAAAGCGGCTAACGCCAAGAACGCCGCTGCCAAATAATTCCCTAAAGTACTGAAAGGTTTCAAACTTAGCAGGCACCCAACATAGGCAATTAATAAACCTAATGCTGCACCGGCGAGTACGTCTTCTGGCCAATGAGCCCCGACAGAAATTCGAGATACCCCCGCCAAAACAGCCAAAGCCAAAACCAAAACTCTAATCGACAAACTTGCAAAAGTCAGCATGATAAATCCAGCCATGGCAAACGCAGTTGTCGAATGACCTGAAGGAAAACTGTATTTTTTCAGCACGTCACCAATGATATGAAAATCAGTTTGAGCTAAAACACCGGCAGGCCTAGGGTCAGCAAAAAACTGCTTGAATCCAGCAATCAAAATACCAGCGATAATCGTGATCAATAAAAAGCGTTTGGCGATCGCGGGAAACTTTACCGTTAAGGCTAATGCCATAATGCCCACGATAGACCCATTACCTAGCTCAGTTAAATGAGCGGATAACGCATCGGGCAGCAGGTTCTTTGAAGCTTCATTAATCGCAAAAAACAACGGCTGGTTAAGATCGAAAGCCTGTAATAAGACGAACGCTAACACGATCAATGCAATCATAATCAGGTACGAGCGCAGTGCGACTAATTTATCGGTGGCAAGGGTTTGCTCGGAAAGGAAAGACATTGAGGTTGGTGACATTAAATAGCTACTTAACAAGAAAACGAATAATAATTTGGCCAAATAGCATAGCATCATTTAATGGCACATTGGCAGTATTGAAAGCAGAAGATAGCAAGGAAGTGTCAGCCGTTACTGCTAAAGTGCAATAACGGCTATTTTTACTATTAACGAGCGTTAATAAAAGATTGTTCGCTAATCGCGTGGTACTTCACCACTCCATCACGGTACTTGATATAAGAGTCATAGACCTTTTGCGCAGCCGGGTCTTGGGCTGCGACTTCAGCAACAACCTGATCGGATAACTCACGCAACTTAGTCAATACATCCGCCGGCAATTCACGCACATCAACACCATGTTTTTCAACTAACTCAGTTAATGCCGCATTATTACGCGCCGTATATTCCGCTAGCATATCCGCATTGATCGCTTTAGCCGCCGTAGTTACGATCGCTTGCAGGTCTTTTGGCAAAGATTCAAAAGCAGGTTTATTGACGGTAAGTTCCATCATAGAACCCGGCTCATGCCAGCCTGGGTAATAATAGTGCTTGGCCGCTTTATATAAACCAAACGCAAGGTCGTTATAAGGCCCTACCCATTCAGTCGCATCAATCGCGCCGGTTTGTAAGGAAGTAAATAGCTCACCGCCTGGTAAAGTCACCGGAGTACCTCCAGCGCGCTTTAAGACTTCACCGCCTAAGCCAGGGATACGCATTTTAAGACCTTTAAGGTCGTCGACTGAATTGATTTCTTTATTAAACCAACCCGCCATCTGCACTCCGGTATTTCCCGCTGCTAATGGAATTAGGTTAAAGGGTGCGTACAATTCTTGCCACAGCTGCAAACCACCACCGTGGTAAATCCAACCATTCATTTCTTGGGCAGTTAAGCCAAAAGGCACTGAAGTGAAAAACTGTGCCGCCGCTGTTTTTCCTTTCCAATAATAAGCGCCACTATGGCCCATCTCTGCGGTACCCTGAGAAACCGCATCAAATACCTGTAACGCAGGCACCAATTCTCCTGCACCGTAAACTTTCACTTTTAAACGGCCCGCTGACATTTCATCAACCATTTTAGAAAAACGCTCTGGCGCCGTACCTAAACCGGGAAAGTTCTTTGGCCAAGAAGTGACCATCTTCCATTTATAAGTTTGCTGAGTCGCAGCTTCACCACTTGAGGCGGTTTGTTTTTCCGGTCCGCACGCCATCAAACTGGCGGCAACTAAGCTGATTAAGCCCAACTTCAATATTGAAAAGGCATTCTTTGCCTGCATGATATTTCTCCGTATTATTTTAATTCTAAAATTCTTCGTCCATCGACTGCAGCTTGGCATAAGCGACCACCAGCCACTTGGAACCTTCCCAATCGAAATTCACTTGGATTCTGGCACTGGCGCCACTGCCTTCAAACTGTAAAACCTGTCCTTCACCAAACTTCGCATGGTATACACGCTGGCCTAGTTTAAACGGCACACCCTCTGGCGCATCTTCGGCAAAACTTAAATTGGATGAGCTTGAGGCTGTCACGGGGCGAGTTACCGTATTCTTCAAGCGGACTTCTTGTACTAGTTCCGTTGGAATTTCACGAATAAAGCGCGATGGCGTACTGAAATTCTCTTGCCCATGCAAACGACGATTTTCGGCATAGGTGATGACCAGTCGCTCCATCGCACGAGTAATACCGACATACGCTAAGCGACGCTCTTCTTCCAAACCATCAGCACTGTCCATCGACATTTTATGCGGGAATAAGCCTTCTTCTAGTCCTGCCAAAAAGACCAGTGGGAACTCTAAACCTTTTGCCGAGTGCAACGTCATTAATTGCACGGCATCATCATGCTCACTGGCCTGAGTATCGCCGGCATCCAATGCAGCAGTATCTAAGAAAACCGCGAGATCGTATAAGCTATCACCCAAACTTTCTGGATCAACTCCCGATTCTTCTGCAGCCTCTTCGGCCATCATCGCCATATCAACCCCATCTTGGGTAATAAACTGGCGCGCAGCGTTGATCAATTCATCCAGGTTATCTAAGCGCGCTTGCGCCTTTTCACCTTTTTCTTTTTTATGGTGTTCAATCAAACCGGATTGAGCAATCACATGATCAATAACTTCATGCAGTTCTAATTCGCCAGCACCTGATGACATTGTCTCTATTAGATCAACAAAACCTTGGGCTGCTGTACTCGCTCTTTTAGGCAAAATACCTAAGGAAGCCGATTCACAAACCGCCTGCCACATAGAGCAACCTTGCTCACGAGCATGGGCACGAATCGTCGCCACGGTTTTATCGCCTAACGCACGTGCAGGCACGTTAATCACGCGCTCTACAGCGGCATCATCATGGCGATTTAAGATTAAACGCAAATAAGCTAAGGCATTTTTAATTTCTAGGCGATCGTAGAAACGCTGGCCACCATAGATACGGTAAGGGATACCTTGGCGAATTAAAGATTCTTCTAAAGTGCGCGATTGTGCATTCGAGCGATATAGAATGGCGATGTCTTTGCGGGCACGACCCGTGCCGGAAAACGTCTCAATCTGATCCGCGATATAGCGTGCTTCATCCTGCTCATTAAATGCCGAATAGACGGCAATTTTTTCGCCTAAATCACCATCCGTTTTTAACTCTTTACCCATACGGCCTTGGTTATTCTCGATGACCGAGTTGGCGGCATCTAGAATGGTCGCGGTTGAGCGATAATTATGCTCCAGCTTAATCAGCTCAGCACCAGGGTAATCATTCTGGAAGTTGCGAATATTGGCAATTTTAGCCCCACGCCAGCCATAAATAGACTGATCATCATCCCCCACCGCCATTACAGACACTTGGTCTCCCGCTAACATGCGAATCCAAGCGTATTGAATGTCGTTGGTATCCTGAAACTCGTCGACAAGAATATTACGGAAACGACCTTGGTAATGAGCTAATAAATCAGGGTGATGTAACCATAGCTCGTGAGCGCGTAATAAGATCTCACCAAAATCAACCATGCCGCCTTGCTGGCAAGCTTGCTCGTAGGCTTGATAAACGGCAAGTTGTGTTCGGCTAAAAGGATCAGCAGAAGGTACTACGTGGGCAGCACGGCGACCTTCATCTTTCTGACCGTTGATATACCACTGCAACTGCTTGGGCGGATATTTAGTTTCGTCTACACCAGTCGCTTTCAAAATTCGCTTAACCAGTCTTAATTGGTCATCACTATCGAGAATCTGAAAATTTTGCGGTAAGCCCGCTTCACGCCAATGCTGCTTTAATAATCGGTGCGCAAGGCCATGGAAAGTCCCAACCCAAAGTCCGTTCACCGGCACTTGGATCAGGTTTTCCAAACGCGCACGCATTTCTTTAGCGGCTTTATTAGTAAAGGTCACCGCCATAATGGAGAAAGGCGAGACATTCTCGACCTGCAATAACCAGGCGATGCGGTGCACAAGCACTCGAGTCTTACCTGTTCCAGCTCCGGCGAGAACCATTTGATGCTTGCTATTAGCGGCAACGGCATTGCGCTGCGGATCATTTAAATGATCTAAAATACTTGATACGTCCATAACTCAGCAGTGTACCAGAATGCTCGCTTAGCTCCATAGTTGGCTATAAAAAGAACTGGTTATTTATACAGACCCGAATTTAGCAGACCCCTGTTATACTGACTCTATCTCTAAATTGGATAGCGCAGTGTCAAAATCAGCCAGTAGCAGTCACGGAATTATTGCCACCATTGAGCAATATCGTAGCAGCATGCGTAAATCAGAAGTTAAAGTGGCCGATTATGTCATTCAACATTCTGCTCATGTCATCCACATGCGAATTGTCGATTTAGCACAAGAGGCCCTTGTGAGTGAGCCGACGATTGTGCGTTTCTGTCGTGCTATTCAATGTAATGGTTTTCAAGAATTTAAAGTAAAGCTGGCGCAAGACTTAGCAGTAGCGAATAACATCGGCCAGTTTGCCATTGCGGAAGACGACTCCATTGAAGTCATCTGTGAAAAAGTCGCCGATACCACCATACAAAGATTGCATGAAGTTAAAGAGCAATTATTGCCGAACCAAATCGCAAAAGCTTCCTCTGTGATCAGTCGCGCTCGACGATTAGAGTTTTACGGCTTTGGTGCATCCGCTGCCGTTGCAACCGATGCTTTGCACAAATTCTTTCGCCTGCAGATTGCTACTGCGACGTATAGCGACCCCCACATGCAATCAATGTCCGCTGTTACTCTAAATGAACAAGATGTCATTGTTGCTATCTCGCAAAGTGGTCGCACCAAAGATCTATTACATTCGATTAAATTGGCTCAGACCTATAACGCCAGCGTAATCACTTTGGCACCCGAGGGAACACCCATTAGCTTGGCTGCGGATATACCAATTCACATCAATATTGATGAAGATACTGACCAATTCACCCCAATGACTTCCCGCATTGCCCATCTGATGGTGATCGATATGCTTGCTATTGCTGTCACACAGCGTCGTGGACCAGATTTTGTCGAACATTTGAACGCAATTAAAGAAAGTATTAAATCACTAAGATTAGAAAATTAACCTATTGCAATTAATACAAATACTGTCATGATTTTGTAAACAATAAAAATAACAATCGTAGCTTGAATTTTATTTAAGACTGCGAATTTGCAAGACCCAAGGAGATGGACATGGCTAAGGTAGCTAAAAGCGCATTAAGTGCACATGAAAAATCAATTGAACAAGTTGTTTCTTTCGATAAAGAAGGCAATGTTGTAGTCAACAAAGAATCCTCTGCATCCAACAAGCTTATGGCACGACGTGCTATTGAAGCTCACCTTGAACGTAAAACACTAGAGAAAGATTTAGACGAATATTATTTCGAAGGGGTTTAATCCCAGTAGTTACTCTTCGCGTCTAGAAAAAAGCCCAGTCATTGAACTGGGCTTTTACGTTTTTGGTCTACAGAAAATTGAATAACCATTCAATGAGTTATTCAATTTTTTACTTACTCAACCGTAACCGATTTTGCTAGGTTACGCGGCTGGTCTACATCTGTGCCTTTTAAAACCGCAACGTGGTATGACAATAACTGCAACGGAACACAATATACTATTGGCTCTATGCAGCTAGGCACAGTAGGCAAAGGCAATAGGTGCTGATCATCAAGATCATGCAGATTCACGGACTCATCCGCAAAAACAAACAACTCACCACCACGAGCCTTCACTTCTTCTAAGTTAGAAATGAGTTTTTCTAGCAAGTCATTTTTCGGAGCCACGGTAACGATGGGCATATTCTCATCAACCAAGGCTAAAGGTCCGTGTTTCAACTCACCCGCAGGATAAGCTTCTGCATGAATATAAGAAATCTCTTTCAGCTTCAAAGCGCCTTCTTGAGCAATCGGGTACATAGGACCACGACCTAAGAATAAACTGTGCTGCTTATCGGCAAATAACTGACTGATTTTCTTAATGGCAGGATCAAGAACCAAGGCCTGATCAACGAAGCTAGGCAATTGATGCAAAGCCGTGACAATTTCAGTTTCCGTCTCTTCACTCATACCATTGCGCTTGGCAAGCGCAACTGTCAGCAGCAACAAGGCCGTTAGTTGCGTTGTAAAAGCTTTCGTTGATGCAACGCCAATCTCAGGACCAGCATTGGTCATTAAACATAGATCAGATTCACGTACCAAAGAAGACCCAGGTACGTTACAAACTGTCATGCTCGCCAGCAGACCTTTTTCTTTCGCTTTTCTTAAAGCGGCTAATGTATCGGCGGTTTCCCCAGACTGGGAAATGGTAATCAGCAAGGTGTTTTTCGCTAATACCGTATGACGATAGCGATACTCACTGGCCACTTCAACCTGACAAGGTATACCCGCATATTTCTCAATCCAGTATTTAGTCACCATACCGGAATGATAACTGGTGCCGCAGGCAATGATCTGCACAGCTTCAACTTTATCGAGTAATTCACCGGCATTAACACCAAAAGCCTGATCCAAAACTTTAGTTTCAGAAATACGGCCTTCTAAGCATTGCTTGATCACAGTTGGCTGCTCAAAGGTTTCTTTCAGCATATAATGCTTATATTCACCTTTGTCTGCGGTACCGATTTTATAATCGAAGACGCTGATTTCACGCTCAACTATCTGCTGTGTTTTATCAAAAATTGTTAGCGCATCGCGACGAACGTGAGCCAAATCGCCTTCTTCTAAATAGATAAAACGATCAGTCACTTGCAATAACGCCAGCGGATCAGAACCCACATAATGCTCATGCATACCTACACCAATAACCAAGGGAGATCCTTGGCGAGCAACCCACAACTCGTCTTGATTGCCCTTTTGCATAATCGCGAGAGCATAAGCCCCCTCAAGATGAGCGATTGCATTTTTAACCGATTGAGCAAAATCGTGCTGCTGTAACTCACGATGAATCAAATGCACAACCACTTCTGAATCCGTTTCAGAGTTGAAAACATAACCCTGAGCTTTTAACTCAGTTTTCAATTCTTGGTAGTTTTCAATGATGCCGTTATGCACTAATACCACATCATCCGACGACATATGTGGATGCGCATTCGCTTCGCTTGGCACACCGTGAGTTGCCCAGCGAGTATGAGCAATACCAATATTGCCCTGTAAACCCTGCTCGCCTTTTTCCGCTTGTATCGCTTTTTCTAATTCAATGACCTTACCCAGAGCACGAGTACGCTGAATATCGCCTTCATTATTTAATACCGCTAATCCCGCTGAATCATAACCACGGTATTCAAGGCGACGCAGGCCTTCTAATAAAATCTCACTAACATTACGCTGAGCAATAGCACCAACAATTCCGCACATATTCTTATTATTCCGCTTAAATTATTTTTCAGTTTTCACTGGACGCTGCCAGCCACTGATATTTCTTTGCTTGCTGCGGGCGACGGCCAACTCTTCCGCCGCGACGTCTTTTGTTATCGTAGAGCCTGCAGCGACGGTGGCGTTTGCACCGACGTTAATAGGTGCAACTAATGACGTATTAGAACCAATAAAGGCATTTTCACCAATTTCAGTTTTAAACTTGTTCACACCGTCGTAATTGCAAGTGATCGTACCAGCACCGATATTAGATCCGGCACCAATGCTCGCATCACCTATATAGGTTAGATGATTTACCTTAGCCCCGGCGCCTATTTGAGATTTTTTCACTTCACAGAAATTACCGACTTTAGCGCCATCGGCTAGCTCAGCCCCCGGGCGTAAACGTGCATAAGGTCCAATCACGCAAGATTCCGCGACTTGAGCATCTTCTATATGCGAGAAGGCTTCTACTTTCGTACCCGCCGCTAAGGTTGAATTTTTAATAATACAATTCGGACCGACTTCAACACCGTCACCTAATATCACTTGGCCTTCGATGATCACATTCACATCAATTACGACGTCATTACCTACGGTTAACCCTGTATTCTTATTGTCACCTAGACGAATATCCAGACGAGCAGGGTCCAAAATCGTCACCCCATTAGCCATCAAGTTATTCACCTGCTGAGCTTGATACCAACGCTCAAGCTCAGCTTGTTGCTGACGGTTGTTTACGCCGTAGGTTTCTTGTTCATTGGCAGGCTGTAATGTTTCTACTGTTAAACCATTGGCAACTGCCATGGCAATGATATCGGTTAAATAATATTCGCCTTGAGCATTATCATTACTCAAGGTTGGTAACCATTGATGAAGTTTTGCGGTGGGTACCGCCAAAATGCCGGTATTCACTTCTTTAATTTCGAGCTGCGCTTCATTGGCATCTTTATGCTCAACAATCGCGGTCACTTTATGCTCGGCATCGCGAACGATACGACCATAGCCCGTACTATCGGCCATATTAACGGTTAATAAACCCAACTGTTGGTCATTCGCCAGCGCGATTAATTCTTTTAACGTAGATGGCTGAGTCAAAGGGACATCACCATAAAGAATTAGCGTTGTGCCTTCTGCCGCTAGGCTATCCAAAGCCATCATTACCGCATGACCTGTACCTTTTTGCTCAGCCTGCAACGCCCAAGTCAGGTTTTCTTCATCTGCAAATGCTGTTTTAACTTTTTCAGCACCATGACCAATGACCACATGCATCGCATCCGCTTGAACGGCTTTAGCGCTGTCTAATACGTGAGCAAGCATTGGCTTACCCGCGATAGGGTGTAGAACTTTAGGGAGTTGTGATTTCATGCGCGAGCCTTGGCCGGCTGCGAGTACTACGACATCGATAGTCATTATTATTCTTTGCTTCCATGTATTGGACAACGTGTTGCCTATAAAAGATATAAATATAGCTAAGCAACACAATTTTGTAATAATCGGTCAGTCTAGGGGTTTTGAAAACATTTACAATTGATTTTGTCACAAATAAAATGACAATGAATTATCATCTCGTTATATACATAATGAATACGAAACCATGAACCTAACCTCTCTTAAATCTTTGGATTTAACTGATCGAGAGATTGCCGTCTACCTTGCATTACTAGAACTCGGCCCTGCCTCTATTCGCGACCTCGCAGCTAAAGCAGATATTAACCGTGGCAGCACTTACGAAACCTTAAAAGTATTGGTCAAAAAAGGCATCGTCAATTATCTCCCCAAGGGCAAACGCCGAATCTTTCAGGCCGAAGACCCTTCAAGATTATTAGATCTTGCTGAAGAAAAGCAGCAAGAACTGGAATCGACGCTAGCCAGTTTAAAGACCGATATCATTCCTGCCTTACGTCATTTAAAGCCAGAATTTGCGACCAGTAATGTTCGTTTCTACGAAGGAGATGAGGGAGTCGAGTATGTTTTAAAAGACATCCTTAGCTCAACCGATAAGGCGGACAAATCTTACTCGGTCATCTCTACCCAAGCCTTACGTGAACACCTGTACCGCCCTTTCCCAACATTTACTAAGCAGCGCATTGCTAAAGGTATTTTTGTAAGGGTACTCGCAATTGGTGAAGGTGGCGACGAAGCTGAATTAGCAGAGCGAAAATGGATGAAAGGCGAAGGGGATGCCTCATACATTGCCATTTATCCACCTAAAGTCGCCATGATCAGCTTAACCAAAAATGACTTTCCAGTTGCCGTAGTGATTGATAGTGATGCCATATCTGGTACGCACCAGATGATGTTCGATACTTTGTGGAAGGCTCTTTAGAAAAATTAGACTATGCTCAATCCAAAGGATATTGTTTTTCTGGAGAACATAGTGGCAGAGCAAAAGTTTCGTTTAGTAACCCGCAGTGATTTTGATGGCCTAGTATGTGCCGTACTATTCAAAGATTTAGGGATGATCGATGACATCCTTTTTGTTCACCCGAAAGACATGCAAGACGGCATAATTGATATTGGTCCCAACGATATCACCACTAATTTGCCCTATGTTGCAGGTTGCCACTTGAGCTTTGATCACCACGCCTCTGAAGTAAAGCGTCGAGGCGATAACGATCCTGAAAATCACATTATTGATACTGAGGCCCCTTCTGCTGCTCGAGTTGTGTATGACTACTATGGTGGCCGTACTCGCTTTCCAGAAATATCTCTAGAAATGATGGATGCCGTTGATAAATCGGATTCTGCTCAATTCAGCAAAGATGAAATCCTGAACCCCACAGGTTGGGTATTGCTGAATTTCCTTATGGACTCTCGTACAGGCTTAGGCCGTTTCCGCGAATTCCGTGTTAGTAATTACCAGTTAATGATGGAGCTGATTGATTATTGTCGCGACCATAATATCGATCAGATCCTACAACTCGATGACGTTAAAGAACGCGTAGAACTTTATAATGATCATCGCCAGCAATTTGAAGATCAATTAAGACGCTGCACCTCAGTGCATAACAACTTAGTTGTATTAGATTTACGTGACGAAGAAATCATCTACGCGGGCAATCGCTTTATGATTTATGCCCTTTTCCCTGAGCAAAACATTTCTATCCATGTGCTTTGGGGTTTGAAAAAGCAAAATACCGTATTCGCCATAGGCGGCTCTATCATCAACCGCAGTCATAAAACCCATATTGGTGAACTTTGCTTAGAGCATGCAGGCGGAGGCCATCGTAATGCAGGGACTTGTCAGGTTGATAATGACAAATATTCAGATGTCTTAGCCGAGTTAATAAAGCGAATTAACCAAGACGGTTAATGCGCTTTATTAACTCTATCGATTTCAGAAGACCGATTATACGGTCTTCATTCCTTCAATTTTATGCCAATAACCATTACAAAAACCCTCTAGCGATATACGACTATGGTTTACCAAAGCGCTCTGAAATTTATCCAGCCAATCAAATACTTCTAATGAATGCGGGCTCATTCGTACAATATCCACCAACCCCGTCATCGAAGGCAAATCATTGATCAAATTTTGAATCGTTCCCGACATGGTTTGGATACCATTCATACGGAATAACTCCGCCCCTTCTTGGCTATCGACCTTGCGACCTTCGGGATATTTAATACAGCACAAACCACATTGATCCTTCGGTCGATTTTCTGACCGTGCAGTAAAGCAGCGCGCTGAATACGCTAACGGCAAATAGCCATAGCCGTATACTTCCGTTTCAAATTTATCTTTAATTCCTAACTCTTCGCAGCCATTTGAGACGTTTAATAACCAGTCTCTCGATAGTTCAACCGGCGCGACCCAGCGTTGCATCCCTCGGTCTAATAAGATTTTCAAGTCATACTGGTTATAAATATTCAACGCAGCACCGGCAACAAAAGGGATTTTCGCTTGCGATAATATTTCCACAGCACCAAAGTCATTCGCTTCAACGCTCAACTCACCATTGAGACAAACCTTCTTCAAGGTAGCTAACTCACTCTTGGCTTCCAATAAGGCAAGACTCGATAACACAACAGATTTATCTTTCTTTGACAGTTCACTGCCTATTTCAATCCAGTCACCTAGTCTTAATTCTCGGCGCTTTGAACAAACCGACTCGCCTAAGTAAACATGCTCTACATTAGAATCGGCGAGCTTTTGATAAAAATCGTTGGTGCTTTCTTTATCCCAATAAAATTGGATATTCCCCATCGAAAATTCCATAGCGTCTTCCCTCTTAATCTTATTGCCAGGTGCGTTCGTAAGCACCTAAAGTCGTTTGCGAACCTTCGGAAAGGTTACTCAAACACCTATCCCATTCTTGCTGTACTTGGAACTCAGCGGGATTCTTCTTCATGGCATCAATCGCCCTACGCCAAGTTTGGGTGACTTGCCTTGTATAAGCAGGGCTACGCTGTCGACCTTCAATTTTCAGGGCACTGATGCCAATATTATTTAATTGGGGTAAAAGGCTTAAGGTATTTAGGCTGGTTGGCTCTTCTAATACGTGGCTGATCTTCCCTTCGACGTTAAAGCGCCCTTTGCATAAGGTGGGATAACCCGCGTTTTCCCCTTCACCGAAGCGATCAATCAATACATCGTTCAGTCGACTTTCTAAGCCTTGATCCGTTTCTTGCCAGCGAACGAACTTCGCGGGAGAGCAAGCCCCGACAGTATTGGGGGATTCACCGGTCATATAAGACGATAAATAACAGCGTCCTTCCGCCATAATACACAAGCTGCCAAAGGCGAATACTTCAAGTTCGATATCAGTATCTTGAGCAAGGTTAGCCACCTGTTGATAGGAAAGTACACGTGGTAATACCACACGCTGTACACCAAATTGATTAAAAAAATTAATCGCCGCCACATTGGTGGCCGCTGCTTGTACCGAAAGGTGCAGCTCTAGTTCAGGATAATGTGTGGCAGCGTATTCTAAGACGGCGATATTAGAAGCAATCAAAACATCCGCCCCTATATCATGGGTCTTCTTCACCGCATCGAACCAGGCCTGGCTACGATCTGGGTGAGCAAAGGTATTGACCGCGACATGAACTCGACGATTTTTATCATGGGCGTAGTTAACCCCCTGAGTCATGGTTTTATCGGTGAAATTTAGGCCCGCAAAATGACGCGCATTAGTATCATTTTTCAAGCCGAGATAAATAGCATCTGCACCTTCATCCACCGCCGCTTTAAGCGCCGGTAAACTGCCTGCAGGACTTAGCAATTCCATATTAACTCCCAATTAGCTCTGAACTCTGTTTAAAAGACACAAACAGTTTCTTGATCTTGATTAAGGCATCGTAAACAAGGTCCAGTAGACTTAATCCGCAAGTCCTAGCTCAAATACCAACTCATTAAGCGTTATGGATCTACTATGCTATTACAAAAATTGATGCCGCAAAGAATATTGCTGAGTGATGGGCTACCTGCTCGCCTATTACAACAGGCCAAACAAAAACTGGTCGAGAACTCTTCCTCTCTATTATCACTAGCGCATCGAATTATGCCGACTAAGGTCGAGAGCTACTTTGTCTTACATCAAGTTAAACGTTTAAGTCAGCCATTTATGGATGATGGTGAAATAGACTTCCTAGATGATAAGGTTGTTGAAGTTGAAATTAGAGATTTATCAGCGAAATGGTATTTCAGTAAAATTGGCCAGCAGCTAATCATGATGGGTCTATCCGAATCTCGCTCCATCAGCCCACAACCCGATGTCGTCTTCAGCGCCTCTGTAGATGCTTTAGTATTAATGGCTTCACAAAAGGTCGACCCTGATACGTTGTTTTTTAATCGAAAATTAAAAATTACAGGGGATACCGAATTGGGTTTAGAAATTAAAAATTTGTTTGATCAGTTTGATCTTGAGCTTTTAGAGAAGCCCTTTAGAAAGCTTCTAGATACCTGGTCAGATCAGTTAATCGCTACCCAAATCAGTTGATCAACAACCCCCTCCAGCCTAAAGAAAAATACTCATCTATATTTCAGACATAAAAAAACCGAACCCCATTACTGGGATTCGGTTTTTTATGAAGCAAGAACTCTAGTTAAACTAGATTACTTACCCAACTTACTACGAAGCTGTTGGATCGTACGCAACTGAGCTGCGGCCTCTGCCAACTGAGTCATAGCGCGTGAGTAATCAAAGTCTGCACTCTGATTCTCTAACGCTTGCTGAGCATGTTTCTGTGCTTCTAATGCTGCGGCCTCATCGAGGTCTGCAGCACGCAAGGCGGTATCAGCCAAAACAGAAATATTGTTTGGCTGAACTTCTAAATAACCGCCTGAAACATAGATCACTTCTTCCTCACCACCTTGTTTGATGATGCGGATTGGACCTGGCTTCAATGCAGTAAGCAAAGGAGCGTGACCACGGGAAATACCCAGGTCACCCAACTCACCGGCTGCTACTACCATTTCTACTAGTCCAGAGAAAAGATTTTCCTCTGCACTAACGATGTCACAATGGACAGCTATCATGGTCATAGTATTCGCCTCTTTGATTACAGGTTCTTAGCCTTCTCAACGGCTTCATCAATCCCGCCAACCATGTAGAACGCCTGTTCAGGCAGATCATCATAGTCACCGTTTAGAAGACCTTGGAAACCAGCGATGGTTTCTTTCAGAGAAACGTATTTACCAGGCGCGCCTGTGAAGATCTCTGCAACGTGGAAAGGCTGAGACAAGAAACGCTCAATCTTACGTGCACGGTTAACAGACTGCTTATCTTCGTCAGACAATTCGTCCATACCAAGAATAGCGATGATGTCTTTCAGCTCTTTATAACGCTGAAGAACACCCTGAACGCCACGAGCGATGTCGTAGTGCTCTTGTCCGATAACTAGAGGATCTAGCTGACGAGAAGTAGAGTCAAGTGGATCGATCGCTGGGTAGATACCCTTAGATGCGATGTCACGAGAAAGTACAACAGTAGAATCCAAGTGAGCAAACGTTGTTGCTGGAGATGGATCCGTCAAGTCATCCGCTGGTACGTATACTGCTTGAACAGAGGTAATAGATCCGTTCTTAGTAGAAGTAATACGTTCCTGTAGAACACCCATCTCTTCAGCAAGAGTTGGCTGGTAACCTACCGCAGAAGGCATACGACCTAGTAGTGCAGATACTTCCGTTCCCGCTAGGGTATAACGATAGATGTTATCAACGAACAATAGTACGTCTTTACCTTCGTCACGGAATTTCTCAGCCATAGTCAAACCAGTCAAGGCAACACGTAAACGGTTTCCTGGTGGCTCGTTCATCTGACCATAAACCATTGCTACTTTAGATTGAACTTTGTCGTCTAGGTTTACAACACCAGACTCAGCCATTTCGTAGTAGAAATCGTTACCTTCACGAGTTCGCTCACCAACACCTGCGAATACAGACAAACCGGAGTGTGCCTTTGCAATGTTGTTAATAAGTTCCATCATGTTTACAGTTTTACCAACACCAGCACCACCGAAAAGACCTACTTTACCACCCTTAGCGAATGGGCAGATCAAATCGATTACTTTGATACCAGTCTCTAGCAAATCTGTAGAGTTAGCTTGCTCATCGAAAGATGGAGCGTCACGGTGGATAGAAGCAACTTCTTTCGCACCAATATCGCCACATTCATCGATTGGACGGCCAAGCACGTCCATAATACGACCCAAAGTTTCAGTACCTACAGGTACAGAAATTGGAGCGCCAGTATTTGTTACCGTAAGACCACGTTTAAGGCCTTCAGTAGAACCCATTGCAATCGTACGAACGATTCCGTCGCCCAGCTGCTGCTGAACTTCTAGAGTCGTTTCTGTACCATCAACAGTAAGCGCGTCATATACCTTCGGCACTTCGTCACGAGGGCATTCTACGTCGATAACGGCGCCAATGATCTGAACAACTGTTCCAGTCATATCCGTTTTCCTCTTAAATTAAAAGCCTGAGTAACCCAGCGTTAAACCGCTGCGGCACCGGAGACGATTTCTGAAATTTCTTGGGTAATTGCTGCTTGACGTGCTTTGTTATAAAGCATGTTCAAATCATCAATGATGTCACCAGCATTGTCGGTCGCGTTTTTCATCGCCAACATACGAGCTGCTTGTTCACATGCATTGTTTTCAACTACACCCTGATAAACCTGAGATTCTACGTAACGCAATAACAGACCTTCTAGGATCTCTTTTGCATCAGGTTCGTAGATATAATCCCAATGGCCTTTCAGCTCTTCGTCTTGTTCTGCCTTCAGTGGTAATAACTGCGCCACTTCAGGCTCTTGTGTCATGGTGTTCACGAAACGGTTGCGCACTATGTATAAACGATCGATATCACCTGCATCGAAAGCGTCTAACATGGCCTTAACCGAACCGATAAGGCTAGCCAGTTCTGGTGCATCGCCTAAATGGCTGGCGGATGCTAGAACGTTGCCACCAAAGCTATTGAAGAAAGTAACGGCTTTAGAGCCGATAGCGCAGAAGTCAGCTTCTACACCTTTTTCTTTCCAAGCTTTAACATCTTTTACGAGGTGTTTGAACGCATTGTTGTTCAAACCACCACAAAGGCCTCGGTCGGAAGACACCACGATATAGCCAACACGCTTAACTTCGCGGTCTTGCAGATAACGATGACGGTATTCAGAAGTCGCATTAGCTAGGTGACCAATCACAACACGGATACGATCCGCGTAAGGACGGCTTGCTGCCATACGAGTCTGAGCACGACGCATCTTACTTACAGCAACTTTTTCCATTGCTGAAGTAATCTTCTGAGTGCTTTGTACACTCGTTATCTGCTCTTTAATCTCTTTGCCGACTGCCATAAAAGCTGCCTCATTAACGTTAAATTTAAAGCCGAGTCGAAACCCGGCTTCAGCTCACAAAATCGCTAAGATCGATTTACCAGGCTTGAGTAGATTTGAATTTCTCAACCAACTCTTTAAGACTTGCAGCAATATCTTTGCTGTAGTCGCCTTTAACATTGATCTGAGCCATTAAGTCAGCGAATTCGCTGTTAGCATAAGAGATCAATGCGGCTTCGAAATCGCCAACCTTGTTCACATCTACGTCGTCTAGGAAGCCTTCAGTAGCAGCAAAAATCGACAGACCCATCTCACCAGTAGACATAGGTGCATATTGCTTCTGCTTCATTAACTCTGTAACGCGCTGACCGAACTCAAGTTGAGCACGAGTAGCATCGTCAAGGTCAGAAGCAAACTGAGCAAATGCTGCTAGTTCACGGTACTGAGCCAAAGCAAGACGAATACCACCGCCCAACTTCTTGATAATCTTTGTTTGCGCCGCACCACCAACACGAGAAACCGAAATACCTGCGTTCATTGCTGGACGTACGCCGGCATTGAATAGGCTAGTTTCAAGGAAGATCTGACCATCGGTAATCGAAATTACGTTAGTCGGTACGAATGCAGAAACGTCTCCGCCCTGAGTTTCGATGATAGGAAGAGCGGTTAAAGAACCAGTCTGACCTTCAACGCCACTTACGTTTTTCACGTAATCAGGGTTAACGCGACAAGCACGTTCTAGTAGACGAGAGTGAAGATAGAAAACATCACCAGGGTATGCTTCACGACCCGGAGGACGCTTCAACAATAGTGAGATCTGACGATAAGCCCAAGCTTGCTTGGTTAAATCATCATATACGATCAAGGCGTCTTCGCCTTTGTCTAGGAAGTATTCACCCATCGCACAACCAGCATATGGAGCAAGATACAGCATAGATGCTGGATCAGACGCGCCTGCGGCTACGATAATAGTGTGGTCCATCGCGCCGTGCTCTTCTAACTTACGAACAACGTTCGCGATAGAAGATTGCTTCTGGCCGATAGCAACATATACACATTTAACACCGGTGCCTTTCTGGTTGATAATGGCGTCGATAGCCATTGCAGATTTACCAGTCTGACGGTCACCAATGATCAGCTCACGCTGACCACGACCAACAGGTACCATGGAATCTACAGATTTATAACCAGTCTCTAACGGCTGATCTACGCCTTGACGTGAAATTACACCAGGTGCAACACGTTCTACAGGAGCAGTAGTAGCTGTTTCGATAGGACCTTTACCGTCGATTGGGTTACCTAGTGCGTCTACAACGCGGCCAAGCAATGCTTCGCCAGTAGGTACTTCCAAGATACGGCCGGTACATTTAGCGGTTTGGCCTTCAGCGATTGATTTATAATCGCCAAGAACTACTGCACCTACAGAGTCACGCTCTAGGTTAAGTGCAAGACCGTATTTACCGCCTTCAAATTCAATCATCTCACCGTACATTACGTCGGCAAGACCATGGATACGAACGATACCGTCGAATACTGAAACAACGGTGCCCTCATTCTGGGCTTGAGAAGTAACATCAAGGTTATCGATGCGCTTCTTAATGATTTCGCTGATCTCAGATGGATTCAGTTGCTGCATGCTCATCCCTCAACTAGGTGTCCATCGCTTCGGCTAGCTTAGCTAGCTTACCGCGAACAGAACCATCGATGACTAAGTCTCCAGCACGAATAATAACGCCGCCAACCAATTCTTGGTCAACTTCGCCCGTTAAACGTACGTCGCACTGTAATTTGTTTTTCAGTGCTTGAGACAATGTTTCTTGTTGTGCGTCTGTTAGTGCAAAAGCAGAAGTTACAGTCACGTCAACTGCGTGTTCCTGTGCTGCTTTTAACTCTTCAAAGGCTTCAACAATTTCTGGTAACAAAGTTAGGCGTTTATTTTCGCCTAGAATCATCAGGAAATTTTTTCCTGCCTGATTTAACTTGTCACCGCACAAGTCGGTTAATGCCGTAGCTTGTTGCTCAGCGGTAAGAGACGGATGTACTAGCACTTGGGCTAACTCATCATCGGCGGCGAACTGAGTCGCTACCGATAACATGTCAGACCACTGTGCTAGAGCATTCTGCTCTACTGCTTCAGCAAAAGCCGCTTTGGCATAAGGCCGCGCAAGAGTGGTTAATTCAGCCATGGCTTCCTCGCTTAAAGCTCGTTAGCCAACTGATCAAGTAACTCGCCGTGAGTTGCTTCATCAACTGATTTTGCCAAGATTTTGGATGCACCAGCCACTGCAAGAGCAGAAACCTGTTGACGCAATCCTTCTTTAGCACGATTCACATCTTGCTCAATTTCAGCTTGAGCCGCAGCTGCCAAACGAGAACCTTCTTCACGAGCAGCTTCTTTAGCTTCATCGATGATTTGGTTAGCGCGCTTGTTAGCCTGCTCAATGATTTCTGCTGCTTTTTCTTTGCTTTCACGTAACTGTTCGCCTGCTTTTTGTTGAGCAAGTTCAAGGTCACGAGTAGCGCGATTAGCTGCATCTAGGCCATCAGCAATTTTCTTTTCGCGTTCAGCCATTGCACCTAAAAGGTGAGGCCAAACATACTTCATGCAAAAAGCCACGAAGATTGCGAAAGTAATGATCTGGCCGATCAAAGTTGCATTAATGTTCATGCCAGAGCCCTCTTAAATAAAATGAAATTAGGCTTTGGTAAACATCAAGAACAAACCAAGACCAACACCGATCATTGGAACAGCATCCAATAGACCAGCGATTAAGAACATTTTACCTTGTAGCATAGGACCAAGCTCTGGCTGACGAGCAGTACCTTCAAGAAGGCGACCACCAAGTAAACCAAAACCAATAGCAGTACCAAGGGCACCGAAACCGATCATTAGCGCTGCTGCGATATAAACTAGACCTGCGTCCATAATTATCTCCAATTGTATTGAAAGTTAGTGAGTTAAAACGTTTTTGAAAAAATTAATGATCTTCGTGCGCCATGCTCAAATACACGATGGTTAACATCATGAAAATGAACGCTTGCAGTGTGATCACTAGAATATGGAATACCGCCCAAGCCCATTGTAAGACACCACCCAATAGAGCCAACGCCATACCGCCAGAGAACATCAATGCGATCAAGATGAAGATCATCTCCCCTGCATACATGTTTCCGAACAAACGAAGAGCTAGTGAGATTGGCTTAGCCAGTAGAGCAACAGATTCCAAGAAGAAGTTCACAGGGATAAATAATGCCTGAACGAACATATTTTTTGAGTTGAAAGGATGAAGCGTCAACTCGCCAACAAAGCCACTAATGCCTTTGATTTTAATGCTGTAGAAGATCATCATTGCGAAAACAGTGATCGACATACCGAAGGTGATGTTTACGTCAGTAGAAGGTACAACCTTCATGAAGTGAACGCCAAACGCTCCGAAAATAGTAGGTAGAACGTCAACGGGAATCAAATCCATTGCGTTCATCATAAATACCCAAGTGAAGATAGTCAGCGCTAACGGTGCAACTAATTTGCTGCTGCCGTGGAAAGCTTCTTTAACCGTTGTATTGATGAAATCTAAAATCAATTCAACAAAGTTTTGCATGCCTGTTGGTACATCTGTTGATGCTTTCTTAGCCGCGCGGCCAAAGATAAACATTAACAATAGTGCCAAACCTGCAGACCAACCTAATGAATCCACATGGAACGCCCAAAAGCCCATATCAGCGGCTTCTTGACCACTGTTAGCCAGTGTCCAAGTCGCTTCAGTCAACTCCACAATCGAACCATCTGCTTCTACGCGCTCGTAACCTGCTGGTAACTCGCCGTATGTCAGATTGGTAAGGTGGTGTTTGATGTAACCAGTAGCATCAGTTGCCATCTTTCACTCTCAATCTTAAGTTTAAAAAAGTGTTAAAAAGCTCTGATGAATTCATTCTCAGAATGAACTCATCAGAGCTTCGCAATTCTTGCTGCCATCACGTGACTAAACTGCACGATGATGAACGCCCCAAACAATGCCCAGGGATTCAAAGGATCTACTCGGGAAAAGATCACTGCAAAACTAACTGCGGTGAGAACAAATTTCCACGACTCCCCTTGATAAAACGATCGCACGACCTGATCTACTGAACGTGCTCCGCTGTATTTAAACGCTCGCCAAATGAAATACCCGTTAGGTATCGCACAGGTTAAACCACCTAAAAGGGCTGAATAACCGGCTTCAAAGCTATATATCAAGGCGAATAACGCGATGATAAAACTTAAAGCAAACTGCATCATGGCGATGCGATAAACCGGAGGCCTAGCTATCGATGTCACGGAAGACCTCTCTTTTCGCCCATAATTTTAGGCGCATGGATTATATTGATTTGCGTCACAATCTTCAACCAAAAGCTGGTTTTTAGGCCGATTTAATTGTTTAGAAGTGTCTCTTAAAGCATATATTCAAAAATATATGTGACGATTCTGCGTTCTCCACTCTTCCGCTTGTAAAGAAAACTCAGACTATTTCTATGGTATATTCTTGTTTTTAAAATTCTATGTAAATCAAACTACGTCTGCTTACCTAATGAGGTTAGCCTAGGTCATAACAATTAAAATTAAACAGACCCGCTCCCTAAGCACTAAAGATAAAGAGCAGCGCCGCGAAGATATCATAGACGCAGCTGAGAATGCTTTTTTTACCAGTCATTTTGACAAGGTCTCTATGGCCAGTATTGCTTCTCGAGCAAACTTAAGCCGTCCTTTGGTCTATGTCTATTTTGAAGATAAGGCTGATCTTTATTTGGCCATCATGGCTCGTGCAAGCCACGAGTTAAAAACAAGATTTACCAACGCTTACTGTGAAGGTGATAGTGGGCTTTCACAAATTAAAGCGCTAGGGTACGCCTACTACGGTTTTTACCGGGATAAACCTGAATACTTCCATATGTTTTCAGACGCTAGAGCCTTATTAAATAATTTTTCCGGAGAGCCCTCCGATAAAGAGCAACAAACCATGAAATTGTTAATCACAACAGCCAAAGACTGCATGGCGATTATGATTAAAGCTCTGAGTAATGGCACGAAAGATGGGAGCCTCTGTGAAGAACGCACGGGCGACCCCGTAAAAGCGGCTTATTTTCTTAGAGGTATGCTTCATGGCGTGATCTTAGGCGCGACCACTGATCCTACCTTCTCTGAAAATCAATCCAATTTTAATCTTGAAGAGTTAATTAGCTACAGCATAGGGAATGCTAGTTACGCACTAGCATCCGATTAGAACACACATAAAAAAGGCAGACCTAAGCCTGCCTTTAATTGCGCAATCCTATTTCTACTTAGCGGCGTGCTCTTAGTAGCCCTGCCATAGCAAACATAAGGGCAAATGCATAAAAAGACCAAGCTCCAGCTACGGTCACTCGGTATACATCATATTCAGTCCCATCAATGGTCTGCTGTTCAATTGAGGTAGTTGCTTTTGCTTTCTTTGGTAAGCCATTAAAAATGACTTGGTCAAAGTCACCTTGAATACCGTTAAAAGCGCCATCCGCTAGTTCGATACCCGTTTTCTTTTCAACACGAATCAAATCAATGACTGCATCTTTTTTGCCTAAGCCTTCGGCAAAATTTACTTCCAAAGTACCGTCTAGTGTTACTTGCAAGGCATCGATGGCAGCATATAACTGCGAACTGCCACGAGCATTGCTCGCAGACGCACGATCACGACCTTCAGCAGACATCACTAACTTATTACCAGGTAATAATTTCAAAGCCCCTTCATTGGCTTCCAGAAGATTAAAATCTCCCGAGTTATCAGCATCTTGGGTATCGGTTAAAGATAAGAAACTGTTTTTCAACGACAGTAGACCCTGAGTTCCCGCAGAACCCGCAACCACTTGCTGCGCTGTGATCAAGGAAGACTCAGCGTTTAGTTCCCCAGATACCTTATCATCAACTCCCAAAACAAGACTGTCGTGAGACAGCTCACTGTCTACATCAGCAATCTGAATGTCTTCATTCACCGCTAGCAAAGAGTTTTTCAAGCTCACACCCGCTTCCAGTATTCCGGTTGAATCAGCTTCGATTGAACCGTAGGAAGCAATCTCAACCAAATCACCGACTCTGATTTCAGAATTTTCTGCGGTAAAGAAAGCTCGATCTTCACCCCGTGATCCTTTATCCACATTAATATCCGTAAGCTGAATATCAAAACGTACATCCAGAGTCGAGTTAATAAAAGTCACGTCAGCTAGACCTTTTACCACACTATTTTCAGCGTAAGCACCAACATCTCCCATAATCAAACGGAAATTAAGATCGACATCAGAATCGCGAAAAACGGCTTTAACCTGATTGTCCACATTATTATTGCTCGACATATCATCCGAGTAGCTACGGGCTGAGGTGTATTCCGCAAACTCCAGCCAATCAGCCAAAATGGTTGAGCGCTCAACGATCATATCCACTTTGGAATTCAGGGTAGAACTTTCCACCCCCGGAGCGATATGAATATCACTGCCAATTTCCAAATCAAGCTTAGGCTGACTGGTCCAGGTCACATCGTATAAGCCAATGTTCGCCTCAGCGTTAACAACCGTGCCATTTGAACCACGCTCAATATCAATGTCGCCAGCAAGAATGTTTTCACGATCCGTGGTATTCACCACCACATTACTTAGTACCAATTCGCTGCTCAGGTTAGCCTGTGCAACGTTTACAAAATCGGCTTGATGATCAAACTCTTCAATATTCAGCGACCCGTTACTGTGCTTAAAGCTGATGGTTTTAGCCCCTGCCATCTTCGCTTTCATCAAGTTAATTCCCAAGGGCGCATTGATGTCGGCGTTCTGAACATTAACAGACGCCTTGGCGTCCGTTGCTTGGCTCTCGATATGAGCCAATGTGATTTCAGTGGTATTCAAATCCGTACCATCACTGACCAAATGACCTTCACCTTCCAAACCGATATAGAGGTGCTGAGTATTGGCCGCAATTGGACCATTAACAATTACCGTATCACCATTACTAATTTGCACAGAATAATCAGCACTAGGTACTAATAAATCATCCCAGTTTTTGGCGACAAACCAATCATTTGACACAGATCCATTCCAAGCTGTTGGAGCAGATAAAGCGGTAGCCGAACCAAGCGCTAAAATAGCGGCAATTAATGGATTAGGTGAAATTTTTGGTTTTTTCATAGCGAAAAACTCCGTTATTAAAATAGTTGTAACCTTATGTAAGCGGAATTTTAACCAACTTATGGCTAATTGACAATATGTCAATACAGTTATGTTTAGAGTTTAGCGAACCATGCTCCACAACTAATCAGGGATAACTAGTTGATAATTTATAATAAAAGGTGCATCAGGGATTCAGATTTTGAGCTAAATGAGAAGGGCTAAATCCGTTTAACATTCTTAATAAGTGTTAAATGGGTTTAGCCGTTTTTGCATAATTTTTTATTGGATATGAGCGAGAATGCCATCCAATTCATCGAGATTACTGTAGTTAATGACCAACTTACCTTTGCCTTTGGCGGAATGCTGAATCGCCACATTAGCGCCTAAGCGTTCACCTAATGTACGTTCTAATCGTTGAATATCTGGATTCGGGCGGGCTTTTTCTTTTGTCTGTGAAACCTGCTTGGCTTCGTCTTGTAAATTACGGACATACGCTTCGGTTTGACGCACGGTCATTTCTTTTGCAACCACGTGACGCGCGGCTTCACTTTGCTGCTGATCATGCAAACCTAGCAAGGCTTTAGCATGACCCATTTCAATATCACCACGCTCAAGCATGATCTTTACATCATCATTAAGCTGCATCAGACGCAATAGGTTAGCGACGGTAGCGCGTGATTTACCCACCGCATCACCGACTTCTTGCTGCGTCAGTTCAAATTCATGCTGCAAGCGATGAAGCGCTTGCGCTTCTTCCATCGCATTTAGATTTTCACGCTGAATATTTTCAATCAAAGCCATAGCGATCGCGGCATCGTCTGGCACATCTTTGATGATGACAGGAACCGTATCTAGACCCGCTAACTGAGTTGCACGCCAACGACGTTCACCGGCAATGATTTCATAACGATCGTCTTGACCTTCTACATCACTAGAAAGTGGACGAATGACGATGGGCTGCATTAGACCTTGAGCTTTAATAGAAGCTGCAAGCTCTTCTAATGCTTCTTGGTGCATGTCTTTACGTGGCTGATACTGCCCTGGCTGAATAAATTCAACGGGCAGATGCTTTATACCTTGGACGGAATTATTCGATTTAACTTCCGAAGGCTGAATACTAACTTCTTGAACGTCGTTAGTATTCGCTGCATCCGTTGCAGGCTTGTTCTGTGCTAATGCATCACCTAATAATGCATCGAGGCCACGACCTAGGCCACGTTTCTTTGACATGCTGTTTTCCAATTAGTCAGGAGCTAAATTAGCTCGCTACTTTCTTTGTAGTTTTCTTTGCTGAACTGGCTTTTTTGGCCACTGGTTTTTTGCTTTTAGTACGACGATTCATCTCACCGGCTAATGCCAAATAAGCAATGGCACCGCGAGAGCTTTTATCATAAGCCAATGCTGGTAAACCATAGCTAGGGGCTTCGGCTAAACGCACGTTACGCGGAATCACCGTGCTATATACCTTGTCACCAAAGTGAGTAATCAACTGAGTTGAAACGTCTACCGTTAAGCTATTACGCGGATCGTACATAGTGCGTAATATGCCTTCGATCGCCAGCTCAGGATTTAAATTTGATTTGATTTTTTCAATGGTTTGCATCAATGCAGACAACCCTTCCAAGGCATAATATTCACACTGCATCGGAATTAATACGCCGTGAGCGGCAACCATAGCATTGATCGTCAGCATGCTTAATGACGGTGGGCAATCAATAATAATGTAATCGTAGTTAGCACTTACTTCTGCTAGAGCGCTACGTAGACGAGTCTCACGCTGTGGCATATCCATCAGCTCAACTTCTGCCGCGGTTAAGTTGGCATTCGTTGGAAGCACATCATAACCCGCTTCTTCAGTGCCAACGATCGCTTCGCTGATTGCACACTTACCGGTTAATACTTCATACAGGGACTGTTCTAGTTCGTGTTTATCAACACCGCTGCCCATGGTCGCATTCCCTTGTGGATCAAGGTCAACCATAAGAACTTTGCGCTTGGTGGCTGCAAGGGAAGCAGATAAGTTAACCGCCGTGGTGGTTTTACCCACACCGCCTTTTTGGTTAGCTACGACTAATATTTTGCTCATTTCGCTATCCTGCAGCCCTGAGAATAAGGGTTTAAAATTATTTTGGTTTAAAGGCTAATAAATGACGTTCAGCGTCAACACCCGGAACATTCAATTCGTGGCTTTCGATTAACTCATACTTATCGGCCACAGCCGCAAATTCTTCCGTTGGGTATTGACCCTTCATTGCTAAGAATATGCCTTTCTCCGCCAGCAAGTGCGTACACCAATACGTCATATCGGTAATAGAGGCAAAAGCACGGGATACGATCATATCGAAACCTTGCTCAGGTTGATAGGCTTCAACGCGCTCATTAATAATGGTGACATTATCCAGCTTTAACGCCAACTTGGCTTGGAACAAAAAGCGTGTCTTCTTACCATTACTATCGAGTAGAGTGAATGTCTTTTCTGGGTTCATAATCGCTAATACGATTCCTGGCAATCCAGGGCCAGTACCGACATCAATAATATTATCAACGCCTTGAATGTACGAGTGTACGATCAGACTATCTAATAGATGCAGAGGGATCATTTGCTCAGGGTCACGAATCGCCGACAAGTTATACGCTTTATTCCACTTGATGAACAATTCTAGATATTGAACTAGAAGATCAAGTTGCTGATCGTTTAGAGCCACACCCATTTGGGTCGCGCCAGTAGAAATTGCTGAAGAAAAATTAGCCATAGTTTGCCGAGTTTGGATCTGTGATTTTTAAGATGTGAGGATTCTAACATAAAAGATGAAAAGCGCTTACCACGGAGCACACGGAGGCGCTGCGCTACACGGAGGGAAAGATTAAAAAAGGAGAAAAGATAAGAAGCAGAAACTAGCTTAACGATGGTGGATTCTCTATCCCTTTTTCTCTTGCCCTTCTCCGTGTAGCGCAGCGCCTCCGTGATCTCCGTGGTGAATTGCTTTTAAAACATCAACCCAGAAACCTAGTCCCAGCCGAAACATCCCTAGTAACAACAACATTGGCGCCGATAATGGCATTTTCACCAATCGTTACTCCTGGCAAAATTTTAGCGCCTCCACCAATCCAGACCCCAACGCCAATAACAACCGGTTTAGCGATACAGCCACCCGCTCTGCGCTCTCGGGCATCACGAGGATGATCAACGGTATAGATATGCACACCAGGACCGAGCATGACATCAGCACCAATAGTAATTGCAGCGCTATCGAGCATCACACAATTAAAGTTGGCGTAGAAGTTATCCCCAAGAGAGATTTGGCCGCCATAATCACACTGAAAACCCGGCTCAATGACCGCGCTAGAGAAGGTATCGAATAAACGACTGATATGTTTGAAATTACCTTTGCTTGGGTGGGCATTGTATTTACCACAAGCTAAGCGCGCTTTTTCTCGTAGCAATCTTAATTCAATATCAAGACTATTGAAGGCCAGGCCCGAGCGCATTTTCATACGCTCAGTTAGCTCATTTGATGAGAGCTCTGATACCTTCTCATTGACCATTAAGGCTAAGCGCTCTTACGAGCAAGTTTTAGCTTTTTCATATGCACCAGAATCTGACTAATCGCCGCAGGGGTAACACCCTGAATACGCGATGCCGAACCCAAGGTTTCAGGCTTCATAGTATCCAATTTCTGGATAACTTCATTCGACAAACCACCAATCACAGAGTAATCAAAATTTTCTGGTAATGGCGTTGCCTCATAGCGACGCATTTGCTCAATTTCATCTTTCTGGCGCGAGATGTAACCATCGTATTTGGCTTGGATTTCAACTTGCTCAGCCACTTGAGAGTTTTCAACCGGCTCACCTTTGATGCCAGCAATATCGGCATACGTTAGACCCGGACGTTTTAGCAAATCCTTCAAACTGTATTCACGGCTTAATGGACTTTCGATCATGGCATTTACCGCATCCCCTTCCGGAGTTTTTGGTTGTACCCAGGTGGTCGCTAAACGCTGGTTTTCTTTTTCAATGCCTTCTTTCTTTTCACAGAAAGCCGCCCAACGTTCATCACCGACCAGGCCAATCTCTCGGCCTATTTCAGTAAGACGTAAATCGGCATTATCTTCACGCAGAATCAAACGGTATTCCGCACGACTAGTGAACATACGGTACGGTTCTTTAGTTCCCATGGTGATCAAGTCATCGACCAAAACGCCGATATAAGCTTCATCACGACGAGGGCTCCATGCTTCTTTCTCAAACGCACGTAATGCGGCATTGGCACCGGCTAATAAACCTTGAGCACCCGCTTCTTCGTAACCGGTAGTACCGTTGATCTGGCCAGCGAAGAACAAGTTAGCCACAAACTTGGTCTCTAAGCTGTGCTTCAAATCTTGCGGGTTAAAATAATCGTATTCAATGGCATAACCCGGGCGGGTAATGTGCGCTTTTTCAAAACCAACCATGCTGTGGATAAGGTCTAACTGCACATCAAACGGCAAGCTGGTTGAGATGCCATTGGGATATAGCTCGTGAGTACGTAAACCTTCTGGCTCTACAAAAATCTGATGGCTATTTTTATCCGCAAAACGCATCACCTTATCTTCAATTGAAGGGCAATAACGTGGGCCAATCCCTTCGATCACACCGGCGTACATAGGTGAGCGATCGAGGTTCGCGCGAATAATGTCGTGAGTACGCTCATTGGTATGAGTGATATAGCAGTTCACCTGCTCTGGGTGCTCATTTACGTTACCCATGAAGGACATCACAGGTAACGGTAGATCCCCTGGCTGCACCTGCATCACTGAAAAATCAACCGATCGCGCATCGATACGTGCTGGAGTACCGGTTTTTAAACGACCAATATTGAATGGCATTTCACGTAGACGATGAGCCAAGGCGATAGACGCAGGGTCGCCTGCACGGCCACCTTTGTGGTTTTCCATACCAATGTGGATCGTACCGCCAAGGAAAGTCCCCGCGGTTAATACAACCGTCGTCGAGTGAATGCGCATATTGGTATTGGTAATCACACCGGCGGCTTTTTCACCCTGCATGATGAGGTCATCACAGGACGCTTGGAAAATATCGAGGTTATCTTGGTTTTCTACGATGTCGCGAATAGCACCACGGTATAACTGACGATCGGCTTGAGCACGAGTTGCTCGCACGGCCGGGCCTTTACGGGCATTAAGAGTTCGGAACTGAATGCCGCCTTTATCGGTAGCACGGGCCATAGCGCCGTCTAGGGCATCAATCTCTTTTACCAAGTGGCTTTTACCTATGCCACCAATAGCAGGATTACAGGACATGACGCCAATGGTATCGGTATTGTGGGTAAGTAATAGGGTTTTTGCCCCCATACGAGCAGACGCAAGCGCAGCCTCTGTTCCTGCATGGCCACCACCAACAACAATTACATCATAACGAACCGGATAATCCACAAGCACAACCTCAATACTGGCTCATAAGCGATTAGCGCCTGAGCTATAACATTCAATACTTTAAAAATAGTGTTGAATCATAAAATGGCGCGCATTATACCTGAATTAGGGGGTAAAGGCAGTGGATAGAATTGCGATATGGTTAAATATTGTTCAATTATTGTTTTTGCTTATTCACATTACTTTTTCTGACTGTGAGCTAAGTTATCATCGATTTGTTATAACTTAGCTAAGACCTTATAAAATAAGGATTTTTCATTGTGATAAAGCTGTGCATAAATGTGGATAAAAAAATAAAGGTCGCTTTATATTAAAGCTTATTCAGAGCTAATACTGGATATTAACCAGACTTACTACAACTAACTCACAGACTTATACACATAGTTAACACATTATAGCGGTTATCAACAAGTTTATGGTGTCGTTTCTACTTCAGGAGTTTCTGTATCCGGTGTCGTTGTTCCTACTGATGAGGTCGGAGCCGTAAACGTCATAAACAATAATGAACTGCCCATCTTGCTATAAATTTCTAACTCACCATCGGCATTAATCGCCGCAAAGCCAGTAGCATCGCCGTTAAAGTCATCGCAATTACGGCGATTAATGGTTAGAGCCATCAAGGCATCACCGACTGTTAATAATGAAAACTGACCTTCAAAGGAGCAGTCTTTAGTAGCGCCGTTATTAACCCCATGAAAACGACCGCGACTGGTAATATTTAATTCTAGGTCCGTCGTCGTCCACTTACCTGCTAAGCTGGTTAACGACGAATTATTAGAGAATGTTCCGTCATTAGTGATAGTTAACGCACCAAATACCCCACCATCGGTTGCAAAATCCCCTACGACGGTTGTATTTGTCGCTAATAATCCGTTAATGGTATAGCTCGTCGTATTACCATCAGCGACGAATTCATTATTCGGACTATCTTCGTAAGCGAATGGAAAAGCGGTAAGAGCAAAATCGACTTCTTCTATTGTGGGGGAGTCTAAGGTGCCAAAAAAGGCTTTGTCCGCATCAAGACCATAGACATTGCCGTTATAAATTAGCATTCGAAGGGTTTCTGTTTGATCAAAACCCCCATTCCAAAAACCATTCAGCGCTAAAGACGTATCATCAACTTCCACACCTTCACTATTGGTCGGATTAGTATCTTCCTTTTCTTCAGGCAGGCAGGCAGCCAATAGCAGCAAACTACTGAATAAGAAAAAACGTTGGATATTCATTAGAACATTGGATAAAGCAGCCGACACAGGAACCTCACAATTACATCTCAGTGATATAACTATAGATGTCGGCTGATGTTTTGCAGGCTTTAGCAATGAGTTATCTGCTAAGCCCGCTGAATGACTAGTAATTAAGTCGCAATAAATTGCCTAATGATTGAATGTCTATATTCCTACAATTATTATCCGTTCTTATACATGGAGAGTATCTACATAAAAAGGAATTCTAATGAGAAATCTATTACTTTGTAATCAGTCATTATCACCAGCCAACCTTGAAAGCCAGTGTGGTATTAATATTGACCAATTATCAGATTTCATGTGTGCAAAGCCTGCAAGAGTTGCTGCACATACTCCTTATTTTTTAAATAGTGAAATGAACGCAACGGAAAAGAATATTTTAAGCACGCTCTCCCCGCAAACCATATCTAAAGAATTGACGAGTTTATCGCTTTCTTACGGTGGTGATAATGTTATGGCTCTTTCAGAAATAACTGAAAAGCTTAACGGCTTTGATGTTGATTTAATAGGCGCCTCAACCAGTGCCTATACCAACCGCATGGGAGGCTTTGTTGGCGCTGTTAAGGATTACCAATCTGCGTTGATGCAGTATAGAGAAGCTATAGCCTCAAAATCCCCGATGAAAAATATTTTCAAAGAAAAGGTTCATACTGCATTCAATAAAATGCAGATCAAATTTGGTAATGAATTAAAGGTTATTACCAATAAAAATAAGGCTCGCCGTGGTACACCTCTGACGAATGTAAAAAGAGCTACGAATATTGCTGAAAGTAGTCGTAATACAGTAAAACTGAATGTTACCTCACAGGTTCAAGCAAATAATCTAGTGAAATTTACTAACCACGCTAAATTTTTGGGAAACGGGCTCGCAGTCATCAATTTTGCTGGTAAAACAGGTAATGTTCATAACAGCTATCAGGTTGGCGGACATTGGGAAAAAGAGCTATTTATTGAATCGAGCAGCTTTGCTGCTAGTGCGCTTACTGGGACTGCTGTTGTTAATGCAGGTGGAGCCGCCTTAATGTTTTTAATGGTAGCTACACCAATTGGATGGGTTGGTTTAATTATCGGAGGTATTGCCGTTGCAGGAACAGCTGCAGTAGCATCAATAGGAATGAATAATGCCGTGAAAAATAATAGCGGCGAGTGGTACGACCTTATAATGAAGGGAATAAGTGATTTATGAGTTTATTTTCACAATTGCTAGGATTTATAGCTATTTTTATGTTCCTTGCGTGCATCTTATATGTTCTTTTTGGCCAAATAACTGTGCGCAAGTTAAGAAAAAATCCAAACACAAAAGATGCGCTTGGCCTTGAACTCGCTAGCGGTTGGGACATTATAAATGTCGCTCAAGTATTTTCTCTCCCTAGGTCATGGACAAAAAAAATCGAAGATAGTAGGTTTTCGTTTATGTACGCCAACGCATCTATTTTATATGAAAATACTAATAAATTTGATCATGCTTTAGGATGTATATTCTACTGGCTATTAACGCTTTCAGGGCTATCAGGCGCTTTTCTAGTGCTGCTTAATTACCTTGGTATTTTCTCTGAATAAAATTGAATAGACCTCGCCATATTTGTTAGAAATTTACGGCCAAGGTCTATTAACTACTTACCAATGCAGAAGCTACCAAAGATATTGCCCAGTAAATCATCGGCAGTAAATTCACCGGTAATTTCACCTAATGCTTGCTGAGCCATACGTAGATCTTCCGCCAGCAATTCACCCGCCATGGCACCTAATAGCTGATCTTCACCCGCTTGAACCGCCTCTTGGGCTTTTTCTAGAGCTTCGATATGACGACGACGAGCTAAGAAACCACCTTCACTGGCAGCATTGAATCCCATCACATCTTTTAAATGTTCACGTAATTCTTCGATACCGAGATTTTGTTTGGCAGAAATCGCTAGAGTTGGGAAATCTGCTTCGTCATGTAAGCCTAATTTTGCTGAAACATGATCTTCGGCTAACAAATCCGCTTTATTACGAATAACCGTAATATGCCCGCTAGCTATCAGCTTTTCAGTTTCTTCTTGCAGACCTTGTTCATCATAAAGGGCGTGTAACAAAGCTCGAGGGTCAGTCTTTTCTCCATCCGTTTCTAACGAGCTATCAATCATTAATAAGATTCGATCAGCTTGTTCGATTTCAGTCCATGCCCGTTGGATTCCAATGCGTTCAACTTCATCAGGTGCATCACGTAAACCGGCAGTATCAATGATGTGCAACGGCATACCATCAATATGAATATGTTCTTTTAAAACATCTCGGGTCGTACCGGCGATATCGGTAACAATCGCTCTATCTTGCCCCGCTAAGGCGTTTAATAGTGATGACTTACCTGCGTTCGGACGCCCAGCAATCACTACGTTCATACCTTCGCGTAAAATAGCCCCTTGATTCGCTTCTTGTAGCACACCAGCAACTGAAGCTTTAACTTCTTGTAGCAATGCTGCGACCTTACCATCACCTAAAAAATCTATTTCTTCTTCAGGAAAATCAATCGAGGCTTCGACGAACGTTCGCAGATGGATCAGCTGATCCACCAAGCCATGTACTTTATCAGAGAAAACCCCCTGCAGAGATCGCAGTGCACAACGCGCAGCTTGTGCGGAAGCAGAATCAATTAAGTCAGCTATCGCTTCAGCTTGAGCCAGGTCGAGTTTATCATTTAGAAAGGCACGTTCAGAGAATTCACCAGGTCGAGCAATGCGAGCACCGAGTTCGACACAGCGCTGTAGAATAAAATCCAGAACCACAGGTCCACCATGGCCTTGCAGTTCTAAAACATCTTCTCCGGTAAATGAATGAGGATTAGGAAAATATAGCCCAAGTCCTTCATCCAATACCGTGCCATCAGCATCTTTAAATGGTCCATAGTGGGCGTAGCGTGGCTTTGGTAATAAACCTAGCACCGCATGAGCAATATCTTGTGCTTTATCGCCAGAGACCCGCACAATACCGACTCCCCCCCTACCTGGAGCCGTGGCTATCGCCGCAATAGTATCCTGATGAATAGCTTCTGATGATGTCATGGGGAACTCAATAAATATTTACTAAAAACAAGACGTTATTATATTCGCTATTGTGAATAATAGCTTTGGACAATTTTTTGATACCTTTCACTTTGACGTATTCTTGGAATAACTTCCGCAAAGCGTTTGGCTAATGCTTCATGGCCTCTTTTCTTAGAGAAGGCGAGAAATATATCGTAACTGTCGCTAGCGACATCCATCGAAGTCACTTCTGAAAACTCAGGTAAATGTGCATATTTGTATTTTAAGTGGTCAATATTCACTAAGATTAAATCCACTCTTTTATCCAGCAACATCATCAAAAGCTGTTCTTCGGTATTTACATTTATCAAGTTATTCAACTTACTACGATCAAACTTTTTACCGTAGGAATAGCCACGAATCACACCTATTTTACGATCTTCAACAGACTCTAAACTGCCGTCATAATTAAAATTACGACCTTTTAAATAGGCAAAGCGTGTACTGCCAATACTAATGGCATTATCCGCTTCATAAATAAGATACTGAGTTCTTTCAGGGGCAAATATCGTATAGCTTATCGCATCAACTTCGCCATTTTCTATGGTTTTCAGTGCTCGCTTCCAAGGCATGGAAACATACTGAACCCTAATCCCAAGTTCAGCAGCGGCTAACTCAATCAAATCAATATGAAAACCCGTTGGCTTACCATCTTTTCCGATAAACTCATTAGGCCCCCAATCATCAATACTACGCACAATCGTAATTGCTTCTGTCACTGCGATATCTTCAGCAAAGCTCAGTTCTATCATCAACACTATTGAGGTAATAATAAGAGCCGGAAATAAATACAACAGTGATTGCTTACCCAATACCATGCCTTTCACTCGAATATAAAAAAAGGCCTCTATCCTTGAATAGAAGCCTTTTAATATTAGCTGATAATTAATTAACTAGAATCAGTTAACTATAATCGATTAGCTATCCGCATTCTCAATCTGCTTAGTGATTACATACTGCTGTGTAATCGATAGCAGGTTGTTCACTACCCAATAAAGTACAAGACCCGATGGGAAGAACAAGAAGAATACCGTAAAGATCACAGGCATCAGCTTCATAACACGTGCTTGAACTGGATCTGGAGGTGTTGGGTTCAACTGCATCTGCACGAACATACTTGCACCCATTAATAGCGGTAATACAAAGTATGGGTCGATTGCTGATAAATCATCAATCCATAAGAAAAACGGTGCTTGGCGAAGCTCTACACTTTCGGCCAATACCCAATACAAGGCGATAAATACCGGCATTTGCACCAGAATCGGTAAACAACCGCCAAGAGGATTAATCTTCTCTTTCTTATACAAGGCCATCATTTCTTGACCTAGCTTTTCTTTATTATCACCGTGCTGTTCACGAATAGCCGCTAGTTTTGGCGCCACTTTACGCATGTTCGCCATTGAACGATAACTGGTTGCAGACAGTTTGAAGAAGGCTAGCTTGATCAATACGGTCAGTAAGATAATCGCAACACCCCAGTTACCCACACCACCACCGAGATCGATTTCAACCAATCCTAGGAAGTTAATGTAACCAGATTCAATGAAGTTCATTACCGCGAATAATGGCTGTGCAATCCACCATAACCAACCATAATCGATGGTTAGGTCTAAGCTTTCTGCCACATCGGCTAGAACATATTGAGATTTAGGACCGACATACAGCTGCGCTCCGACGGTACCGGTTTCGCCCGCGGCTACTTGAAGCGGTGTTTTGCCATCATGGAAACCCACAATGTACTCACCTTGCTTATTTGGCTTAGCATAAACTGAATGCGTCATGTCTGGGTTAGCAACCCAAGCCGATACGAAGTAGTGCTGCAACATAGCAACCCAACCACCATCAACGGTTTCGGCTAACTTCTTATCATCGATATCGTCAAAGCTAACTTTTTCATATTTAGATAAGTTAGTGGTGATTGCAGGGCCTAAATAAGCCTGCATCCCCATTGAGCTACCTTGATGAGGGTCGTCACTGCGATCACGTTTTAGTTGAGCGAAGAAGACACCACGCCATTGGCTATCAGAACCGTTAGCCACCTGGTATTTAACATCAATAAGGTAGTTGTTACGCTGGAAAGTGAAAACCTTTTTCACTTCTACGTTATCAAGTTGAGTACTTAGCTCAACGATTAACGTATCAGCGTCTTCATCTAGCTGGTAGTTAACCTGAGAAGCTGAATAACCTTGAGTCTTTTCCCACTGTTTGCCTTTGCCGTCTAACAAGCCACTTTGTGCAACATAAACACGACGAGCATTGTTTTCCATCAAAACAAAAGGAATATCTTTATTTTCAATGTCAGCAGGGTAAGCAGGTAATGAAACCTCAACAATCTCTCCGCCTAGTGGATTAATCGTAACGTTTAATACGTCGGTCTTAACCTGAATAAGTTGTGTACTTGCTTGAGCTTTAATAACAGGCTCTTCTGCAGCAGGAACAACATTAGGAATGTCGCTATCATTGGTTGACGTTTCGCCAGCCGCAATGATTTCGCCCGCAGCTGGTGAATCACCAACTTCAATTGCAGAGTTCTGTGCAATAGGAGCATTAGCAACCGTGTCTTGACCGTAATCGTCATTCCACGCAAGAATTAAAAAATAAGTTGAAATAGCCAGGCCAAATATTATGGCAAAACGGCGGATATCCATGATTAGGGGTTCCGTCTACAGCATGAGTGGGAAGGGTTAAGTTCTGGTACAGGGTCGACACCATGACTTGCCCAAGGATGGCAACGCAAAATGCGTTTCATGGCCAGTTTTCCACCGGTCCAAGCACCATATCTAACAATGGCTTCGTGCGCATACGCAGAGCATGTAGGATAATAACGGCATCGGCTGGGAAATAAAGGACTGATTGCGTAACGGTAGAGATTAACTAGCAATAAAAATGACTTAGCAACAAAAGACTGGGCTTTCGGGCTAGCGTTTTTTGTTTCTATTGGGTCGTTTACCATTAGATTGCCTCAGCTTGAACCAGAGACCATCAATCATTTCACGTATTTCTGCGTTTTCGAGATCAGAGATCCCAGGGCGCGCTAAAATAACAAAATCATTGTTAGCCATCTGATGCTGATTCAGGCGGAAAGACTCACGAATAATACGTTTTACACGATTTCTTTGAACAGCATGTTTAACATGCTTCTTAGCTATGACAAAGCCTAAGCGAGAAACGCCGTTTTTATTCGGAGTAGCCAGAACCAACAAATATCGATTACTGGCCTTAAACTCAGTGTTATTAAATACTTGGGAGAAGTCCCCAGGGCTCAATAAGCGAACGGATCTAGGGAATTCAAAAGTATTCATACACTGACTAAAGCGATATTAAGCTGATAAGCTTGCGCGGCCTTTAGCACGACGTGCAGATAAAATCTGACGACCGCTTTTAGTAGCCATACGAGCACGGAAACCGTGGTTACGCTTACGCTTTAATACGCTTGGTTGAAAAGTACGTTTCATAGCAATTACTCATCTAATTCACACAAAGTGTAAATTTAGGTTTAAAAATTTAGGGGCGAGATTGTATTGAAATTATGATCATGACGCAATGGTAAATCTGTATTTATTTTAATCATCTTTTTCAAATTAACTTTTTCTTAACTAACTTCTTTTAAAGATTTATTAATTAAAGTTTATGTTTTTATGTATGTAAGTAATGTTTTATTTATTCTTACTACTAATATTACGCAAGCCATTTTCTGTTGATAACCATAAAAAAACCAATTAAAACAAAGGGTTACAAGATATATAAGTCATGTTTAATATGCGTTTAACCTGAGTATTAGCCTAGGGACAATCGGTGTATAAGTCGCGAGTTTTACACAGCCCTGTTTTAGCGTTGTTGTTTATACACAATCCATTTTCACCTTTAACTCGGTTATCCACATATCTATTGAACCTTTTTATGGGCGCTAGAGTAGTTATTTGTGGATAACTTTGCTGTTTTTGAGGTAGAATGGCCCCCTATTTACATCGATTTATCTTTATTAAAGGAATGCTGTTAGGTGGCTGAGGCGCTCTGGAACCGCTGTTTGGATTATTTGCAGGATGAACTGCCTTCACAGCAATATAATACTTGGATTCGTCCACTGCAGGTTGAAGCAGAGGGTGATGGCATTTTGCTGCGCGCTCCAAATCGATTTGTAAAGGATTGGGTTAAAGATAAGTATTTACATCGGATTCATGAAATTCTTTGTGAGATAAATGATGGTCGTCTGCTTGAAGTAGAGATCACTATTGGTGGTGCAAAGGTAAAACCTGCTCCAGCACCTTTACCTAGAGTTCCTGTTAATAAGCCTGCTCCGCCAGTGCTACCTTCTTCTATTAATAGAAGGCCTTCGTTCGCGATCGATGATTCAAATGAAACTGCCGAAGCACCGATGCAGGGATCATTGGATATTGAACAAGCAACGTTACCGGTTAATACCCCTAATTTTTCCAGAGTAAGCCGTGATAGTGTGCAACCTAGCTCAGCTAAGCCTATGGGAAAGCGAGAAGTTCAGGTTGAAGGTGGGATTCAGCATCAAAGTTTTCTAAACAAAGGATTCACTTTTGATACCTTTGTTGAAGGTAAATCAAACCAACTAGCACATGCCGCGGCACGTCAAGTCGCTGAAAATGCCGGTGGATCTTACAATCCACTGTTTATTTATGGTGGTGTGGGTCTGGGTAAAACGCACTTAATGCATGCGGTAGGTAATCATCTACAGCAAAAAGACAGTAATGCTCAAGTCCTCTACGTTCACTCAGAGCGTTTTGTGCAAGACATGGTGAAAGCGCTACAATTGAATGCTATTAATGAATTTAAGCGTTTCTATCGTAGTCTTGATGCCTTATTAATTGACGATATCCAGTTTTTTGCTGGCAAAGAGCGCTCTCAAGAAGAATTCTTTCATACCTTTAATGCTTTATTAGAGGGTGGCCAACAAATGATTCTTACGTGCGATCGTTATCCGCGTGAGATTAATGGTTTAGAAGAACGACTAAAGAGCCGATTTGGTTGGGGCCTAACGGTTGCGGTTGAGCCGCCTGAGTTAGAAACTCGCGTTGCGATTCTATTAAAGAAAGCCGCTCAGGCAAATGTACACTTACCTGATGACGCCGCATTTTTCATTGCCCAGAAAATTCGTTCTAACGTACGTGAGTTAGAAGGTGCGTTAAAACGTGTAATCGCAAATTCACATTTTACTGGCAGTGAGATTACTCTTCCTTTTATTAAAGAATCTTTGAAAGATTTGCTGGCCTTGCAAGATAGACAGGTTAGTATTGATAATATTCAGAGAACTGTTGCAGAATACTATAAACTTAAGCTTTCAGATCTTTTATCTAAGCGACGTACCCGCTCAATTGCGCGTCCTCGTCAGATAGCGATGGCTTTAAGTAAAGAATTAACTAACCATAGCTTGCCTGAAATTGGCGAAGCCTTTGGTGGACGAGATCATACGACGGTATTACATGGCTGTCGTAAGGTTAAAGAATTACAAGAAACAATGGCGGACATTAGGGAAGATTATAAAAACCTAATGCGCTCACTAACAACCTAGATGGGTAGAGTGAAAAAAACATGAAGTTCGTAATTTCTAGGGAAGCACTACTGCGCCCATTACAGCTTGTTGCTGGTGTTGTTGAAAAACGCCAAACCTTACCAGTGCTATCTAACGTCTTATTAGATGTTAAAGGTCAGCAATTATCATTAACTGGTACCGATCTTGAGGTCGAACTGGTTGCCCGTGTAACTTTAGAAGAAGTTGCAATGGAAGGTGAAATTACTGTTCCTGGTAAGAAGTTGATGGACATCGTACGTTCATTACCTGATGGCTCTATGATTGAGTTTGAACAAGACGAACAACGTATCAACGTACGTTCTGGTCGTTCTCGTTTCACCCTATCTAGCCTACCAGCGACGGAATTCCCGAATATCGAAGATATTGCCGGTGAACAGCCATTCACGGTTGAGCAAGCTAAGCTACGTCGTGTTATCGATCGTGTTGCCTTCGCTATGGCTCAACAAGATGTCCGTTACTATCTAAATGGAATGCTGCTAGAAGTTAATGCTTCTTCATTACGTTCTGTTGCGACAGATGGACACCGCTTAGCGACGTGTATCGTTGAAGCCAGTGGCCCTGAGACTCAGTTGCAGTTGATCGTACCTCGCAAAGGTATCTTAGAGCTAAGCAAATTACTAACTGAGCCTGAAGACAGTGTGACGCTATTCTTAAGCCCGAATCATATTCGTGCTGAAACCGGCGACTTTGTTTTCACCTCTAAGTTAGTTGATGGCAAGTTCCCAGACTATGGACGTGTTATCCCGAAAAACGGTAACAAGGTAATCTTGGCAGATCGTCAAGAATTACGCCAGGTCTTCCAGCGTACTGCCATTCTTTCTAACGAAAAATACCGTGGTGTACGAGTTGTTCTTAACTCAGGTAATTTGCAGGTATTCGCTAATAACCCTGAGCAGGAAGAAGCTGAAGAGTCGATTGCTGTAGATTATGAAGGTGAAAGCTTAGAAGTTGGCTTTAACGTGAGTTATCTGCAAGACGTGCTAGGTGTTATCGACAGCGACCAAGCTAAGATCACCCTTTCTGATGCTAATAGCAGTGCGTTATTAGAAGAGCCTGAAAATAGCGATGCGTTATATGTCGTTATGCCAATGCGTTTGTAATAACCAGCGCCCTCTTCTTTTTATGGCAAAACCTCGATGCCAATAAAACGCTTCCAAATAAGCGGTGTGCGAAACTTGCAGCCGCTCTCTTTGACCCCCGCTCTGGGGGTTAATTTTATCTACGGTGAAAATGGCAGTGGTAAAAGCAGTTTGCTTGAAGCCTTGTATATTCTCGCCAGTGGTAAGTCTTTTCGACATCATCTGTTAAAACCCGTAATCCAGCACGAAATGAGCGAGTGTGTATTATTCGCCGAGATCGAAGATAATCGATTAGGTAATGCACGTTTAGGTGTTCAGCGCAGTCGCAGTGGTGATAAAGCGTTAAAATTAAATGGTGAAGCACTTCACTCTCAAGCGGAAGCTTCTTCTTGGTTACCTATTCAAATCATTGAGCCCAATACTTTTAAGTTGCTCTCCGGCTCCCCTCAAGAGCGTCGCCAATTTATCGATTGGGGAGTGTTCCACGTGGAACACTCTTTCTTGGATCAGTGGCGAGAATTCAAAAAACTGCTTCAGCAAAGGAATGCCGTTTTAAAGAAAGGTGAAGCTGATTGGCTTGATGTTTGGGATAAAGGATTTGTTAAGGCAGGTAATGCCGTCAATGAATCAAGAAAGGCCTATATAGAGCGCTTAGTACCCGTATTTCAGCATACTTTAAAGCGATTAGATGCTAATCTAGACGTGCAATTATCTTTCTATCCCGGTTGGGAAAGGAATTCAGAGTTGATCGATATCTTGCACAAACAGCGAGAGCGAGATCTGCAGATTGGACATACTCAATCGGGCCCTCAACGCGCTGAATTACGCATTAAAGTCGATAATATGAATGCCGCTGACATCTTGTCGAGAGGGCAGCAAAAAGCGGTTGTAGCCGCGCTTAAGCTTTCTCAGGGTGTCCTGTTTCAGCAAGAGACAGAACGCAGTACAATCTATCTAGTCGACGACCTTGCATCGGAGTTAGATGAAAAGCATCGTTTTGCTTTATGTCAGCTGTTAGAAGATTTAAAATGTCAGGTGTTTATCACCAGCATTGAGCACAATAGCATCAGTGATCAATGGAAACCGGAAGGTTGTAAAATGTTCCACGTGGAACAAGGGAATGTCAGCGATAAAACGCCACCACCCTAAATCAGCTTTTAGAAGATTGAATATTAGATAAAAGAATAATAAATCTTGTTTTCATAACAATGAAACAGATTGTAGTAGGCATCCAATAAAACAAATTATTGAATGTTTATTAGTAAAAAATAACGAATTCGAATTTTACGCGATCCAGTGCGACGGCACTGAATGCGAGTTATCTCATTAGGGGACACAATATGAGTGAAGAACAAGCTTACGACTCATCGAGTATTAAGGTTTTAAAAGGCCTTGATGCAGTACGTAAACGCCCAGGCATGTACATCGGCGATACGGATGACGGTACAGGCTTACACCACATGGTATTTGAAGTAGTCGATAACTCCATCGATGAAGCCTTAGCAGGGCACTGCGATACCATTGATGTTGTGATTCACCTCGATAACTCAATCTCTGTATCCGATAACGGCCGTGGTATTCCGACTGAAATGCACCCTGAAGAAGGTGTATCCGCGGCAGAAGTAATCATGACGGTACTTCACGCCGGTGGTAAATTCGATGATAACTCCTATAAAGTATCAGGCGGATTACACGGTGTAGGTATCTCAGTAGTAAACGCCCTTTCGGAGAAGGTTAAATTAACCATCCGTCGTGAAGGCAAAATCTACGAGCAAGAATATACCCACGGTGTTCCAGACTACCCACTGAAAGAAGTCGGTACCTCTGAAACTACCGGTACTATGGTGACCTTCAAGCCAAGTGATAAGACCTTTACCCAAACGACTTATCACTATGATCAACTCGCTAAGCGTTTGCGTGAGCTTTCATTCCTAAACTCTGGCGTGAAAATTCACTTGAAAGACGACCGCAGCGACCGTGAAGACATCTTCGCGTTTGAAGGTGGCCTGTCCTCTTTCGTAGAATATCTAAATACCAACAAGTCGACTGTCAACGACATGTTCCATTTCAACATCATGCATGAAGGCACAGGTGTTGGCGTTGAAGTGGCGATGCAGTGGAATGATACTTACCAAGAAAACGTATTCTGCTATACCAATAACATCCCGCAGCGCGATGGCGGAACCCACATGGCGGGTTTCCGTGGTGCATTAACTCGTACCTTGAATAGCTATATCGAATCTGAAGGTCTAGGTAAGAAAGAAAAAGTTTCTGCTACCGGTGATGATGCTCGTGAAGGTTTAACTGCTATCGTATCGGTTAAAGTCCCAGATCCTAAGTTCAGCTCACAGACCAAAGATAAACTAGTATCCTCTGAAGTTAAAACTGCTGTTGAACAAGAAATGGCAGCGAAGTTTGGTGAATACTTATTAGAACAACCTCAGCAAGCTAAGAACCTTGTAGGTAAGATGTTGGACGCAGCACGCGCGCGTGAAGCCGCCCGTAAGGCTCGTGAGATGACACGTCGTAAGGGCGCGTTAGATATTGCAGGTTTGCCTGGTAAACTGGCTGACTGCCAAGAGAAAGACCCTGCTCTTTCCGAAATATACTTAGTGGAAGGAGACTCGGCCGGCGGATCCGCCAAACAGGGCCGAGACCGTCGTACCCAAGCAATCCTACCGCTTAAAGGTAAGATTCTAAACGTAGAGAAAGCACGTTTCGATAAGATGCTTTCTTCTGCAGAAGTCGGCACATTAATTAAAGCGTTAGGCTGTGGTATTGGCCGCGAAGAGTTTGATGTTGAGAAACTTCGCTATCATCAAATCATCATCATGACCGATGCCGACGTCGATGGTGCGCACATTCGTACGCTACTATTGACCTTCTTCTTCCGTCAGATGCCAGAAATGGTTGAGCGTGGCCACATCTACATTGCTCAGCCACCGCTTTATAAGATAAAGCGTGGCAAGCAAGAACAGTATCTAAAAGACGAAGAAGCCTTGTCTGATTATCTAACGCACATTGCTTTAGAGAAATCAGCATTGCACCCGAGTGCTGATGCGCCAGCGATTACTGATCACGCTTTTGAAAAGCTAGTGACTCAGTATCACGATACTCAAGAAGTTATTGATCGTTCCTCGAATCTTTATCCCTCTTTGTTGCTTGAAGCTATGTTAGAACTGCCTCGTATCACAGAGACAGAGCTTAAAGATTATGCTTTCGCACAAGAGTGGGCTGAGAAATTCCAAACGCTTTTACCTGAAAGCGGTCGTACCGGTAGCCATTATAAAGTGGTTGTAGAGGAAGATAGCGAACGTCATACCGCTAATTTTAATGTTGAAGTAATGGAGCACGGTATTCCACACCACTTCATTTTTAATCATGAATTCTTTATGGGATCTGGTTACGCCAAGATTGCTGATATGGGCGCTGAGCTTCAAGCTGTTCTTGAAGAAGGTGCTTATCTACAGCGTGGCGAACGTGTATTGCCAATCGAGAACTTTAAGAAGACGCTTGAGTGGTTGCTTAACGAAGCCCGTAAAGGTCACTACATCCAGCGCTATAAAGGGCTAGGTGAAATGAACCCTGAACAGCTTTGGGAAACCACTATGGATCCAGAGACACGCCGTATGCTGCAAGTAACGATTGAAGATGCAGTAGCCGCAGATCAAATCTTCACAACCCTAATGGGTGATGAAGTTGAACCTCGTCGTGCCTTTATTGATAGTAATGCTTTACGAGTAGCAAACTTAGATTTCTAATAAATAGATTTCTAATAAAACGCTAAAAAAAGAGAAGTTCATCTTATGGGCTTCTCTTTTTTTTACGAAAAAGTTCAACTTGATAGATATTGTGATAACGTTATCATTATAAAATAAGAAAGAGAACAGTATGAAATTTTTAACATTTTTTTTGTTTTTATTAACATCGACCTTTGCTTATAGCGAAAGTTTTAAAGCTCTGTCATTGGAAAGAAAACAAGCCTTTACCAATATCGAAGATAACCTGGACTTGATCATCGATAATGCCGAAGTTGATGAACTCGATTGGAGTACCTTGGTATTGATAAGCCAAGATTTGAATGAAGATATTAAATTTTTAAAACAATCATTCCCGCATAAAAGTTTTGAAAATACTCGTGCACGAGAACGTATTTGGTCAAACCTAGAAGACTTTGAGCAACGTTTTTCTGAATTAGAAAGTGCAGTGCATAACATCAGTCATTCGATTGAGAAAAAAGATAAGAGACAAGTTATTGAAAACTGGGATGCTGCTGGAGATACCTGCAACGCCTGTCATCGACGCTACCGAACGTTTTGGTAGCCGAAAAATTTTAAACCACATTATAATTGATCGTAAGGAAATGAAATGTTTAAAAAGTCTTTAGTAATAGCATCAGCATTAACGCTCGCAGCTTGTGCCAGTGCGCCTAAGTTATTAATTCAAGGAAGTGAAAAATCCTTGATGCAAGTAGATAAAGTTTATACTCAAACCAATTTACACCCCGATGAGCAAAGAAAGCGTTTGTATTCAATTAACTACCAGCAGTCGGGCTTCATTCCTCGTTGTACAGAAGTTAATTTATTAGACGTCAGTAAGAAAAAACTAATATTCACAGTCGGTGAAACTAAGTACTCCTATTTGTTTCATAAAGCGAGTGGTTCATTTGATGAGAATATTAAAAAGTACTTTGCCCCTTCTTGTAAAAAATCAGCACTTAGAAAACTAAATGCGATTGATAAAGAAGGTTTAAAAGCCGGTAAAGTATTTAAAGGTATGACACGTGATGGTGTTATCTTAGCGATCGGTCACCCGCCCGTTCATAAAACACCTTCATTAGACGGAAAGCGTTGGAAGTATTGGTCGAGCCGTTTTAATACGTTCGATGTCATCTTTGATGATACAGGCAAGGTAAAGTCTATTAAAAATTAATCATTGATGATTTTTAATAGAGCCCTAATAGTCTTATTGGATTATTAGGGCTTTTTTATTTCTTCTGCCAAATATCAAAAAAGTTAAACCATTGATAAGGCGCTTTCATTGCGAGGTCTGATAGCCAATCAGCATAGTCTTGAACAGCCTCTTTAAGACTCTCTTGGCGTTGATTGCGTTTAAGTATCAACTTGTCTTTATAAGGGATAAAGTCGACGGAGAAGCCTTTAGACTCACGCACGCAGCTCATGAAATAAACCGGACTCTTTAATATAGATGCTAAGATAAAAGGACCTTCAGGGAAGTAAGCTGTTTCACCTAAAAACTCAGCTTCTACAATACGGTTATGCAAAGCAATGGATGTACGATCGCCAACGATAGCGATGTACTCTCCTTGTTCAATTTTATCAAATAACTTCATTGCGGTTTCAGGGCCCATATCATTAACCTCAATTAAGTTAATGCCGGATGTCGGTGATATGGATTGCAATAATTGATTAAATTTTACTGCATTTTGAGTATGTACAAGTGCGTTAACTTTTAGTTGTGGGACTTCTTCGCTTAAAGCTCGACAAACTTCCATATTGCCAAGATGAGAAGTCAAAATGACTCCCCCTTTCTGTTCTGCAACTATTTCCAACATCTGAGGCTTATTATTGAAGGTAATATCTTCAATACCAATTTTCCCCATCCATGCGGTAACTTTATCTAAAGCAGAGCGGCCAAATTCAAAGTATTGCATGAAGGGTATGAGTTTGAGTTTATTCCCCGTCCTATTTTCAGTTGCCAAGCTAACATTTGCTTGAAACTTACTAACGGCATGACGCTGCTGTTTACCAGTCACATAAAAATATAATAAAACGGGTAATAAAATTAGATAGAAAAGAGGCTTACCAAAAAGAGTATAAATGAACAGTAAGAGTGACATACCGATAGAGCTACCGCGTTCATTGATCTTAGACCAGTGTAGATTATCGGGTTTAGTCATTATTATTTCTCGTAATGAATATTTGAAAATAGCTGTCGGGCAATAAGTAATGGGCTACGGATTAACATGCCAAAAAACAAACGCGTATGCATCCAGCTAATTAGTAGATTATCTTGTAGCGCGCGGAAATTAGATGTTCCATCTTCTGGATAGATAACTTGAGTTTGTTGAAATGACATCGGGACACCCTGCCAGTATAGGCGGACCAATATTTCAACATCAAAATCCATGTAGCGGCCAAGCTTTACTCGTTTTAGCAATTTCTGACAACTTGCTAATGGGTAAATTCTAAAACCACACATGGAATCAGGAATGTTTAATGAGAGCGTTTCAATCCATACCCAAACATGAGTCAGGTAACGGCCATATAGCCGAGATTTAGGCACAGAATCATCATAGATAGGATAACCACTGACAAGAGCTTTGGGTTCTGCCTTAGATTTGGCTAAAAGCTTAGGAACATCATTAATATCATGCTGGCCATCAGCATCAACTTGGATGATATGTGAAAAACCTTGCTCAAGCGCTAGCAGCATTCCACTGATAACAGCCCCACCCTTGCCTGAATTTACTTTTTTTACATGTAACTGAACATAATCAAATTGATCACAAGCCTGTTGAATCAGAACGGCTTGTTCCGGGCTAGAACCATCGTCAATCACAAGCACCGGTAAATCGAAGTCTTTAAGGCTAGCTAACGTCGTAGAAAGTGTCGTGCCATGGTTGTAGCAAGGAATTAGAAAGCAGTAAGACATGTGGGGGCCGATGATAGAGAAGGGGGTCGCCAAATAAATAATTATCTGGCGTATTGCAATTGCAGGCAAAAGCTTACTGGTAAGAGCTAACCAATTTGGCTAAAGCCGATACGGACGCAAAGTGAGCACGCGTTTCTTCAGAATCTGCATCTAGAGTAATGTTATATTGCTTTTTCAGCGCTACACCTAACTCAAGCGCATCAATAGAATCTAGACCTAAACCTTCACCAAAAAGTGCATCATCGCTAATGATATCGGCAGGAGTTAAATCTTCTAGATTCAACGTTTCAATGATTAATGTTTTAAGCTCAAGTTCCAAATCTTTCAAAGCAATGTCCTTTAATAACGGCAATTTAGATAAATACATCTAAGAAAATCATGAGATGAATTATGCCATATTACTACTAAATTATGGAACATAGTTTTCTATTCGCTGTTATGGCATTATGCCTGCTTTATCTATAAGACATTTTAAATTAGGTTTCATTGATGACCCTTTATTCAAAGCCGCATTCGATTACTGCACTGGATGCGAAATTAGAAGCTCAGAAAATTGCATTTGCCCCTTTCGCCTTCCAAACAGGTGTGACATTAATAAGAACGGGTATATTGGAAGCGGTTTCCAATGCTGGTCAAGACGGTGCAGACGCAGTATTTTTGAGTGAAAAAACAGGGATATCGGAATACGGCGTTAAAGTCTTATTAGATATGGCGTTATCAATGAATGTTGTCTGGATCAAAGATGATACTCATTATGTGCTGGATAAAGTCGGTTACTTTTTATTAGGTGACCAAATGGCTCGTATCAACTTAGATTTTACTCAGGATGTTTGTTATCAAGGCCTGTTTGAAATGGAAGCGGCGATTCGTAATGGTAAGCCTGAAGGGCTTAAAGTTTTTGGTGATTGGCCAACAATTTATCCTGCACTCACCTCTTTACCTGAGCAAGCTCAAGAAAGCTGGTTTAAGTTTGATCATTATTATTCTGACCACTCTTTCCCAGAAGTCCTACCGATTGTATTTAAAGATAAGCCAAAGCATTTAGTGGATGTCGGTGGCAATACCGGTAAGTGGGCTCTATCGTGCGTACGTTTTGATGAAGATGTAAACATTACAATTATGGATTTGCCTCAGCAGATTAAAGTAATGAAAGAGAATGCTGAAGAGCAAGGTTTCTCTGATCGCATTAGCGGACATCCAATCAACCTGCTCGATAAAGAAGCGCCTTTTGTTGAAGGTGCTGATGCTATCTGGATGAGCCAGTTTTTAGATTGCTTCTCAGAAGAACAGATTCTAAGTATTTTACAGCGTGCCGCCGCGGCGATGACTGGTGATACATGCTTATACATCATGGACACTTATTGGGATCGTCAGCGCTATGAAGCAGCCGCTTATAGTATTAATGCGACGTCTCTATATTTTACCGCCATGGCCAATGGTAATAGTCGTATGTATCATTCAAAAGATATGATTAAGCTACTACACCAAGCGGGCTTAATGGTTGAAACGGATATTGATGATATTGGCGCTGGGCATACTTTATTTAAGTGTGTTAAAAAATAAGCCATTAGATAGCCATAAAAAAACCGCGTATTGTGTATTAACAATACGCGGTTTTTTTATGCCCTTTGATTAACTAAGCCGCTTAATCCTGCCAGCGCTTAAAAATCAATGACGTATTGATGCCACCAAAAGCAAAGTTATTACTCATCACATAATTGGTATCAATTTGGCGTGGCTCATCTTTAATGTAGTTCAAATCACCACATTCAGGGTCGATTTCAGATAAGTTGGCGGTTGCATGAAACCAGCCTTCCTTCATCATATTAATTGAAGCCCAAGCCTCTAACGCACCACAAGCGCCTAATGTATGGCCGGTAAAACTTTTCATCGAGCTGATAGCGATATCTTTACCAAAGACATTAAAGGTTGCGGTAGTTTCTGCAACATCACCACGGTCGGTCGAAGTACCGTGAGCACTAACATAGCCAATGCTACTGGCATCTAGATCAGCATCTTTAAGTGCCGACTCCATGGCTTTTTGCATCGTCGCTGAGTTAGGTTGGGTCACATGAGTGCCATCTGAGTTACAGCCAAAGCCAACGATTTCTGCCAGGATATTAGCTCCACGAGCTTGGGCCGATTCTAATGATTCTAGAATCAAAGCCCCTGCCCCTTCACCAATCACCAAACCATCACGATTTTTATCAAACGGTGTCGGTGTTTTATCAGGGGTATCGTTTTTAGTACTGGTAGCAAATAGCGTATCAAATACGGCCGCTTCAGTAGCGCATAACTCTTCACAACCGCCCGCAACCATCATCTCTTGGCGACCGAATTTAATCGCTTCGTAAGCATAACCGATACCTTGGCTACCAGAAGTACAAGCACTGGAAGTCGTAATGACACGGCCTTTTAAACCAAAGAAAACACCAATATTAACCGGGGCGGTATGGGCCATCATCTTGATATAAGACGTTGCGTTTAAGCCTCGTGTACTATTGTTTAGCTTCATTTGAGCAAAGTCAGCAACCGCATCGGGAGTACCACTTGATGAACCAAAAGAGACGCCCATGCGGCCATCTTTAATGCGTTCGTCGTTTAATAAACCCGCCTGCTCTAGTGCTAGCTCAGTTGCTCGGGTTGCCATTAAAGCTACGCGGCCCATGCTACGAGTTTGCTTGCGGGTATAATGTTCCGGTTTCTCAAAATCAAAAATCGGCGCGGCAAGACGAGTATCTAAACCTTGATACTTATCCCAGTCTTCCATGTAACGAATACCGGTATTCATATTTTTTAAATTATGAGAAACGCTTTCCCAATCTAGACCGATAGGCGATAGACCCGCCATACCTGTGATTACAACTCTGTTCATTAACACATTCCACCATTTACGGAAATTACTTGGCGAGTGACATAACCTGCATCTTCAGCCATTAAGAAGCTAACGGCTGCTGCGACTTCTTCAGGTTGACCCATGCGTTTTGCAGGAATCATTTTTAACGCTTCTTCAACTGGCACATCGTCGATCATATCGGTTTCAATTAAACCCGGTGCAACACAATTCACTGTGATAGAACGTTTGGCCAGTTCAACGGCCAGTGCTTTACAAGCACCGATAAGTCCTGCTTTTGATGCACTGTAATTGACTTGGCCACGATTACCTATCACACCGGATACAGAAGAGATCGCAACAATGCGCCCTGGTTTACGGCGGCGAACAAGAGGCATGGTCAAAGGATGAGTCACATTAAAGAAACCATCCAAGTTTGTATGTACCACCAGGTCCCAATCATCAGGGCTCATCGCTGGGTAAGCGTTATCGCGAGTTAAGCCGGCGTTACAGACGATGCCATAATACATTTCAAAGGCTTCAATATCCGCCATTAAAACATCGTGAGTTTGTTGACGGTTAGCGATATCGAACTGCAATATACGCGCTTGGCGCCCTAACGCTTCGACAGCGCTTTTAGTTTCTTCGGCTTCTTCTAAACCCGAGCGACAATGGATAACGATATTAAAACCATCTTTTGCAAGTCGTAATGCGATGGCTCGACCAATGCCACGGCTTGAGCCCGTGACTAGAATAGTTTTATCGTTATTCACTTTTTAATCCTTCGTCTTGAAAAAATTGTTCAGCGTCTTTTGGCTGAAAAACATTAAGTCGTGCACTTACCAATAAATCATCAGCAGAAGTAATGGTGCAATTAAAAACCCCGAGACCTTCTTCCGATTGCATTTCTTTTTCAACACGGATCTGCAAACAAGATCCTAGAGCAAAATGACTATGAGAAGAGGAATATTTTCGGCTGCCTAATAGAAAGCCGAGTTTAACATCTTGTTGCTGTGCTTTGGCATGAATCCCTGCAAATGCTGCAATTGCCTGAGCCATATACTCAATACCGACCCAAGCCGGAACAGCCTCGTCAGTTAAAAACAAAGTATCAGGGCGGATGCCGACTTCAGCAATGAGCCAATCATTATCGTACTCGATGACTTGATCAAGTAGGCTCATAGTCCCTGAGTGAGGAACAAGTTCGTCAATGGGGTAGTTCGTTATCATTTTTGGCGCTCCAAAATTAACGAAATATTATTGCCGCCAAAGGCGAAAGAATTACTCATAGCGTATTGTATCGCCTGATCATGTGAGTTTTCAGTGACCAAAGCGATAGGATCTAATTCAGGATCAATAGCGTGGTCGGATAAATGGATCGGCATTTTATTGTTTTCTTCGTTCGCTAACAATAACCAACAAAAAGCAGCTTCAATCGCGCCCGCAGCACCTAAGGTATGGCCTGTATATGCTTTAGTTGAAGAGCACGGCACCTTGTCGCTAAACAGCCGATGAATGGCTCGCCCTTCCATACGGTCATTCTGTACCGTAGCCGTGCCATGCATATTGATATAGCCAATAGCGTCAGGATTAATATGGGCATTCTTCATCGCTAATGACATCGCCTGTTCAGCCCCTTTACCGTCTGGCTCTGGTGCGGAAATATGATGCGCATCGGAGCACTCTCCTATTCCCGCTAAGCTGACTTTGGACGCTTTATCACTAACGAGAAAAAGTGCCGCACCTTCGCCAATATTAATACCATCGCGGCTAGCGCTATACGGTTTACAGATTCCTTTGCTGACGGAATCCAGAGCTGAAAAACCGTTAATAGTCAGTTCTGCCAAAGAATCTACACCGCCGGCAATGACGACATCACAGACTCCTGCGCGAATTAATCGGCGAGCACTGGCAAGGGCTTTTGCACTGGAGGAACAAGCGGTTGAAATAACATAGCAAGGGCCTTTTGCCCCGGCCCAGTTAGCCAAAGCGGTTGCAGGAGCTGACATTTCTTGCATGCTATAGTCGTAATCGTCTGGCAGAGCGCCGGTTTCAATTTGCTGAGCAAGGGCTTTTTCACCTTCTGCAATACCACTGGTACTGGTACCAATAACGATACCGATACGTTGTGCAGGAATATTTTTAGTCGATTGCAAGAAGGCTTGTTGGATCGAATTAAACGCGGCTCTTAATAATTGATTATTTCGAGTACGTTCGAGTGCGGGAAAATCTGATAACGCAGGTAAGGGCTCATTGACTCTGCCCACGTAGACAGCTTCTTCACTGTAGTCAGTGGTTTTTACTAGGCTGTCGGAAAAACCATTAAACAGTTTTTGAGATATATCTTGGTGATCTGATCCTAGTGCACAAATAACACCTAAGTGATTTAAATATACCGCAGTATTATTCATGTAATTTTCCTACGTCTAACGTCTTAATAGTAATTTCTTGCTTAAGAATCGGGTTGCTGATCAATAAGTGTGGCCATGACTGGCTGTATTCTTTTGGCTCAACATCATCCTCAAGGGCTTTAATGGATGTAATGAGATGGCCATTAAATGTGATCTGGCGGTGAGATTCTTTTTCAACGACCTGCCAAGCACTAGTTTCTAATTCAGCTTCAATTTTGTCTAATGGCCAATAAGCTAATTGAATTTGCGAAAGAACAATGCGCCCTTCTATCGGTACGCTCAATAGTGGGCTGTAGAATTCTTTGAGTTTTTTGCCATCGTATTCTAAGCGCAATAATTCTTGCCCAGTAGCGGTCAGGCCAACAAGCTTCATCTTGCTCTCCTCTATCGACCAAGACGCAATAAGAACTTGCGGTAAATCATTCACCTGACTGCTAACCAGCTGAGTAACTTGCAGCGCTTGTGGAAAGTCTCGGGGTGAAAATAACGGAAATTTTGGCAACTCTTGAGGCTGAGAGAATAGACTACAGGCCATTAAATTAATGCATAACGCGATTAAAGCAATGATTCTAATGGGCTTCATTGGAGTCTCCTTTCATCGTAAAACTCGGCGCTAATAACCAAATAAGGAAGATACCGATTAAAATGGTAATGCCAAAATAATGTAAGACCGGTGTTTGGCATAAACCCAATAAACCAAAAGCAAATAAGGTTGTTAGCGTTGAAAGGTTAACGGCGAGCCAGGTATGAGGTTCGCCTTTACTATCGAATAAAAAGATACTGGCATCTAAACCAATGCCTAATAAGATCAACAAGGCTAAGAGATTAAACAGCGTTATTTGCGCACCTAATGCAGAAAGCAGAGCGATAGTGAAAATACTGGCTAATGCCGGCGCTGCAATAACTCGCCAAGCCTGTAGTTTGTACTTCATGGTTAATACTAAAAGGATGAAACCATAAGCGGCAATAATCCATAATAAAAGCTGCGAGCGATATAGGCTTAATATATTGCTAATCGACTGCACCCTATCAATGTAGATGACCTGATCACTCTTTAGTTTAGAAAGTTTTTCAATAGCTTCCGCTGTTAAACCAGTAAAGGTGATTAAGGAATAAAACGTATTGTCCGTTTGTCCTAGCCATAGATGTCTATAACCTTGGCTCGCAGGTTCTTGCAACCATTGTTCAGAAGTCATAACGTCATTATTAGAGTTTAAAAATACCTGACGTGCGGAACGCTCAATGCTCTCTGCGCCGAGTGCTTGACTGAAAGCCTGTAGCAGTTGCTGTTCACCATAGACCTTGTCTGCAATTAACTGGTATTGCTGCTGTTGTTTATTTTGCGAATAAAGTTGTTGGGCCGATGATTGAAAAGCTTGTAAATGGCCATCATGGATTATGCTTTCAAGTTGTAATGCGATGGCTTCTTCTAGCTGTAATAGTCTATCCGCGGTTGCTGCATTCAGGACTAGGTATTGGCCAAAAGCGGGTGCTTCTAATAAATTCAATACTCGAACTTCGTTCGCGATCAACTCATCCGGGGATGTTTGCAGGTTACGAATATCATCATTGACCGTTAATGAGCCCAACTGCCAAATGGATAGCATGATAAGAATAAGCAGGGGTATATAAAGTCGAGCTTGTTGAATGCTGGGCCAATAATGTCTGAGCTTACTCAAGATGGGTAGAACCCGTGTTTGTGCCCAGGTTGATGTTGGAATGTTAAATAGAGGTAAAAATAACACCACGGTCAGCCACGCCGCTATTAATCCCAATGCGGAAAAACAGGCCATTTGTCGTAATCCAGGGAATGGCGTCATCGCTTGAGCAGCATAAGCGACGATACTAGACAATAAACCTAAAGCTAAGCTCGGCAGGATACGTCGTAATAAGCCTTGCTTAGATTCGGTAGCAATCGAGGCGCAAATAAAATGCAGAGAATAGTCAATTGCCACACCGATGAGTCCGGCGCCAAAAGCCAAGGTGATCAAGTGAACTTTATCAAAGATTAATAAGGTCAGTGCAAAAGCAACCGTACAGCCCACAATAATGGGTAAAAAGGTTATTAATACCAAAGAGACTTTGCGTAAGATGAAAAGCAGCAAAAGCATGATGGCCAGTATTGAACCGAGCCCAATGGTGGATATCTCAAACTGAGCTTGTTTCGCCCCATGACTGGCGTGAAAAATAATGCCAGAAGTCAGTACTTCGATAGTATCACCGAGGTTATTTCTCAGCTCCGTGATTAAAGTGTCTAATTGAAGCTGAGTCGATATATCAAATGGGCTCTGGCGTAATTCAGCACTGATTAAATAATAGCGCTGATCATTTACATCGCGAGTAAGCCAATCATCTTGCAGTGAGAATGCCGTTAAGGGTGACATAGCAGACTGCCAGTTAAAAAATAACTGCAGAGGATCTGATTGAATATCTTTGCCAACGACAGCACTCATCGGACTGTATAAACGACTAAGTGCTTGCTTAATGAGAGGGTGTTGGTTCGAGACGGAGTGATTTTCAAGCGACTTTTGATCGTCATTGGTTAAGTGAAAATATTCAAACTGAGCAAGAGACGTTTGCAGTTCGGCTAATTGCTGAGCATCGATACGACCTTGAACCGTTAGAAAAATCTCACTACTAATCAGTGCCTGTTGAACTTCGAGTGCTGCTGATTGAGTTTGTTGTCTATCAATACCTGTGACCAAAAAGATGACACGTTTATTACTCGACTCTGCTAACGCTTGATTAGCGATTCTTTCACTTTGAGAATGAGGTGATTCGGGTAATAAAGATAAAATATCCGTATCAAACTTGAGGCCAGCATTGAGCGAGTAAAAAATAGCGCCAATACAAAAGATAATGCCGGCTAGCCAGGCACCACGGATAAGAGTAAGCAAGTTAGGCATGGTCAAGGCTGAGAATTACGGATATCAAATTGAATGACCGTGCTATCACCGTTAGCCTCAAATAAAGTCATCTTTTCTAATACCTGTTCACCCGTCAAGGTAATACGCTTGACCGCTGTCAGTAAAACCTGGCTAGTCGGTTGTAGGTTAATATCCCAACGTGTACCTGTGAGCGTATGTGATAGGTCAAAGTGTTTATTCAGCGTCTGCCAATCTGCTGCGAGAACTGAAGCAATAATGGTAGAGATGTGGCTGGCCGCTGGCTGGCTAGCATCTAATGCCCAAACAACCTTGCCTTCTTGAATCTGACGAATGCCTTGATCATCCAAAACCATCTGGCTATGAACAGGCTTTAATACTGTCCAGTTAAGACCCGATAGTTCAGTGAAGGAGAATTCTCCCGATGAACGAATAGGCATTGGCAGTATGGCTAAATGCTTTGCTTGTTCAAAGGTCCCTGCAACCTGAGATTGCTTTGCCAATATTTTATTTAATACCGTTACATCTTGCTCAGCCCGAGGCTGTGCAAAGGAAGATAAGGTCATTAATAACAGGGACAGGGTCAGCAGGTGCAAAGCTCGAATCATTACGCGCTTTCCTGTTTAGCGGCTTCGTGCTTAGCCATAATATCTAACAGAACCTTTGGTGATTCATAACACATCTGCTGCGTTTCCATATTGACCGCAACTTGGCTGGTTTCGCCTTTGGTTAGTTTTTTCTGAGTAAGCGCGTCTCTAATTTCATATTGAATGCGCAAACGGTTTTCCCATTCTTTTAATGTTGCTGTGACGACGATGATTTGGTCAAACGTCGCAGGGCCTGGATAACGAATGTGTAAATCGATCACAGGCCATGCAAAACCAGAGTCGCGCATCTGTTTGTAGTTATAGCCGAGCTTATTCAGTAGCTCACATCGAGCAATTTCGAAATACTTAACATAGTGGCCATGCCAAGCAATCTCCATGGTATCAACGTCATGAAAGGGCACTAAAATTTCAACAGATGCTTTCAACATAGTATTAATCCGAATACAGATCCCAAGATTTATTTTGAATGCCATCAATCATAGTGCGCAGCTCACTATCAAGGGCACGGTCTTCGGTAACGAATGGACTAATAGTACGAACCTCAGCTAACAGATCGATAATCTTATTAGATACATCATCACTGTGAATTTCGTTATTTTTCATTCGTAGCTCTAAGCCTTGGCAAGATGCTAATAGTGCTGCCGCAGCCACTTGCTCAGTCAACTGCAATACACGAATACAATCACGGGCAGCAATTGTCCCCATGCTCACCTTGTCTTGGTTATGACATTCAGTTGAACGCGAGAAAACACTCGCGGGCATGGTTAACTTTAACGCTTCTGCAGTCCAAGCCGAGGTACCAATCTGAACCGCCTTAAAGCCATGGTTAATCGCTTTGCGCTCGCCTTCGGCACCGGATAGATTGGCCGGTAGACCATGGTTGAATTTAGTATCCATCATCAAAGCCATTTGACGATCGAGCAAATCAGCAATGTTTGCGACGGTATTTTTAAGGGTATCCATCGCTAGAGCGATATGGCCACCGTAGAAATGACCGCCGTGTAATACGTGCTCGCCTTCACCATCAATAATCGGGTTATCGTTGGCGCTATTTAATTCGTTCTCGATCAGTTGTCTAACCCAAGGAAGCGCATCTTGCATAACACCTATAACGTGTGGCGCACAACGCAGAGAGTAGCGATCTTGTAAGCGATCAGAATTACGCGGAGGCGTCCCGACTTCTAAATCATCACGTAACCAAGCGGCAATTTTCTGCTGGCCTTGGTGAGGTTTAACTGAAAATAAGGTTTTGTCGAAGTGGTGCGCATTACCTTTCGTCGTCAAGGTCGCTAAGGCGGTAATACGAGTGGCTAGTTTGGCTAGATACTCTGCACGACTATAAGCCAGAGAAGCAATGGCGGTCATAACGGCAGTACCGTTCATGATGGCTAAACCTTCTTTAGGGCGTAGTACGATCGGCGTAATATTTAACTCTGCGAAGACATCTTTAGTTTGACGAATTTCATCACGGTAATAAACCTGGCGCTCTCCACAAAGAACAGCGGCAATGTATGAAAGCGGTGTTAGATCACCACTAGCGCCCACGGAGCCTTCTTCAGGAATAACCGGAACAATATCAAGCTTCAACAAGCGCTCAAGTTGCTCTAATAAGACTTCGCTAACACCGGAATACCCTTGGCATAAAGAAGCTAAGCGAACCGCTAAAGCGGCACGGCCAGCGGTAGGAGAAAGCATTGCGCCTAAACCACAACCATGAAAGGTATAAAGGTGCTTAGGTAATTCAGTCACTAGATCTGACGGTATTGATACTGTACAAGAATCGCCATAACCTGTGGTTACGCCATAGATTTCACCATCTTCTTCCAACAAGGTATCGAGAAAGCTACTGCCTCGACTAATGCGGCTGCGAAATTCACTGTCAGTACTGAGTTCTGCAGTAGAAGATTGCTGTGCAATATCGACAATATCTTCAATGGTGAGGCGTGATCCGTCAAAGGTAACCATAATTTAAAATTCTACTTTCTATATTTGTTAAAATTTAATTTGAAGTGTCTGCCTAAGCGAAGGCAAGTTTTCCACTTGCGTGCTTCCCTGCACTGGATGAGTAAGCAAAGTTAATTGCGAAGCTCTTCCCTTGGTCTGCAATTTCTTTTTCTATCAAGGACAGCTCTAATGTCACGTCTTGCCCCGGAAGAATAATCTGTTGAAACTTAATGTTTGAAAGGCCGGTAAAGTTAGTCGGAAATTCAAAGCATTTACGAGCCATATATTCAGCCCAATGAACTTGAACAACTCCAGGTAAAATAGCTTGTTGTTCAAAATGGCCATCGAAGTAACTCAACTCTTTAGGTACCACAAGCTCAAATATTACCTTGTTATCATCAGTATTCGTTTGTTGAGTGATAACCGGGTGTATAACGGCGGGAATATCTTGCATAAATAAACTGATTAAATCCTGATGTAAGACCTTACTTTGGCTATTGCGTTTGAAACCGCTTACAAAGCGCCATTTACGCGGTAACAAAGGTCGTTCAAATTGTTGTAATAATTTTTCTTTTAGCAGCAAGCTAAAAGCTCTACGCCCTATTCGAGCAAGTTGTTGTTCACCTTGTTCGTTTAAAACCAGGGCAGCGCCAATTTCAAGACGTTTGTATTTATCACTTACCGTATGATCAAGGGTTAAGATACGCGCTTCGCTAATGCCATCTTCTGCTAATAGACGGTTTTCCATTGCTGTGATGGATAAACGTTTGCCTTCAACCTTTACAATTTTATCATTACGACCCAGTAGCTGAAAGCTCGAAGCATTGATGCTTTTCGCAAGATCAGAGGTTTCATACCATTGCTCATCATCCAACTGTGAGTCGGCCAAATGGGGAGACTGAATCGTCAGGCAGCCAGAAGTTTGATCAATTCTAAATTGAACATTGGGTAGTGGCTGCCAATGTTTGTATGCATCGGTATGCTGCTGGCGCCAAGCGATACCCCCAGTTTCAGAGCTACCAAACACTTCGTTGATATTCTGCTGAAAGAAATCATGAGCTGTTTGGCTAGCGGTTTCGGGTAACGGTGCTCCAGAGCTAAATATGGCGCTCACTTGCTGTTGAATCTCTTTTCTTTCTAATCCTTCCGGTAAACGCGACAAGTGGGTAGGACTAGAAATAAGCGCGAAGTTCTGGATGGTATGCAACTGGTTAGCAAGGTCTTCAATAAATTCAAAATTGAAACGGTGGAAGCGACGTTGAGCACAGATAGGCCATAGCACTCTAAATAATAAGCCATATATATGTTGGTGGCTTACCGTAGCAACAATATTGCTATCTGCTAGCTGCTGTCCCCATAATTGCTCTAGGCTGCTGAGTTCTTGGCTAAGTTGATTAATACTTTTATGGATAGCAATCGGTTTGCCGGAAGAACCCGAAGTGAATATCTCAATTAGTGGTAGTTCGGTATTCAGAATAGGGAATGATTGTTGGTGACTATCTGAACTGATAACATCTTTGGGAGAAATAAGAGGCTGGGTTAATACTCCGTCAAACTCGCCAATAAAACCGTCTACGTGTTGGTTTAAATCCTCAACGGTTGCAGGATTGTTCGTTCCTATTATGCAGCTTGTTTTGCCTTGCGACCAAAGTGCAAATAAGATGGCAGAGAACTCAGCACTATCAGAATAAAAAACGGCCCAATTCTGTTTATCAAACTCCAGTAGATGCGCATACCACGCTTCTACCCTAAGCAACCACTGCGACCAACTCAGACTCGTTTGCTGGCAAAAGGCGAAGTCTTGCTGCGGATCTCTGTCTTGGCTTAGGGTTTCTTCTAAAGGAATGAAGTTAGGCTTAGCGCTAGGCATCAATTTGCCTTTTAACTCGAAGGCGCACTAAGTATTCCCCAGCCATTAATAGGCCCATCAAACCGTAAGATATCAGTCCGTTATACAGCGCCCAGATCTCAGTATTATCGAGAAATACGGTATAAGCGGCGATAGAACCATTGATAATGAAGAAACCACACCAAACTTTCGTAACGGTACGCGTATAAATAACCGCTTCGGGTGGTAAGTCGGGTTCTTGCAAGCGGGCTAAGCGCTCAATAATCGGCATCGGTGAGCGTAGACTCAAGGCAAAAAGTACCAGCAAATTGGCATTAATAATTACCGGGTAGAGTTTTAACCCTAGATCTGAATTATCAATCCAACTCCAACCAATCAATATCAAAAAGATAGGCAGCCATAACCAATGATTGGTCACGGACTTATCCGTTGTTAAAGCACGGCTAATAACAACGAAGAAGAGTACCAAAACGAGGTGACGTGGGTCGAAGTGCTGTAAACCAAAATAAATTGCTAATGGATATAGCAAGGTCAGTACAGTGATCAGAACCTTTAAGAAAATTTGCATGCTCGATTAGCTATTCATCAGCTTTTCGATTGCGGTAATAACATCACCGACTGTACGTACGCTCTTAAAATCTTCAGGATCTATTTTCTTGCCGTCGGTCATGGTTTTTAATTCAACGATTAGATCCACAGCATCAATGCTATCAATATCTAGATCTTCATAAAGTCTGGCTTCTGGAGTAACGTCAGCGCTATCCAATTCAAACAGTTCACATAATACTTCCGAGATGCGAGCTTGTATTTCTTCGTTTGTCATTGTGACCATTCCTTATTAATTATAGTGATTTACTTCGGTATTAATGCAGCGCGAGGGCTTCAGAAAAATACCATTCTAGGTAGCGAGTGAGCTGCCTAGAAGAATGCGATGTCCGTTCAGATTGTGAAAACTGATTGATATTGATGGAATCTCGGATATCGATCGATAAGTTAACTCTCTCATCTGCCGCTTCGTACCAGCGGTGTTCTTTACTCAGCGCCGGTGGAGAGCAAGTAATAATAACGGGAGTAATGTCTGAGCTTGAGGTTAATGCGATATTGGCCGCGCCACGCTTTAACTTCAGTGGCTCGTTCAATGTGGTTCGCGTACCTTCGGGAAAGATAATAACATTATTCCCTTGCTGCAATGAGCGAGCAACTTTATCTAACATTTTCGCAGGGCTGTCATTTGTAATGTATCCCGCCATGGTGATTGCGCCATAGGTCGCAGGATTTTTAAAAAGGCTTTCTTTAACCACACAATCGGCGTTTTTAACAAAGGCGATCAATAATACGACGTCGATTAATGTTGGGTGATTAGCCAGAATAAGTTGGCCTGTTTTAGCGAGATTTTCTGTGCCACTGACTCGATAGCGGATTACCCCAAGAAACTGCATGATCTCGACAAACGCGCGGAAACTATAATGGACCATTCGCTTTCCCGTACGCTGTCTTTGTAAGGGATTACGAATGACTACCCATAGCAGTGGACGCACGATTAAAGGCAGAGTCATCCCGCCGATACCAAAGGTCATAAAGCAAAAGAAGGTTGCGCTAAAACGCCAGTACTTTCCAAGGCTCATCTCTAAGGCTCAACTTTCTTTAATTGGTAGCAAGTTTGGAGATTGGAAAGTTGTAAGCAAGCAGAGTCGGATAATAAGAATCGAATTAATGATAATGCTTGTGGCTCACTAGGGTTTTCATAGCTTGATGCTGCTTCCGATTCAATTGATAGCTCAAGATTAATGCGACTAGGCTCATTACTTAATACCAGTGCCAAAGCATAAGGCTGGGCAGGTAAATTAATCTCTGTGGTATAAGGCTCAGGAATCGGGTCGTCATAAATGATGCAAAGTATTTCTTGGCATCCCTGTTCCTGCAATATCAGCTGGGCTTCAAGTAACGAAGTGCCCACCGTATTTTCTGCGGCAGCGATGGCAGTAATATTACTAGTATCTTTCTTATTGATCGATAACATGCCGCCGATGGCATTATGTACAGAGAGACTAAAGTGAGTAGGTGATAACAGTTCACCACTGGCAAGGCTCTTCAGAAGTTCTAGAGATCTAGCCACTTCCCCATGGCGGCTACAAAACAAGCTTGGGCGCTGCTCGATATCTTGCTGGGTATCATTAGCACAAGCAATCGTCATCTTGCCTAGACTACTGAGGCGACGACGAAGCATGGCTGGAACATCAGAAATATTAAGCTCATCGCTGAACTCACTATTTGAACCTTCTGCCCATTGACCCCAATTATCTTTATCTTTGATATTAGGCGTCCATGCTGACCAATCTTTAATATAAATGTTGGTCATCGACCTAAACTTCCACTGCTTTGAATGACTGCTGTGATAAACAGCGGTTATTATTATAAAATAAATACTATTAGCAATAATAACATTACCTTAAAGGGAACCACAGTCCTTTTATGTACTGGAACCCTTAGGAAAGATCACTTAATGAGCAGGGTCATTGTTTTCAGTTGTCAGGTAAATCAGCTCGGTGAGGATTTCTTTCATCGTGCAAAGGTATGCTTGAGTGAGTCAGAGAAAGTTCGATTCGCTGATTGCCAGAAGCCAGCGCGCCAACAACAGTTTTTAGCCGGCCATTTCTTATTAAGAAAAGCATTAAGCTCTCTTATTCCCCAACCAGAAGCATTCTGGCTGATACAACAAAAAAGCGATGAACCTCCTCAGCTAGCCAGTCCTGTGACGATTGCAGGAAAGAATAGGCAGGTGTACCTATCACTATCCCATACGAAAGATTTTGTTGTTTGTGCCATCTCACTGGATATTGAAGTAGGCATTGATATAGAAAACTCGCAAAAAGACCGACCCTTTGTTGAGTTTTCGCAACAATACTTGTCCCAAAAAGAGTGTGACAAATTGGCCGAAAAATCGGGGGATTCACAAAAACAACATTTCTATCGGCTGTGGACGGTGATGGAAAGCATTGGTAAAGCGATAGGGACTGGCCTAGATAAACCTATTTTTAATGGCGAGTGGCTGCAAGGCTATGGGGCCGACAGTGGTTTCTTTTGTTTTTCTACTAAGCTAGGTACAGCTCAATTAAGTCTCGCTCTAAAGGGCAATGCATCATCAGGCATTGAATTTTATGAACTCCAAGCAGATGGCAGACTTATAGCTCAGGCACTCGAGTTTGAGCAAAGCTCTTTTATAGTGAAAGAAAGACCCTAGTCATCTTGTGTCTTTTTGTCAGATAGAGGCCCCATAAGACAAGAGCTGTGGTATCTTGCACGCCTTATCCAACCAGTCAGGTTTTAGACCGAGCTCTCTTCTTAACCGAACTCTCCTCTTAATAGGTGTTATATGAATGCAGTTTTAGTCGCCGTTATTTTGATGTTAGTGCTCAGCGTGGCACGACTTCATGTGATGCTATCGATGATCGTCGCCGCTTTTGTGGGTGGTTGGGTTGCGGGCATGGATATCGAAACAACATTGAATGCCTTTAACCAAGGAATTGGTGGTGGCGCAGGTATTGCGTTGAGTTATGCCTTATTGGGGGGATTTGCGGTCGCCATTTCGCTCTCTGGCTTACCTCATTTATTAGCGCAAAAAATTCTCGTACGTATTGGCGGTGAAGATCGTCAGCGCAGCAGCGATACTTTTTGGCTACGTAATGCCCTACTTTTAGGCTTAATGATCGTTGCCGTTAGTTCACAGAATATCGTACCGATTCACATCGCTTTTATTCCCATACTCGTGCCTCCACTGCTGTTAGTGATGACTCGCTTACAGTTAGACCGCCGCTTAGTGGCGTGTGTACTGACCTTTGGCCTAGTAACCCCTTATATGTTCTTACCCATCGGCTTTGGTAATATCTATCTGAATGACATTCTTTTAGCGAAGGTAGCGAGCGCGGGATTAGAAACAGAAGGCTTATCCGTTGTATCTGCTATGGCCATACCAGCAATGGGAATGCTAATCGGTTTGTTGATTGCGGCATTATTCAGTTATCGACAGCCAAGAACTTATGATCAATCACTGGTAGAAAAAACGGAGCACATTGAGCAAGAGTTTAATACAAAATCACTCTGGGTCGCCGGTGCTGCCATCGTCTTAGCATTTGTCGTTCAGCTGTATTTAGGCTCAATGGTATTAGGGGCAATGGCGGGTTTCTTATTATTCTCGGCCACAGGGGTTATCCGCTGGCACGAGTCGGATGGAGTCTTAGTTGATGGCATGAAGATGATGGCATCGATTGGTTTTATCATGATAGCGGCATCGGGTTTTTCAGAAGTATTAAAAACCACAGGCCATATCGACAGCTTAGTTAATGGCGCTTCAGGTTGGCTTGGGGATAATAAAGCCTTGGCAGCACTGCTTCTATTGATTGTTGGATTATTACTAACGATGGGGATTGGTTCTTCTTTCTCGACCATTCCTATTATTGCCGCGATATATGTACCGCTCTGTATTCAGTTAGGGTTCAGTCCGTTGGCGATAATTGCGTTAGTCGGTACGGCGGGTGCGTTGGGTGACGCAGGTTCTCCGGCATCGGACTCAACCTTAGGGCCCACCGCAGGTTTGAATGCCGATGGTCAGCATAGCCATATGCGCGATACGGTAATACCGACTTTTATTCATTTCAATTTACCGTTATTAGCCGCAGGCTGGGTTGCGGCTATGGTGCTTTAAGTAGCTTTTAAGTTAGTTAAACTTAAGCACTAAGAATCCTTCGGGCAAAATGAGCAAGGTCGGTATAGACCGGCGCTTGCTTAATTTCAGCCTCAACTTCCGTCGTTAGCATCTTCAAAAGTGTTTTCTCCCCCTTCCCTGTCATCACTAAAGCAGGCTTACAACCTTTTGCTAATCCCGCTTGAAGATCACGCAATGAATCACCAATAAACCAAGCGCCATTAGCGCTGATATTGAGTTCGGCTTCTATCTGATCGACTAAGCCAGGTAATGGTTTACGGCAGTCACAGCCATCATCAGGACCGTGGGGGCAGTACTTAATAGTTGCTATTGTGCCGCCCGCCTCTTCGACTAAAGCATTCATTCGGCCATGCATGGCTTCAAGGTCATCTAGCGAAAAGTACCCTCGGGCTAAGCCGCTTTGATTTGTAGCTACCGCGATGGTGTAACCTGCTTTGCAAAGATCAGCAATGGCTTCGCAGCTACCTTCGATGGGAATCCATTCTTCGAGACTTTTTACATACTCGTCTGAGTCTTGGTTAATTACGCCGTCACGATCTAAAATAATCAGTTTGTTCATAAAGAGGTCTTATAAATAATTGATAATAAAAAGCCCCCAACAGATTAACTGGAGGAGGCTTAGGATTCGAAAATTAAGTTATTTTCGAATTAAAATTAACCTTGCTGCAGCAAAGAAATATCCGCTATAGCAATAAACAAACCTTGTAGCTGTTTCAATAACGCTAAACGGTTTGTCTTAACGGCTTCATCATCAGCCATTACCATGACGTTATCAAAGAAGGCATCTACCGCTGCACGCAGGTCTGCAAGAGACGCTAGAGCCTCTTTGTATTGAGCATCAGCAAGTAGTGGCTGAACTTGAGTCTGCTTGCTAGCTAATTGCTCGGCCAATATTTTCTCAGCGTCTTCGCTTAGTAGTGATGCATTGATTTCTGCTGATACAGAATCACCACCGTTCTTCGCAAGGATATTAGATACACGCTTATTAGCCGCAGCCAAAGCCTGTGCTTCGTCCATGCTAGAGAATGCGTTTACCGCTTGTACACGGTTATTGATATCTAGAGCGTTCGTTACGCCAAGAGCGCGAACCGCTTGGAAAACTTCAGTAGGAATCTTCTCATCAGAATACCAAGCGCTGAAACGATCTAGCATGTATTCCGTTAGTGTCGCTTTAGTTTCTGCTTTAGGTTCAGTTTCCCAAGTAGACTCAATGCCCCAGTCGATTAGCTGACCTAGGTCGATATTGATTTCTTTTTCTACCAAGATACGTAATACACCTAAAGAGGCACGACGTAGAGCAAATGGATCTTTTGAACCGGTAGGGATTTGGCCAAGACCAAATAACCCCACTAGGCTATCAATACGATCGGCTAAAGCTACACAGATACCCGCTTGAGTGGTTGGCAAAGAATCACCCGCAAACGCAGGCATATACTGCTCTTGCATCGCAGCACAAACGTCAGCATGTTCGCCGTCGCCTTGTGCGTAATACGTTCCTGCAATACCTTGCAAGTCAGTGAATTCATAAACCATATCGGTTAATAAATCCGTCTTACAAAGTTTTGCAGCGCGTTGTGCTAATTCTGTATCGGCGTTAATTGCAGTTGCAATTTTAGTTGCCAAAGTAGAAATACGATCAGTCTTGGCTTTCAAAGTGCCAAGCTTATTCACCCATACAATGGTATCGAGTTTTTCATAACGGCTTTCTAAGGTATTTTTGCGATCGGTATCCCAGAAGAAAGCAGCATCCGCTAAACGTGGACGAATAACTTTTTCGTTACCTTCAATAACTTGTCTTGGATCTTTCGACTCAATGTTGGTTAGGGTAATGAAGATAGGTTTTAGCTGACCATCTTTATCTTCAACGTGGAAATACTTTTGGTGTTCTTTCATTGAAGAAACTAGCGCTTCACTTGGAACACGCAAGAAGTCTTCGTCGAAGTTGCCGGCAAGCGCCGTTGGCCACTCGTTAAGACCCGTTACTTCGTCTAAAAGGTCTTCATCGATGATCGCAATGCCACCGACTTCTTCGCCTTTTGCTTTAACCTGATTATTAATCAGTTCTTTACGCTCGTTATAATCAACGATCACAAAGGCATCACGCATGGCTTGCTGATAATCAGCTGGAGCAGAGATAGTAATTTCTTTATTAGCGTGGAATCTGTGTCCGCGAGAGGTATTGCCCGCCGTTAGACCCAATACTTCACCGTTAACCACTTCGTTGCCGAATAACATGATTAACCACTGCACTGGGCGAACGAATTCGATGCGGCTAGAGCCCCAACGCATACGCTTAGCGATCGGCAGTTTCTCAACAGAGGCTTGAATAATACCCGCCAACAATTCTGTAGTTGCCTTACCTTCAATGCTGCGAGAGATTTTTAGCTTGCCGTTTTCTTCGCTTAAATCTTCAACGCTAGCGCCAGATTTTTTAGCAAAACCTAAAGCGGCTTTGGTTGGCTTGCCATCGGCATCAAAGGCGATGTTCGCTGGCGGGCCATAAATAACTTCATCACGGTCTGCTTGTTTTTCGGCTAGGTCTTTAACCAAAACCGCAAGGCGACGTGGCGCAGCATAAGAAATAACTTCGATGCCATCGCTTAAGCCAGCATCTTTAAGTCCAGCTTCGATGCCAGCAGTAAAGGCATCAGATAACTTTTTCAATTGTGTTGGTGGCAGCTCTTCTGTACCGAGCTCTACCAAAAATTCGCGCTTAGTCATGATTACTTCTCCCCAGCTTTAGCTTTTTTAGCGGCTTCTTTTGCCGCTTTTTTGGCGGCCTTGTCTGCGGCTTCTTTTTCAGCAGCAGCGGCAAGGGCCAGAACTTCTTTGCGAAGATCTTCAGGGGCTAGAGGGAATTCAAGCGTACGACGCGATTGGAAATACGCTTCCGCAACACTGCGAGCCAAGGTACGAACACGTAGGATATAACCCTGACGTTCGGTAACCGAAATCGCATGGCGAGCATCCAGCATGTTAAATGCGTGAGATGCTTTTAATACTTTTTCATAAGCTGGCAGTGCAAGGCCTTCTTCGATCAAACGAGCACAATCTTTTTCGTGCTGATCAAAAGCAGAGAATAAGAAATCAACATCGGCGTGTTCAAAGTTGTAAGCCGACATTTCTACTTCGTTCTGGTGGAATACATCACCATAGGTAACCGCTTTGCCATCTGGACCATAAGTCCAAACAAGGTCATAGATAGAATCCACTTCTTGCAGGTACATGGCGATACGCTCAAGACCATAAGTGATTTCACCTGTTACTGGATAGCATTCAAGGCCACCTACTTGCTGGAAGTAGGTGAACTGAGTTACTTCCATACCGTTTAACCAAACTTCCCAACCAAGGCCCCAAGCACCCAACGTCGGAGATTCCCAGTTATCTTCAACGAAGCGTACATCGTGAACTAGGGTATCAATGCCCATAACTTTCAGAGACTCTAAGTACTTCTCTTGAATGTCTAATGGCGAAGGCTTCATCACTACCTGGAACTGATAGTAGTGCTGCAAGCGGTTTGGGTTTTCACCATAACGGCCATCGGTAGGACGACGACATGGCTGAACATAAGCAGCATTCCAAGATTCTGGGCCGATTGCGCGTAAGAAAGTTGAGGTGTGGAACGTACCTGCCCCTACTTCTAGATCAATAGGTTGGCTAATAATACAGCCCTGTTCGGACCAGAACTCTTGCAAGGCGGCAATTAGGCCTTGAAAGGTTTTAACATTATGGCGGCTTTGTTCAGACACTGCGCGACCTTCTATAGTTGGCTATTATGAAAAATAGGAATACGAAAGGCTGGGATTATAGCAGTGCTAAGCGCTGACGGCACTAGGTTTTACGGTAGGATTTCAGTCGGGGGATTTAAGGTAAATAGAGGGTCGCAATTGCCCCTGCTTTTGAGTTACTGATCGTCAATTGCCCTGCTCGATCTGTGGCTTGGTGTGCCTGGCAAATCATTTCAACAAAAGACAGGCCAAGGCCCGTTCCTTCTATCTTAGTAGTATCTGCTAGACCTTCAAGAATGTCGTTACTAAAGCCAGGACCATCGTCATGAATAATGATGTTTAAGCTTTGGTTATCCAGCTCTTCACAGAGCAGCTCAACCTGTCTCGCTCCTGCTTGCGCGCTATTGGTAATCAAGGTTACTAGGGCCAACTGGACAAGCTGTTCATTGTAAAAGCCTTGGGCATCCATACTGATATGATTACAAAATTCTAATTCGGGGAACTGTAACCGGCAGGATTCAATCGCATTACTGGCGGTATCTCTAGGCCAAGCATCATCCATCGCGAAGTGTTCTTTATGCTCTAAGCGGAACAAACTGACGAGCCTTAAAGTATCTTCTTTAATTTGATTGGTTTGCCTGAGCATGGGTGCTAGTTTTTGCTGATACTTTTCGGGTAAATCATTGATTAATAAATCTTGTTGGCCCGATAAAGCTTGTAACTGATTCTTTAGATCATGAACAAAAGCGGCGACTAAAAATTCAAACTTTGACTCTTTCTTCATTCGGCTGCAGCTCGGCATAAGCGGTCGTAGGTTTTTCTCAAGCGCGCATAGCGCGTGAAGCGCTCATCAGTTTTAGCAATTTCACCAATGCGAATTAATAAGGTTCGGCATTCTTTCAGTATCTTTTTATCTGGGCTGTCACGTTCCATTAAGGATATTTTTGCTTGAATTGAGTTCAGCATGACACTGATACCCGCTTGTTCATATTTGGTGGCTTGATCGAAGGCAATAATGGCCTCCTCAAGCTCCCCTCTTTCATAATGTCCGACGCCTTCATCGTTGAGGCTGGTTGTATGACGCTTCAGCGCTTCACCGTTTAAGTCATGGTCAATACGGTTGAGTTTTATTCGCTGCTTGTCTGAAAGTTCTGAGTCCTTCAGCTCATCAATCATTTGCTGGGCTTTTACCGTTTGCTCAGTATCAATAAAGGTTTCAGCCATTTGCAGCTTGTAGTCCATTTTTGGACATTCAAGATTCGCCAGTAGATGTTCAGCTTCATCGGCACTGCGTTTTGCTTCCGTTTTATTCTCCATATTGGAATGAGTTTTACTTTCCACAATGGAGGCTTCGAATAATGAATCTTGATCTTCGGCAAAATCTTGTTTCAGTTCATCCAACGCTCTGAAAGCCTCATTGGCTTTATTCTGTGTTTGCCTTTCTTTCGGGTTATTCAATAATGATTGAGCCGAGCGAGCAAATTGTAGGTAGTTCTTAACCGACTTATGGCAAGAATAACGGCCGAGTCTGACGGAATATTTAAACGCGGGTTCTGCCGCCGCCATATCACCATTTTCAAATGCGATACGGCCAAGTTCCATTTGTCTCAATACCGCTTTGGGAGAAATCGCGATGGCTTTCTCTAATGCTTCTTGCGCTTCTAGAGGTTTATCTAGGCTTAATAAAATTTTTGCTATCCAGTCATAACACTGCACGTATAGCGGATGATCTACCAAGGCACGGTTTAATAAGGCTAAAGCACTATGCGGATCGCCTAGTTTATAAATACAGATGGCCTGTCCGAGCTTGGCCCATGAAACTGACCGCTCATTGAGTAGCTGAGAATATATTTTCAACGCCTGTTGAAACTTCTTTTGGCGTAATAATAGCTGTCCGAGCATACGGGAAGCGGGTAATCGTAAACGTGTATTCTTTTCTAATACTTCTAAGCAGCGCTTAATTGCGAGGTCGTATTTTTGTAAATCAATGGCTTCATTAACCAGACGCAGTTCTTCTTTGACTGTGATAATACGGATCAAACGCTCTTTCAGCATATTGAGCGTATAAGGTTTTGTAATATAACCATCGGGGTCATATTCCAGTGCGCCCATCACCATATCGATGGCATTTTCCCCGGTGATGACGATGAATAATGAAGTGGCGCGGAGGCGTTCAGTAAAGCGGGCTTCTTCAAGGATTTGTTGGCCATCTTTAGTACGGCCAAGGTTATAGTCCGATAGAACGATATCGTATTCATGCTCATGAATCAGGTGCATGGCTTCGATACCGTCTGTTGCGATATCAATTTCACCAGCCCCAAGGATGGTAGCCATTTTTTTTAGCGAGCTACGAGCTTCAACTAGGTCATCGACGATAAGAATCCGCCGCCCAGCTAAGGCTTTTTCCAAATTAATCATAAGGCTGAATTATGCGTCCTTTGCTACAAAAAAATGGCAATCGCCACTTAAAGCGTTATATAGATTTAAGTCTAGCAAAGCTTTTCAACTTCGCTCGACCTAATCTAGGAGCATAATGAATACGGCTAGCGGCTTAATTACGCCAGAACGCGGGGCTAATAAGAACGAGGAAAGTAAAGATCTCTAAGCGACCTAGTAGCATAGTGATTGATAAGATCCATTTAGCAACATCGCTAATATCACCATAGTGTGCGGCCACTTCACCTAGGCCAGGGCCCAAGTTATTAAGGCAGGCACCTACCGCAGAGAAAGCCGTTACGTGATCTAACCCTGTGGCGAGTAGTGCGACCATCATTACCATGTAGGTGAGGATATAAACCGAGAAGAAACCCCAAACAGACTCTAAAACACGGTCGTTAACTGGGCGCTTATTAATTTTCACCGGAATGATGGCGTTAGGATGAATCAGGCGACGAATTTCTCGAATCCCCTGCTTATAAATCAGTAGGATACGAATGACCTTCATACCACCACCGGTCGAGCCGGCGCAGCCGCCGATGAATGCCATCATGAACAATAATACCGGTAAGAATACAGGCCATTCAGCAAAGCCTTCGGTACCAAAACCTGTGGTGGTAGCAATGGAAATTAATTGGAAGAGGCCATTACGGATCGACTCACTTAGGGTATAGGTTTC
>CAJVZR010000012.1 GCA_913019965.1 uncultured Oleispira sp.
TCAGTTTCAGCACCATCTTCGGTGACGAATACTTCACCGTGCTGAAACGGGCTCATCGTGCCCGGATCGACGTTAATGTAAGGGTCCAACTTAAGCATAGTAACCTTAAGGCCACGAGCTTCTAGAATTGCGGCTAATGAAGCCGATGCAATGCCTTTTCCTAACGAGGAAACAACACCGCCCGTGACAAAAATAAAACGTGTCATACTGGATCCGGGAACTGGAGAAAATTGTAAAATTACAGAACGCAAGTTTCTGTACAAGATGGCGCTATAGTATACGGATTTTGGCCCTTATCGACAAATGAAACTTGTATCAAATGGTTAAAAAGTGTCGAAACTCGTATCATTTGCTCTTCCATCCCACTTGGCAAGGTTTACCGTCACTGTTATGCTCCTTCAGTCTAGTTCAGTTGCCATGCAACGATATTAATTAAGCACAGATTTATCATATGACTATTTTTCCTATCATTTTTGCGAATAGCCTTACTGCTATTACTCCAAAATGGTGGCTGCTCTCACTTTATAGCAGCCAGGATAAGTTGTGGTCGTTTTTTAATCACTAGACTTCTTTACTGGTTGCGGATCTCGCGACCAGCCTTATTGCCGCTCTCGAAATCCCAATCGCTATTACCAACAACTCACATTTAAGCTAAACAATACGATCTAGGATAAAGATATGAGCACTTCAACCATTGATTCATCAATGAACGACATTGCCAATAAGCAAGGATTTGCATTCGCCATTGGAGCAGCCCTTTTATTTTCATGTAAACCCATCATCATTAAGTGGGCTTATAGCTACGGCATTGACGCCTTAAGCTTAATGCTATTACGCATGGCGCTTGCTTTGCCTGTATATCTCGTGATTGGCGCGATCATCATCAAAAAACAGAAGCTACGCCTTCCCGCGCGTCAGTGGTTAGCCGCCGCTTTCGTAGGCCTGTTCGGTTATTACTTAGCCACCTTTTTAGATTTAAAAGGGCTAGAGCTTGCTAATGCGCAATTAGAAAGAATCATTTTATATGCGTACCCAACCCTAGTAGTCATATTAGGTGCGGTGATTTTTAAGCATAAAGTCAGCCGCCAGCAGCTAGGAGCATTAGCATTATGCTATAGCGGTATTATTTGTATATTCTTGCAGGACTTAAGTTTGCAAGGAGAGCAAGTTATACACGGTAGTCTATTAATTCTATTAAGTGCCTTGTCATACGCCGTCTATATGCTGTTCAGTAAAAAGCATATCGATCAACTAGGCAGCCTATTATTCACCTGTGTTTCGATGTCGAGTGCGACCTTCGCGACTATCATTCACAGTGCGATTCAATTGGGTCTGTTTAATAATGAAGTTACTGCCGCTAACTGGGAGTTTAGCTCTGAATTGATGGCAATTGTTCTACTGCTAACGTTTGCCGCGACGGTTATCCCCTCATTTATGATCAGTGAGGCGGTTAAACGTATTGGAGCCGCCAACGCAGCCTTAACCGGAACCGTCGGCCCTATTATGACCAGTATTATGGCAGTGGCTTTATTAGGCGAAGTTTTCACTCTCTATCACGGCTTAGGCATGGTATTGGTAATTTTAGGTGTGAGCCGACTAAAACCAAAGCAGCCGAAGAAGTTAAAAAATAAATAACGATGAGTAAGATAATGCAGGTTTTAATTATTGGCTATGTTTGGCCTGAGCCAAACTCATCTGCGGCGGGTAGCCGTATGATGCAACTCATCAGTGCAATGAGAGAGCAGGATTGGCAAGTGACTTTCGCCAGTCCTGCGCAACTTAGCGAACACATGGCCGACCTTGACCAATGGCAAGTGCATTGCCAGCCAATAGAATTGAATAGCGAAAGTTTTGATCATTACGTTCGAGCATTAAACCCTGATGTTGTGATTTTTGATCGCTTTATGATGGAAGAACAGTTCGGCTGGCGAGTTGAGAAATTCTGTCCTAATGCTTTAAGAGTGCTCAATACTGAAGATCTGCATAGCCTTAGAGAAGCGCGCCAAAAAGCCATTAAAAAGAATCAAGTATTAGAGCTAAGCTTAGACCGACAATCAGATTCATTTTTAATGCACAGCGACCTAGCAATTCGTGAAATCGCCGCCATTCACCGCAGCGATTTAACACTGATGATTTCCCCTGTAGAAATTAAGTTGCTGCAAGAACATTTTCAGGTTGCACAAGAACAATTGCTGTATTTGCCCTTTATGCTGGAAAGAACCCGCAAGCGTGAAATAGAACAGCTACCCTCTTTTGAAGAGCGAGAGCATTTCATCACCATCGGCAATTTTCGCCATGCACCTAATTGGGATGCCGTATTACAGCTTAAACAGCACATTTGGCCATTAATTCGTAAACAGCTGCCAAAAGCTGAAATGCATATCTACGGTGCCTATCCCCCCCCGAAAGCTACCCAGCTTCATAACCCCAAACAAGGCTTTCATATTAAAGGCTGGGCTGATGACGCTAAGGCTGTCATGCGAAACGCAAAAATCTGTTTAGCCCCATTACGTTTTGGCGCAGGTATTAAAGGTAAACTCACCGACGCGATGCAATGTGGAACGCCCAGCCTTACGACAACAATTGGTAGTGAAGGGATGTTTCTAGAGTTACCATGGAATGGTGAAATTATCGACACTCAGACAATGATCGAAACCCCCCAAGTTTTCGCTGATGCCGCAATAGAACTCTACCTTAACGAAAAAAACTTTAAAGCTTATCAAGATAACGGTATAGAGATATTACAGCAGCAATACGATAGGTCTCTTTGGCAACCTGTCTTCATTGGGCGTCTTAAACAACAACTAGAACAATGTCAGGTATTGCGCCAGAAGAACTTCATAGGCTTAATGTTGCGACACCACTCGATGAAAAGCACTCAATATATGGCACAATGGATTGAAGCCAAGAACCAGTAACCCAAGCAAATTATCTTGAGAATAGTCTAAACTTCAAAGGTATACATTTTCTTAGGCGAAATTCTAATAATGGTATCGATTCGCGCATTGACTATACGTCATACCATCGGCTACATCCTTGTGCTGTCAGTGCTTATTCTATTATCTCGTGGGCTTTGGAGCTATCCTCAAGAATTAAAACTGGCCATTGAACATCAAGAAAGGGATGTTATAAGTATTCAAAATGCGATTAGGTCGACTCACGAAAGCTTAACCTCAATGGCTTATGATTATGCCCACTGGAAAATTAGCCAGGATTTCATATCACTGCCTACGCTTGAAAATTCAAATAATACAACCAAGGCACTTTTTCAGCTAAAAGATCACGAGATTACCTATTTAGCCATTATATCAGCAGATGGGAACATCCCCATTGCGCTTCATCGCAACATTGAAGATGAACAAGTGTTCGACTTCGATGCCGAACAGCGAGAGAGATTGATCTCAACGACCTATCCCGCCTTGTTAGCCGAAAATGAACTTGAAACGTTTGAACTATTTCTTGGCAATTCCGTCATGACCTCAGCGGTCCCAATTTATGCCCATCAAGGGCATGATCACCATATGACTAGTAAAACGCCATTAGGCTGGGTCGTCATTAGTTGGAGTTTATATGGCGACAACTTAAAAAGATTATCAGACATACTACAAGTAGAAATTACTGATGCAGGTATATCGAACTCTCAATTAATAGAAAAAGCAAACTCAAAAGAAGGCCAATTTTTGGATTTGTATTCCGATATTAAACACGTCGCAGCCTCTTTTAGAATCCGATGCTTGAGTTCATTTAACCAACAGCTTTCCGGCTGCATGAAAATCCATCACCAAGAAGATTTAATACCAGAACTTTTTAACTTAAAAACACTGTTTATTATTTTCATCTTCAGCCTTATTCCTTTTATCTCTTTCACTATAATTTTGCGATTCCTCATTTTACCTATAGAAAGAACAACCCAATATTTACGTCACACTAAAAATCAGAACAATTTGCTGAAGATCGAACGCAAAATTGGTATTACTGAATTGGATCAAGCACGATTAGCATTCAATGAACTGATCGATACGGTTAATGCTCAACAAGAGAAACTAGAAAAACTCTCCTCGACCGATGCACTTACTCAAATACCGAATCGAAGAGCCTTAGACCTAGAGATTGAAAAAACTTGGAGCCGTATCAACCGTCATTGCGGCAATGTTGTATTAATACTTATCGACATTGATCATTTTAAACTTTATAACGATTTCTATGGGCACCCGAAGGGTGACGAAGTATTAATAAAAGTTGCGCAATCGCTGCAGCTTTTCTCTCGCAGAAGTGACGATATTACAGCGCGTTATGGCGGTGAAGAGTTTGTTATCTTATTCCAATATAACGAAAGACAAGAAATTATTAACTTATTACAAATAATTAATAAGACTATGGAAGCTCTGAATGAGCCTCATGAAAAGTCAGAATTTAAGCACATCACAGTTAGCTGTGGAGCCTGCTGGATTGAAAGTGAGATAAATAGTTTAGCAAAGAAGTCCATTTCAACTTGGATTGAAACTGCCGACAAAGCTCTCTACCAAGCTAAGGAGAACGGTCGAAATCAATATGAAATACTACCTTTCGATGTCGATTAAGCACAATTAAATACTGTACATTATCACCGCTGCCTTCATTCTACTAAAACACCCACTTTACCTTCCTAATGCCTTGATTCAAGGCTATTCAGCTCAATAGCCTCAGGATTAGGTAATTTTGGATATTTCTTTTGTACTGCGTTAGTAACCCATTGCGGATAAACTCGATACATCAAAGAAGTTCTAATGATCAAAGGACGCTTAATACCTGTAGGCAATTTAAAGACCTCGTCTCGATAACCATCGGCAGGGATTCGAGTATCAGATAGCATCTTTTCATATCGCCAAAATATTAAACCAACGGGATTCCCCTCTTTATCTCCAAATTCTTTCATGAAAACACGTGCATTCTTTTCTAAATGGCCATCGCCATCCAAAGCACCTGATTCAAAGACCATATGACCATCGGCGTCCTCAACTCTTAAATGGAGCCAGAATTGTCTAAAATCAGCTACCCCGGTTGGCAAAGCATGCCCTGCTCCAACATTAGTAACTCGCACTTGCACGCTATTATCAGTCACCGTTTGCTCGAGCTTCGCTGAAGTCTTCAATAAATCGATACTCATTTTTTCTAATGGTTTATTACGTAAACCTAATAAGAAATGATTGGCCCCAGAAAACTGATGAGTAATCACATTGTCTTTAACTCGACCACCGTCTGTAGATATCCCTGGAATATCTTCACCAATTTTATTCACATCCCCATGCATGTGACAGGCGATACAGCCTTTATGTTTTTCGGGTTGCTCTGGATTATTAAACGACGAGGCTTCCCATTCTCCCCAGGTATCGACAATCATCGCACCTAAGCCCGGAGAGAATTCGTTATGACAGCTTTTGCAATATAATTCGTCCTTATAAAATCCCTGCGAGTAAGATTTCTTATGCTCTTCGGGCTTTGCATTAATTTGACTATTACCCAACCAATTCAAAATATCATTTTTACTGTTTTCAAAGACGTACTGCTGACGATCTTTTAGATTCACTGTCATCGCAGCATTTCCCCCGGCATCTTCTAGCTTAGTAATGCGGTGACAAAATAAACAACCTGTACCCTCTTTAGCCCCGTGCTTACCTTGAGCTAACTCATCCTTTAATGATTGACCTTGCTGTTCAAACATTAAATTCTGATGACCCCGAAATGGCTTACCGGCAAGAACTCGTTCGGGGTTATGACAAGACGAACACCAAGCTCGAAAACCTTCTCCTTCCGTTGCGGCTGCCACATCTTCTAATACCGCATAATAGGGGTTTGAGCCTCCCATCAAACGGTGGTTGGAATCAGACCACTGCGCATAGAGATCGCTATGACAAGATTCACAAGCAGCAGAATTAATCCATTCACTATCATGAACCGTTCGCCTTTCTCCATCCTCTAAGCGTAACCAGGTTGTTAAGCGAGGAAGATTTTCAGGGGCAGTAATATATTGATGCAGATCCGTCATCATAGCCAAAACGTCGCTCCCTGGCTTGCTAGGCTCTACTGTAATAGCACCATCTCGAGAGTCGTGCCCCATCCCCCCTTGAGTATCTTGAATGATGCGCAAATAATCGGCTAAAAAATCTCCAACAATCATTTTATTTAAGCGGCCGTGCCCCAAAATTGCATTGCTGTATTTATTTTCTCCTCGCTTTTCAACGAGATACTTATTGGTAAAGTTAAAACCATCTAGATGACAACTATTGCAACTCATCCAGAAATCTCCCGTCATTGGGAGCTCAGGGTTCTTGTGATTATTTGCCAGATTAAATAACTGAGCACCTCGGCGCTGAGCAGGCTTGAGCGGATCGGATATCACGGTTTTATAGAGTTCAGTTTGAGCAACTTTAGCTTTATCAAAACTGCCTTTACCCGGCAGTATTAGATCTACATCTTGGCTGATGGCATTTTGCACATAGATTTTTTCACTGACTGAATTTGAGTTATCGGAACTAGAACTTGTAGTAATTAATAACCCCCTTGGGTTATCTCCCGGAAGGTTTCGTAAAATCTGGGTGACTTTAGCCCCTTGAGATATCTTTCCTTGGCGGCGCTTACTGCGTTTCTTCTTACGTTTTTTATTCGCCTTCAATGACCGAGACCGATCAAAAACCACCAAATCTTCACTGCCAGAAAAAGTAACATACACTTTATTGCCGTCTGCTGAAAATTCAACATCATGAGGGTTAGATACAATCTGAGTACGGTTATTATTGTCGACAATATTCATTTGTTTAAACAGTTCTTTTCTTAATTCGATCTGTTCTTTTTCTTTTCCTGCGGTTAAATCTAAAATTGAAATAGCTGGAAATACAGTCGACTGAAATTGAAACTCATGATCAAAATTCCACAGCAGGTGAGGCAACCAAGCCTCACTCTCATCCGGTGATAGGGCTATATCGTCTAAAACTCTGGGCTGACCTTGGGAAACAAATTCGTCTTCATGCTCAACTGTCGCTAATTGAATAACCTTAATGAGCTCAATAAATGTAGCTTTATCATGCTCCTCACTTTGACTAGAAACAGACACATCATAGATAGAAACCTGCCCTGTCATTGCATGGCTGACTAATAATCGTTTATCTGCGGTTAGCGCTAACCCTCGTGGCGTTTCTAGTGTATCCAGTTGAAATACGATATCCCCACTTTGATTCAATGCTAATAGCTGTCCCTTTTCAAATAAGGTCAGCCAATATAGCTGGCTTTGCTTATCATGCACTATGCCAAAGGGTCGACCTGCAATCGCTAGCTCATGCTCAACGGTTAGATTTTCACTGTCGAGCCAAAAAACTTTCTCTCCCACATAGTCGCTCACTAACAGCTGGCTTTCATCATGGTTTAACGCCAAACGGCGTATATCCTTACCTAATACTCGCTCTTTTCTATCCATGAGGGCATTGGGGTTAATAAGCGTAATACTGCCACCATCAAAATTAGCACTATAAATTGCATGGCCATCGGATTTTTCAATGATCGAGCTGCTCGACTCTGCATAAACTCCAGCTGAGAAAAAAAACGTAATTAAAAAAACAATGAAAGGTTGAGTGATAACATTAACAGACATGATCATTGACCGAGCTTTAGTACATATTTAGATAGAGACCAGATTGGCTTTAACACAGACCAACGAGCACTATGACGAATAATCAGCGGTAATAGAATCAAGGCACTAATAAGATGAACAAGAAATACACCATAGCCGAATTCGTCCCCACGATTACCCTGGATTAATAAATACAGCCCAGAAGAAATACATGCGAGCAATACTAGATCTAAGCACTGCCCAGTCACTCTTAAAAAACGTTTATTCGATTTTTTCAATAAACGTCTATGCGAAACCCAGAAGGGGAAAATATAAAGCGGAAAAATAATCAGGCTCAAAACAACGTGAATAATAAGCAATAAGCGCACACCTTGCCAAGGCAAGGCAATGACATCCCATAACAAAAAACCGGAAATGAATAATGCATACAGCGACCACTCAGCCATCACATTACGATAACTGAGCTGTTGCCATGCCTGCTGAATACTTTCTTTTGAAAATGTCATCTAGTCATAACTTTCTTGCTAAAATCTCTTCACCCAAAACACTCCCATCAAAACTCTGAAGTGGAAGCTTTAATAGTATGCGCTTACTTTAAAATTAACTTATTGGCCAATACGCTGGCACGGCCATTTTGACCACCGGCATGTGTCACTCGTTTTAGGCCATCGTTATCACTATCGCCATCATCACTACTGATACCATCAGCAGTGAGTAAAATATGCTCTCCGGTATCGCCAATGGGTTCAGCTAACTGTAATCCAGGTTGGCTCTCTTTACCGGAGACAACCAAGCGGAACCAGGCACTGTAACGATTAACAAGCTGTTGAAGCTCTAGCGCCGGAATAGCTTCTGTTGAATTATTTTTTAAATGCAAAATAGTTTCACGCATAGCAGACGAAATTGCCGCCACACTCCAAGGGGTATAGTGCGCTTCCCCTTCGATAGCCCAGGTCCCTATTTTAGGATCAAAATAATACTGCTCAAGGCTAAGATATATTTTTCTAGCTTGCTGGCGATAAACTTCAGTTTTTGTCGCTAGAAATGCAGCACTTAAACCACGAATAGCGGCAAACTGAGTATCAATTGAATAGGACCCTTGAATACTAAGACTACCATCGCTTTTGGAAATCACCGCACTATCCGCAATTAAACCCTGCTTATTTTGCAATCGCTGAATGATGAAGTCCGCTTGCTGTTTCATTAGACTTAGCGCTAACTTTCCTTGTGGTGTATGTAACCGAGAAGCGGCTGAACTAGCCGAAGCATACCCCACTGGTAAAGCATCTTGAGCACGCTGAAAAATAGATAGCGCGACTATACTATAGGCCGCATCATAGGCCGTCACTTTTTTATTCTTAGTGTGCTTAGCAGCAGTATTCTCTAAATCATACTGGTCGATAAAAGTGCCGAATTGTTTATTAAAATGAAGGCTGACCAAGTTCTTAAAAACCGCATTAGATAAATTGCTCGCCATAGAAAATGCATCATTAGCAAGCACGTCATTACTTTTATTTTCATCGCGATTCAAAGGTTTAGTCGCAGCAAAAGGCGCACCATCAAATACCGCAGCAAAGCCTGGGTTTTGCGCTGTATTTGCAAAGCGCTGATCACTGAAAGCAAAATATTCACTCAGTGGCCATAAAAGCATCCAGTTATCACGTAATTGAGAACTTGAGTCAAGAATACTGAACTGAGCAATACCAGGCTTACCTTTTATACTCTTGCTTACAGCGTTGATTGCATGGGGAAACCAAATGGGAGATTTTTCTGGGTCATAATCAGGCGTGATGGTTTGACCTAATGCCTTGCCGTTATAACCCAACTCTTGCTGCAGGTATTGAAGTTTCTCTAACGACAATTCAGTTAAAATCAATCCGTTCATGCCATCTACCGCAGAAACACCCAAAGCATAATCCTTACTCTGATCCATCTTGCTGCTAATCGCTTCAACTTCTTCATCTTCAGCCGCGGTATGCATACCGCCTAAAAAGTCCTGTGACCACATCACTTCTTTCAGCAGTAATGCACCCATCGCTGCCGGTTCAATAATTTGTTTGTCTTTATCTTTTACCCAGACCAGGCTTTTATAATCTTGAACGTAAGCTGGGATGGTACTGCTTTTTTCAATTAAACTTTCACCTGCGCCATACCATTGGATCACTTCTTCAGCGACCTTGGAACTGTCCACTGGCTGGGCAAACTCAGGGGTTCCTGTACGATAAGGTAAAGAGATGAGATTAAGATTTTTTGCCAACTGATCTGTCGGCAGCTCAACCGCCTTAGCTAGTGTGGCTAAATAAGTACTTAGGGCCTTTTCACTGCCACCCCGCTGCTGATGGCGTAGCCCATTAAGGTAATTGAGGCCAAGACCCGAGCGATAATTCAACTCGTACATCGCTTCTTCAGAAAACTCGTAGCTTTCTATACCGGTGATGTAGTCAAACTCTGTCGGTTGGTTTTGCTCATTAGGATCGAGAACATCTAAATCAAGCCCTAAACTTTCAGCGAGTGGTTCACCCGACAACTCTAGCTCGGTATAGGCTAGCATGTTCGCCGCAGTGTGGAATTTGTAGTCGGCAATTTCAGCCGCGTAGCTATTAAAACTGATTACGCTGATAAACAGCCCTATATTGGACGCACAACTGATCGAATACTTCATACTCACCTCTAACGAATAAAATACCACAGCTCTGTTTTCTTACCTTGATTTACAACAGGCTATGAAAGAGCTAAACCTTATTACACATAAATTTCACTGGATTATCTTTCCGAGAAAGTAATGCAAATGATAATTAATATCAATAGATAATAAAGCTCTTTTTATTCGTTAGTGTGATTCCGTCACTTCAGCGGCTAGCTCAGCTCAACCTTAATCGACTCAATGACAGCCAAAGCTTTTCGACAAGCATGGCCTACTTCTGTGCCTCTTGCTAACGCAACTCCCATACGGCGCTGTCCAGAAACTTCTGGCTTACCAAATAGGCGCAATTGGGTATTGATTTCAGCGAGAGCTTTATCCAAACCTGAGTAATGAATATTGCTGCTTTCCCCTGCCACCAGCAATACCGCCGATGCCGAAGGTCCGTGCTGAACGATATTAGGGATAGGTAAACCTAAAATAGCGCGTACGTGCAAAGCAAATTCGGATAAGTCTTGAGAGATTAAAGTCACTAAGCCCGTATCATGGGGACGAGGCGATACTTCACTAAAAATAACATCATCACCTTTAATGAATAGCTCAACTCCAAACAGCCCACGGCCACCGAGTTCAGTCGTAACTTTTTCTGCCATTGCCTGAGCACGCTTAAGGGCAAGATCAGACATGGCTTGAGGCTGCCAAGATTCTTGGTAATCACCGTTTTCTTGACGATGGCCAATCGGCTGGCAAAAGCTTGTTAAAAGCTCCCCTTGCTCATTATTATGACGAATGGTTAACAGAGTAATTTCATAATCAAAATCGACAAAACCTTCAACAATGACCTTGCCAGCCCCCGCACGTCCACCTTCTTGTGCATAATCCCAAGCGGCATCAATTTCACTCAAGCTTTTCAAAGTACTCTGACCTTTGCCAGAAGAACTCATAATCGGTTTAACAACACAAGGCACCTTGATTTCATTTACCGCAGCAACAAAATCTTCCTTAGTGCCGGCAAAAATATAAGGGGACGTTGGAATTTCTAACGTTTCCGCCGCTAAACGACGAATACCTTCACGATTCATCGTCAGCTGAGTCGCCCGAGCGCTAGGTATAACATTAAAACCCTGTTGCTCTAGATCCGCTAAGGTATCCGTCGCAATCGCTTCTATTTCGGGAATAATATAATCGGGTTGTTCGTCTTTGATGATTTGCTCTAATGCTGGGCCATCAAGCATGCTTAACGTATAACTACGATCAGCAACCTGCATAGCAGGGGCATTATCATAACGGTCTAAGGCAATGACTTCACAACCCAAACGTTGAAACTCAATGGCAACTTCTTTACCTAATTCCCCAGCACCACACAATAAAACCTTTGTCGCGGAGCTCGAAAAAGGGGTCCCAATGGTTGTCATATTTTTTCCAAATTCTTATTGTTAAAATTTCATCATATTGCCGCTCGAGTTTTCTCGCTCGGCTACTTTTTTCATCACATCTTTTCGTTCTTCATTATTCATCGCACCCCATTTGCAAATTTCATCACAAGTACGATAGCAACCTAAGCAAACATCTTGCTCATCTAAACAACAGATATGCACACAAGGAGATTTTACGACCTCGGCCGTTTGTGGTTTTTTCTCTTTCACAACATTACCTACTGCTCTCTTCAACTTGCCGTTTTAAGCTAATACATCTTCAAGATTTAATGGCGTTAGTTCTTTCTGGTAACGCTGACCATTTTGAACATAATGATACGCACCTAACTCCAACATCTTTTTTTGCTGATCAGATAACTGCTTCTTAATCACCGCCGGAGAGCCAACGACCATCGAGCCATCCGGTATTTCCATTCCTTCAGGAATAAAAGTATTGGCACCAATTAAGCAATGACTACCAATTTTAGCGCCATTTAAGATCACCGCATTAATACCAATCAAGGTAAAATCACCCACCTCACAGCCATGCACCATAGCATTATGACCTACCGTAACACCCTTGCCTAATGTCAACTTAAAGCCAGGATCGGTATGCAATACGGCCCCATCTTGGACGTTGCTCTTCTCACCGATGGTGATTACATCGTTATCACCACGAATCACACAGTTAAACCAAATACTGGCATTTTCTTTTAAGACCACAGAGCCAATGATACTGGCATTATCAGCGATAAAATGCGCACCTTCGATAACAGGCTTGCGCTCGCCTAATTGGTATAACATAAGGTTACTCTTATTATTGTGATGAATTAAAAACGAATCGCTATTTCGGCATCAAGATGGTTATTCATCATTTCAGTAATCATCATGGCGGTTAACCCCCAAATACGAAAACCGTCATAGTGAAAACTAGGAATAGATATTTTACCACGCTCAAAATAGTCATGAGGCTGAGTATCTAAAAAGAAACGCAACGGCACTTTAAAGACGGCATCCAGCTCATCAAGATTGGCTGTAAAAGTGATATCGGCAGGAATAATGCCTACGATCGGCGTTACAACATAACCAAAGCGCGAAACAACCTGATCAAGCTCACCGATAACCTTTACATGATGTGATTGAAGGTTGATTTCTTCTTCAGCTTCACGCAAGGCAGTAAAAACGATATCCGGATCGGTTTCATCACGCTTGCCACCCGCAAAGGCCACTTCACCACTATGGGTACTTAAATGATCTGCTCGGCGGGTTAATACTAAATGAGGTTCCGCTTCATCAGTAATCGCCACCAAGACTCCTGCCTGAGCTAGACTTGGCTGATCAATAGTACGGGCTTCATGCTGCTGCACGCTATTAATTAATTGTTTTAATAATGTCTGACTTGTCATGCTTTCCATTTTACGTCTGATGGCTCAGGGAATACAGATAATAATCAGCCAATATTCTTGCTAACGGTTTCTAAATTTAAGCATAACGACTTTTTATTTATATTTTAATGTCATTAAAACTATTTTCTTGAACACCAAATGATATTAATTACAGCTAATATATCTCTCGACCGTTCAGTTAACACACTGTTTTTAAACGATTATTTTTAGCATTTTGCTATTAACTGTCTTTTGTAACACCCCTATTTTTTCAATGTTATCAATTGCTTACCACACGAATACGAGTTACTACAAGATTAAAAAATAGACAATTCTGCGGTAGACTAGTTACATAAATTTGCAAATAATTAAATAACTGTAGGAGTAAGTTAATGCTTCCAAACTTTGATGAATTAATGAAACTTGCTCAGCAAGACCCCAATAAACTTGAAGTATTGCGCCAGTCTTGGGTGGAAGAAATCATTAATCAAGCCCCTGATCACTTTCAAAGACGTCTTCGTGGATTGCAATTCCAAATTGATATGGAGCGTCAAAAGGCCAGCAATCCCGTTTCTTCTTGTGTACGAATTTCACAGATGATGCACGAAGGCTTAGCGAATCTTCATCAGGTAATCACTCAACAGCCATTACCTGAAGACGCTGAAGAAAAAGATTCTCCTGCGGACATTATCCCTTTTCCCCTTGCCATAGCGGAATAATCGCTTCAAACCTGCAATCTCACCGACTGCTTTTATACAGCCCACATTAAGATGGGCTTTTTTTTGCTTTGGATTTAGCAGCCATAGCAGATTACACTAGGTTATAAGTCGTTCTTTTCCCCAATATCAGTACGGATTTTTGATATGAAGTTTTGTTCCGAGTGTGCACAGCCCATTAGCCAGGTTATTCCTGAAGGAGATAACCGTGTACGCTATGTCTGCTTGAGTTGCGATACCGTTCATTATCAAAATCCTCGCATCGTTGCAGGCACCTTACCGATATTTGAAGACAAGGTATTATTATGTAAGCGGGCGATCGAGCCGAGAAAAGGCTATTGGACATTACCCGCAGGATTCATGGAAAATGGGGAAACGACTGAGCAAGGCGCTATCCGAGAAACCGTTGAAGAAGCGAATGCTAGGGTTATAAACTTACAGCTCTATACGATGATAGCCGTGCCTCATATTAGCCAAGTTCATATTTTCTTTCAGGGCGAATTGGCCGATTTAAATTTTTCTTGCGGTATAGAAAGCCTAGAAGTGAAGCTATTTGAAGAAAAGGATATTCCATGGCAAGAACTTGCCTTTCCCACTGTAAGCACAACGCTACGTCGCTACTTTAACGATAGAAAAAATCAATTAGCCAATAGTCAAACGCCCCTGCCAACGCATGTTTTCGATATATCGATAGAAGACAGGCTAAAGCTATAAGCTATTAAAATCTAATAAATTCCAAACTTCATAAGCAGGTTCTTCATAAGGGTGAGCTTGCTTTAACCCCTCGACAACTTGCTTAATACAATCTTCTTGGCAAACCATTTCAACTCGATATTCATCGACTCGGGCTAGCGGTCCGGCAGTATTGTTTGACTTAGGGGCATCACCAATAAAAGGAGTAGATCCGGCTAAAGGGCGGAATTGCCCCTGCCCTAACGTTTGCCAGCAGCATTGGTCGTAATCACCTATTTTACCCGCTCCCGCTTCAAAAACGGCCTGCTTAACGGATTCTAAATATTGTTCCGGCACAAAAAAGGCAAGTTTAATCATGGCCCACTCCCTGAAATAATTTCACTTTCCAATGATCGTTATTACGTATTTTTTTCTAAGTCAGAAATGATGAGCATCGCTTGCTTACTATCTGCGCCACATACCCACTCTTCAGCACCAAAGTCAGTACAAACCTTTGGCCTTTCAGGCTTACCAAAGATCATACAAAGGTTGTCTTCTCCCAACTGGATACAACGCTCCCCTGCGGGTTTACCATCGGGCATTCCAGGAATAGGTGAAGATATTGAAGGGGCGATACAACAAGCACCACAACCAAGCCGACATAACATAAAACAGTCTCAATAGATTGAACGCACATTAATACCGATAGCGTTGTTTTTGTTCAAGCTTTTCCTGCTTTATTAGCCGGTCAATTGTCAGGTTATAGCGATTTGCATAGCGCTTTAATTGATACAACCGCTTTGGGTTTTGCTCAATATTACCCAAAGTACGCCAATTACGATTCAAAGGGCGAATAGAATATTGCTTACGAATTTCAGTTTGGCGGTGTGCTTTTATGCCAGGCAATAGCATTTCCTTAGCCAGTTGTACACCGACAAACTCTTTAATACCCTGATGAAAAGCCTGCTTAGCATCCAACACGGGGTTCGCAATAGCATCGCTTTGGGCTTGAAGATTTGCTGCAAAGATAGTGAAAAGGAAAATCACCTTCAAAAGAGTGTTGACCATATAGTGTCCTTTACATCATTTCACTAACCATAGTCCTTACGCGATAAAAAATCTGTTGATATTTGTTACTGACCTTTCTTTATCAGAACAATAATATACAATGCCCAGCGCTTCATCTGACTATACAAAAGAGTAGAATATATGATTAATCCAGTAGCCGTTCAATACATGTCCAAAGAAGAAATCGAACGCCTAATGTATAGCTTTAATGCCAGTAAAGGTAATGAAGAAGCTCAAACCTTTGAAGCGTTAGTACGCCGCTTATTAGCTCTCATTGAAGATCAGAAACGCTAATGCTGAAAATCGTTTACAACCACGCTGACTGGATTATTGTAAACAAGCCTACTGGTATCAGTATGCAGCAAGAGCAAGATAACCCTAGCGCTGATAGCTTATTGCAAAATGCGCTGTCTGAAGTGCAAAAGATTGATAGCCAAACCACTCGCCTATGGCCTGTGCATCGCTTGGACAAAGCCACTTCGGGATTAGTAATATTTGCCAAAAATGCCAGCGCTGCAGCTGAATTTGGCCGTCTATTTGAACAACACAAGATAGAGAAGCATTATCTAGCCATCGCCTGTGGCAAACCCAAAAAGAAACAAGGTTGGGTAAAAGGCGACATGGAGAAGGGACGAAATGGCAGCTGGTTATTAAAACGCAGCCTGAACAAACCCGCGATCACTCACTTTATATCCTGCGCGATCGAATCAAATACTCCACCGGCTAAACGTTTATATTTGGTTTCACCTAAATCAGGTAAGACCCATCAAATACGTGTTGCGTTGAAAAGCCTTGGCTGTGCCATATTAGGCGATGCCCGCTATAAAGGTGAACCGGCTAATCGTTGTTACCTACATGCTTTTTCATTGAAATTTGAGTGGCAAGGTGAACAGCAAGCGCATATATGCTTACCAACCGCAGACATGCCCACTTCAGAGCCCCAGCAAGATCACTGGCCAATACTGGATGATGTGGAGTTATTAGCGCCTTTTTTTACTAATTGATTCTTGAGTACTTGATGCTCGTAAGGCTGAATCCTGCTCATCCTCATAAAAGGCACTCGGCAATACATCAATTCCTAAGCGCTTTCCCAGTTTAATAATAAAAGGAATGGTAATCGGTGCAAAAGGTAACGCCGCAAATATACCAATGCCTAAGCCCTTCACCAAGTCGACTAACTGCTCGTTAGCCACCCGCATTTCGGCATCACTGGCTTCCCCATGGGTAAACTTACGATAAATTAGTAACATTTCACGAGTTTCTTCTTTCTCTTGAGCTAATGCTTTTTTTACCGCTAATAAATCACGCCTTAAACGCCGTTTTCCTCGCTTATGTCCTACACGAGCCAGCTTAATCGGTGATCGTATAAGATAATAGAGAAATACTCTCATCGACACTGACTCCTTTATAAATGGATATTAAGTAGGCATTATAACCTGATACTGGCCAATAGCTCATATTATGCTTACCGACTTATTTTTTACTTTACGCCCAAAAACCTTAATTATTGCTTTTGCAGTGATTTTCCTTGGGCAGCTACTAGCCTATTTCGATCTAAGCCGAGCAAATATAACAACATTCGATTTTACTATAGTAGCCGCGTGCCTTAGCTGCTGCCTATGCTTACAAATTGCAGTCAATCTTGCCAACGACTACTTTGATTTCAAGGCTCATGTGGATGGACCAAATCGATTAGGCCCTAAACGAGCGCTACAAAGCAATTTAATTTCACCGTCGCAATTAAAAAAAATCATCTTTGGATTTTGCCTATTCGCCATCTTCAGTGGTGGCTATTTAGTTTACCGAGGCGGCTGGATTTTTGCTTTACTAGGTATTTTATCTTTATTGGGAGTTTATGCTTATAGCGGTGGTAAAAAATCCATAGCATCAACAGGTCTTGGGGAAGTCGCCGTATTTTTTTATTTTGGTTGGATAGCGGTTATTGGAAGTTATTATTTACAAACAGGCAGTTTCTTTTGGAATCTTTTCATCCCCGCCAGTGAGATAGGATGTTTGATTGCCGCCGTCATGCTAGTGAATAATATCCGCGATATCACCGGTGATTTTGCAGCAGGAAAAGTAACACTGGCTTGTCGCCTAGGACCGAGTAATAGCCGCTGGTTATACGCTGTCTTGCTATTACTACCTTTTATTTTATTGCCTTTTAACCCTTACCTACCTTGGCTCAACTCGGTTTTACTGCCATTGCATTTAAGTCTAAGTTGGCTAATTAGAAAGCGTACGGGTCGTGAATTGAATACTCAGCTAGGGCAAACATCCCTATTAGTATTGCTTTGGGCACTAGGTTATTTTTTCTCTTTTATTCTGTCGCCTTTTTAGTACAGACTGACGCTAATAAGACCTTGTTTCGCCCTCCCTCTTTCGCCAAGTACAGCGCATCATCCGCTTCTTTCAGCCAGTGATCAACGTTATCCCCTGAACTTGGAGCATCCCCCATAATACCAATGGAGACCGTTAAGGAAAATTTAGTTCCATCCGCATCCAATAATTGCTCTGAAATTCTTTGGCGAATCTTTTCAGCTACTTTAAAAGCACCATCGACATCGGTATTCGGTAATACAACGACAAATTCCTCCCCTCCATAGCGGGCCGTTAAATCAGTCGTTCTATGAATAACCTCCAGTAATACACCAGCGACAACTCTTAATGCTTCATCCCCTACTTGATGCCCATAATCATCATTCACAGCCTTAAAATGATCAATATCCAGCATTAGAATCGATAGTTGTTCACGCTCGCGGTAGGCTCGATTAAATTCACGCTGAAAAACCTGATCAAAAAAGCGTCTATTCCTGACTCCTGTTAGCGCGTCAGTTGTGCTTAATTCAGCTAATTTTTGGTTGGCACTTTCTAACTCATTGGTACGTTCTCGCACTTTGTTTTCTAACGTATCATTAGCTCGACGTTGAATCTCTAGCGCTTGAGCTTGAGCTTCTCGGGCCTCTCGTTCATGAACCAAAGCTTTCTCCTGCGCTGTTCGAGCACATCGCTCTTGCTCGAGCGCTTCGGCCTGAGCCGTGCTCGCGACACGCTCTGAATTTAAAGCGGTAATTTGTGCGTCAAAACGCTCACGTTTTTCCTGATTTAAGCGATCAGCCAAGGCAAAAGATAATAAAATCACTTCTAGCGCTGAACCCAATTGAACAGCATTCTCAGTGAAAGTATTACGCGGAATAATGTTAAATTTGTTTAACGCTAAAATTGCGCCACCCAATAACATCGATGACCAAGCAATGGTGAAATACCTTGCAGCATTAAAGCCCTGGCTCCAACGTAGTATTCCCGTATAAATAACTAAGCTAATGCCAAAAACGGCTAGGCCAATCAGAACTTTAATGAGGATATGATACGGAACAATATTAACCGATAAGGCAATCGCTCCTGATAGAATAATCACCATACTGAATAAGCGAATTAATATTTTATGCCCATCTCCTAATGCTAAGAAGTTCTTAGTGAAAATACAGGTAAAAAAGACAACGCCGGATAACATAACGATGATTGCGCTGTCATTCCAGCTGGTTGCGGTTGGCCAAACGTACTGAAAACTTAACCCCTGCAAGCTCGCAAGAAAGCCCGCCATAGACGCGACATAAAATACATAATATAAATAATTCTCTTCTCGAACGGATAAGAAAACAAACAAGTTGTATAACACCATGATGAACATAATGCCGTAATACAGACCTAACCCCATTAAACGCGATTGATCTTGAATAAAGAATTCTCGCTCTGGCCAAATAGTCATTGGTATTTGCATTGCGCTTGAAGTTTCAATACGCAACAACCAGATTTGCTCCTGATTTCCTGCAACATCAAGAGGAACAACGAAGTGTCTATGCTGAACTTGGCGTAATGTAAAAGGAATTTTATCCCCAAGCTGATGCAAGGTAATCAAGTTAGCATCAGCATCATAGATATACATTCGAACATCATCTAAAACGGGGTAAGCGATTTCTAGTAAATGTGAGATATCTTGAGCTGTTGAGTTTGTTACTTTGAATCTTAGCCAATAAGCAAAGCTGGTATAACCAAAAGAAAGGGTTTCTTTATTATGAACATTCCACTCTTGATCAGCAGACATTAATTGCTCAGGGGTAAACTCTCCAAGCTCATCGACAGCAAATTCCACATGATCATTTAAAGAATAGCCACTTTCTAAATTACTCACTTCCACAGCTTCCAAAGCAGAAGCTGATGTCATAATTAATGCCAAGCAAAGCGCGATAAAATACTGCAAGGATTTACTACCTAGTCAATCTGATAATACCCTTAAGTATAGACAGGTTTTTTATAATAAAAGAAAAGATAAGACTCTTTAAACATAAGCCTTAAGTACCACATAAATTAACCTTATTTGCTGGACGTTAGTACTTAAATTTTTATTGTTACACTTCATCACACATTCACAACATTTCATCATGTCTTAACGTGACCAATTTAGCATTCATGAGCCAAACTATGAGGTACCTTATAACTCTAAAATTCAGTCAGGTACTCCCAATGAACACTTTTCGCTTATTAGCAATAATATGCTTCCTGTCAGCCTTAGCTGGTTGCCAACAGGAATATGGCGGTGATGTCGGTGGTGCATCCGTACCAGTCAATCTCGATTTTGGTAATTATAATGCCGAAGGTGCCCGTCTTTATGGCGAGCAATGTGCTGGCTGTCACGGTGTTGAAGGGACGGGGACGGAAATTGGTACTCCGTTAGTCGCCTGTGCAACCTGCTCGAGTATTTCGGCACTGGCTGAAGAAATTGCCATAACCATGCCGATTGGGAAAAATGCAGAGGTCACCGACTGTGATGGCGCGTGTGCAACGAATGTATCTGAATATATCATGTACGCTTTTAATGGCCTCTCTCTCTACCAAGCAACCACTAGTCTTGGTGGTGTATCTGCCCTTCCTCTAACGGATACCCTACGAAATGCTACCGTTCAGCTTGCAGGTCGATTACCAACCGATGCTGAAATAACCCAAGTAACCAATGAGGGCGAAGCGGGATTTAGTACGGTAATGGCCAGAGTGATGAACGAAGATGAATTCTATGTTCGTTTAAGCGAGATTTTTAACGATGTATTTCTTACCGATAAATACTTAAGAGTGAATCAATTCAACGGGGCATTAAACCTGTTAGATGGTGATGATTACCCCAACAGAACCTGGTACGACGCAGCCTACCCAAGTCTTGATCGTGAAATTGCAGAAAATATTCCGCAAGATGATATCAATGATGATAACCGCGGCTGTGCCAACGTTTATGCTAACGATGCGGTAGCCCGTGAAGGATTAGAATTAATTAACTACATAGTTCGTAATAATCGCCCTATTACTGAACTAGTAACGGCTGATTACACCATGGTGAACTGGTACAGCCAAAAAGTGTATGACGCTGAATTGATTAACCCTGAAGATAGCTTTAGAGAGTTGCCTGAAGGTGGGAATCCTTGCTTAGCTTATTCATCTTATTATAGCGATGCGACCTTAACTCACGACCAATATGATTTTAAACCAGCTCGAATTACCCGCAGCTTAGAATACACAACAGGTGTTCCTCATTCTGGTATTTTGACTTCTGCCATGTTCTTAAATCGTTTCCCAACGACGAATACCAATCGCAACCGTCATCGCTCTTACATGGTATACGATATGTTCTTAGATACCGATATCCTTGAGATTGAAGGCTCTCGCCCAGAAGATGCTATCGATACCAGCAGTGCGAATCCAACACTCGATAACCCAGCGTGCTACACCTGTCATACCGTAATGGATCCCGTAGCCTCAGCTTTCCAGCATTGGAATGGTCAAGGTCGTCGCATTCCTAGTACTCTAGATGCGAGCTCATGGAGTTCTAACGGGATTGAATCTGCGGGTATTGCCGGTAAAAAGCTTCCTACCTCGGGTGGTACTAGCCAATTTGAAAATATGCTGCAGTGGTTAGGCCAAGAAATTGCACAAGACCCACGTTACATGCGAGCGATTACTCGTCATCTATATAAAGGCATCATTGGCCAAGACCTACTTAATGCTCCTGGTGATAATGCCGATCCTGATGTAGTAACAGCCTACAACGCACAGCGTGGAATACTTTCAAATATTGGCCAAGCGATGGTCGCCGATAATTGGAATGTTAAAACCGCCGTTACAGGACTTTTATTAAGCCCTTATTATCGTGCGAATACCGTTGATACCAACAAAGTTGTTGAAGCATCACACATCGGCTCGACTCGTTTATTAAGCCCAGAAATGTTGCAACGCAAACTCACAGCAACCTTAGGTTTTGATTGGTATGAATTACGAGCCAACGATCAAGATAACCGTATTATGTTCGGTGGCATTGACTCTGATTCGGTCACCGATCGAATTAACGAACCTAGCGGTCTTATGGTGGCAATGCAAGAACGTATGGCTGTTGAGATGGCTTGCCGTGCAACCGCTTATGATTTTACTAAAACTCGAACCCCTACTTTAAATGAACGTCGTCTGTTCAAACATGTCAGCCCAGACATCCAACCTGAAGATGCGGATGGTTTTGAATTGACGTCGAATGTAGAAGCTATCAAGAAAAATATTCAATACCTTCATAGCACTTTGCTTAGCGAAAACTTGCCCTTAAACCATGCTGAAATTGAAGCAACTTATCAGCTTTTCTTTTCTACGTGGAAGCTAGGTCAAACCATGCTTAGTAATCCTGATGATTATGATCCTGAGCCTTCGACTTATCTTGAATATACCTGTCGGGCTCGTTGGGACAGAGAGAATAATGACCAAGGGTTAGACAGTGAATTACGCATCGACCGTGATGAGAATTATGTCATCCGCTCGTGGATGTCTGTAATCACCTACCTACTTTCTGACTACCGTTATATTTACGAATAAGGAGACTGCCATGAAACGTCGTGACTTTATACAATTGCTTGCAGCGACTGGTATGACTGCCAGCCTACCTTTAACGGCTTCAAAAGCACATGCTGCCGCTCCTGATCACTTTTTAGTGATGGTTAATGCTGGCGGAGGCTGGGACCCTACTTCACTTTGTGATCCCAAAGGCAATTTAGGACAATATTTATCTGAACGTCCCGATGCCCGTAATGGAGGGTCAATCAACTCTGTCGCTATTAATACTGAAACAAAAAGAAATCCTGTTTCAGGAATGCTTTGGAGTGATACTCCTAGAATTAATAATAATGACGCTACAACGGCCCGAGTTGATAACCAGTATCAAAACTTTTTTACTGCCTATCACGATAAACTGACCGTGATTAACGGTGTCGATAATGGCACCAACAACCATAATACCGGTAACCGAGCAACGTGGAGTGGCAGCTTAGAAATGGGTTACCCTAGTTTGGCCGCATTATTTGCTGCCAGCAAAAACCCAAGCTTACCGATGGCCTACATTAGCAATGGCGGCTACGACTTTACCGCATCACTTGTTTCTCGTGCTCGTGCAAGCAGTGCGGGTTTTATCGATCGCTTAGCGGATCCAAATAGTGAGCGTTATCATTATCGTAATTCCGATCAAAGTACCGATGTCTACTCTCAAATCAAACAGGCTCAAGCTGAGCGTATAGCGAGACAACAAGGAGGTGAAGCGTTACCTCTACGCCGCCAACAGTTGAACCAGCTTTTCACCGTTCGCCAAGCAGATAATGATCTTGCCAAACTCAGTGAAGAAAAAACTTTAATTGAGGCTGTTGTCCCAACCAATGATCACATGAATAATCGCGATCAAGGCTTCAAACGCCAGGCTTCATTAGTCGCAGCAGCCTTTAAAGCAGGCATTGCGGCCAGTGCTAATATCAGTACCGGTGGCTTTGATACCCACGGTAATCATGATAATAGCCAATATCAATCGTTAGGGGATTTATTAGAAGGCGTTGCTTACTTACAAGAAGCGCTAGAAGCGGCTGGTATTGCGGATAAAACAACGGTCGTAATCGGCAGTGATTTTGGTCGCACACCCTATTACAATTCTGGTAACGGTAAAGATCATTGGCCTGTCACCAGTGTGATGGTAATGCATCCAACGGGCAGTGGAAAAGGCGGAAAGGTATTTGGGGCGTCAAACGAAAAGTTCCGTGCACAAACGCTAAACCGCTCTACTGGACAGCCTGATGCAAATGGTCAATTATTAACTCCGGCACATGTTAATTTAGCATTGCGAAAAGAGCTGGGAATTGATTCAAATACAATAGCGGTACGCTTCCCATTATTAGTAGACGATTTCGATATCTTCTCATAAGGACATAGTTAGAATGATAAGCAAATTACTAAAACCTTTAGCCATTGCGGGTTCTCTCGCTCTGGCTCTAAATACGAGTAGCGCTCTTGCTATCAGTGTGGGAGATACGGCACCCAATTTTAAATTGCCACGCTTAGAAAGAAGTGGTGATATCCAACTTAAATCGTATCGAGGTAAAGTAGTTTATGTTGATTTTTGGGCATCATGGTGCGGCCCTTGCCGCCTATCTCTGCCTGAATTAAATAAACTACGAAAGCAGTATAGAAAGAAAGGCTTCGAAGTTATTGCAATTAACTTAGACGAAGAAAAAGAGGACGCCATGGAGTTCTTGAAAGAATTTCCCGTCGCTTATCCAACGGCTCGTGATGTCGAGGGTACTACCCCGGACAAATATGGTTTGCAAGGTATGCCAACAGCGTATTTAATCGATAGAAAAGGGAAAGTAAGCTTAGTTCATGAAGGTTTTAAAAAGACTGATAGTAAAGAGCTTAAGCATAAAATCGCTGCCCTATTGAAGAAAAAATAATAACGAGAACCTACTTACATTATGCGTAACATCATTCTGCTTTCGATTATTTCAAGCTGTATGGTTGCTTCAGGTTGCACGACAGTGAAACCTTGGCAGCGAGGTTATCTTTCAAAAGATGTAATGACCTCATCAACAGATCCATTAGGCAGCTCTCTCGATAATCACATATATTTCAGTAAAGAAGGTTCTTCCGGTGGTGGTCAAGCCGCTGGTGGCGGCTGTGGCTGTAACTGAAAAGGAATTCAAACATGAAAAAGTTATCAGCCTTTAGCGCATTGTCTGCGGCCGCTTTGGCGATTCCAACCCAAGCAGAAGTCGCACCGACGGACACAAGTTTTAGTTATCGCTATACTAGTTATCAGGAAGCGGATGCGCCAAGAGAACGCACCTTTACTAATGAAACCGGTCGCTATCAAATCGATGTTCAGCAATTTGGCTATCGCACACCTATTGGCGAATCTTGGTATATTGCTAGCGAATTACAGTTTGAAACAATGAGTGGTGCGTCCCCGACCCAAACGTATAAAAACAACGAAGGCCAAAGTACTCTTCTCATGAGTGGTGCCAGTATCGAAGAACAAAGAACCGATATTAAAATTGCACCGAAGAAATATTTAGATCATGGAACTGTAGGTGGCTTATTTGCACTGTCTACCGAAAATGATTACCAATCGGTAGCTTTGGGAATCGATGGCACATTAGATATATTTGCTAAACATACCACCTTGATTGGCTCGCTTTCCGTTTCTAATGACGAGCTATCCCCTACGGATCCTGATTTATCGACTTCCCGTACTGAAGCCGATGGACGAAAAAAACGCAGTTTCTCTATTTATGAGGGTATCAACCAAGTTCTGGATAAATACAGTACCCTGCAAGTCGGAATTGGTTTTACCCAGTTAAGTGGTTATCTATCAGATCCTTACAAGTTTGAAGATAGACGCCCTGATAGCCGCGATCAAATAACACTGTCGGCTCAACATAAGCAATTTGCCAACGTATTAGATGGGGCCGCTCTTCATTCAAGTTATCGTTATTATTATGATGATTGGGGCATATCTTCTCATACGATTGATATGAAATGGGCGCAGCAGATTAATCTCGGTCGCTATCGTTTTATCGCCACGCCTTTAGTTCGTTATTATACTCAAACCGAGGCTGACTTTTATTCACTAGAGCAAAATCCGGCCGATGATCAGCTTAATAGTAGTGATTATCGTCTCTCCAGCTACGGCGCTTTTACCTTTGGTTTTAATAGTGAATTAAAACTTGAGAATTGGGCATTTCATTTTGACTGGCAGCAATATACCAGTCGAGAAAGCTTAGCTCTATTTGGTGCCAGTGATGATGAAGCCCCGGCATTAGTGAATTTTTCAACCTTTACCGCTGGTATCGATTACAAATTCTAGTTAGTCTTGCACTATGAATTTTCACCAGCATAATTTCACCGCGATGGCATCACCTTGCAAGTTTTTCTTGCAAGGTGATAGCGCCCTACTGCAACAAGCCTGCCTTAAAGCCCAAGCTGAAGTTCAGCGAATCGAGCAAAAATTTAGCCGTTATCGCGAAATCAGTTTATTACAAACCATCAATAATAATGCGGGGATTAAAGCAACCCCTATCGACGCAGAAACGGCGGCATTACTTAACTATGCCGATCTTTGCTACCAGCAAAGTGAAGGCTTATTTGATATCACCTCGGGCATTCTGCGAAAAGTTTGGAATTTCAAATCTAAAACATCCCCCAATAAAACAGATATTCAAGCATTATTACCGCTCATAGACTGGCCATCGATTCACTGGGATCAAAACGAAGTGTTTTTGCCCAAGAAAAGTATGGAAATAGATTTTGGCGGTTTTGGCAAAGAGTATGCTGCCGACAAAGCCGCTGAAATATTTCAATCGATGGGAATTCATCACGGCCTAGTAGATCTCGGTGGAGATATTCGAATTATCGGTGATAAAGTCGATGAGTCTGGCTGGGATATTGGTATACGAGATCCTAAACAGCCCCAACAAGCCATTTCTCAAATAACCTTGCATAATGGTGCCATGGCGACCAGCGGCAACTATGAACGCTTTATGAAGGTTAATGATCAACATTATTGCCATATACTGAAAGCGAAAACTGGCTGGCCAGTTAACCATTGGGCTTCGGTTACCATTCTCGCCCCGCAATGTTTAGTTGCCGGTAGTCTTGCGACTTTGACGATGCTTGCGGAGCAAGCCGGATTATCTTGGCTAAAGGAACAAGACGTTCCCTTCTTATTGATTAATGTTAATGGTAACCAGCACTCCAGTTTTTAATACTCAAGTCTCTAGCACTCGAGTTTCTAATACTCTAGCGACACTCGACCATCAGGTGCTTACTTTGATAGCGGTATTTTCGCAGATGACACCACGGAATGGCAAAACCTAATGTGAAGAGCCCAACCAATGTATTACTAAGCGACAATAACAGGTTGCTTAAATAAGTATCGCTATTGGTGATGGTTAATTGCTCACTCGACAAATTATTCAACTTCCACTGTCGACGCCATGCCTGCAAGGTATTCATAACCACGGCGAATATAATAATAGACAAAGGCAATAGCCAAAAACCATGAACCAATGCATTACTCCAAAATTCAGGGCTACTTCCTTCATCCCCCATTAGTAGCATTGAAATCACTAGGCCACTCATAACCAGAAGTCCCGCAATCAAAAATAATACTTTGGCATACAATCCATATAATGAAATAGGACTCGACTTTAGTTGCCAGCGGCTATTTAAGAATCGAGTATTATTCACCTGATATTCAATAATTTTGAAATCTAACCAAGGCCATAAAATTAAAATCAGAATACACATTAAGGCATACTGTAAAAATTGATTGCCCTGATTCGCTAGCTGATATTTTTGCAAACGTGATAGCGCAATATTGCCATGGTTATGAGATTTTTCATGCTCGTCTAAATAGTCTATTTCTTCCGCCGAAATATCCTCTCCCCAATAATCATGCGCTTCGTGATCGGATGAGTGGCTCCTAGCATGTTCATCTATGGCTAAGATATCGCTTTCTGTGCGAGATAAATAAGAATCTTCAGAAAAAACAGCAGGCTCTTCTTTATTATCAATACTGGCTAAAAATTGGCTATCGATTATTTCACTGTTAAAAATAACTGTACTTAGTAATAAAAACACTGCAATAGGAGAAATAATGGATTGATAAAACTTAACAAGAGAGAGTGTGAAGGTAGACTCTGAATGATCAAACTGTATTGAATTTAATGAATATTTTTTTTCTGTCAAATAAAACCCCGGTAACGTTAATAAAAATAATAACTGCAATACGAGATCATATTGAGGTACGCTCGCGGCTATTAAATACAGCGCAAACATCCAAATGACTAATATCAGCCTAGTTTTAAATACTTTGAGAGCTTGGTTTTTAGTATTAAAAAGTTTGTTATTATATTTTGCATTGGAATATAGATAGCTTTTTAGAGCCTGATTCCCCCAAGGTGCGTAAATCCCTAAGGTCATTATTTTCAGCAGACTCACTTTCAGCCACAATGGGAAATATTCCATCAGGGTTACTGAAAGTGATATCTTTTTACTCTCATGTTCAATATTCATATTTAATCTCATTATTTTTATTATTAAATAGACTAACGTATTCTTATCAATTAATTGGCTATCTTCCAACGATAGGATAAATCTACCCCAACGAAACTATCCGCAGCACTGTCCGATAGCCCCATGCCGGCATGACCCCCTAGTTGCCAATGCCTATCGAGTCTCAAACGCATATCCAGATTGATACTCCTAACATCGTCATTCTGACTTTGAGTAGCCTCTTTATGATAATAAGACATCCCTAGCCCTGTTCGCCGTGTTAGGAAGTACATGCCCCCCAAGCTAACCTGATTGCGCGCACTGTTATCAGCAAACTCTTTATCTTGACGTAAATGACGGCCAACCCGGCCATGCAGCATCCAACGTTGATAGCGGTAACTACGGCTGAGATTTACATTATATTCATGACGGCCATTTGAAAAACCTTGCGCTTGATCTGCCGTCGGTATTTTCCAGCGCCCAGATATCGACCAACGACCTGCTCTGGATTTTTTTGGCCAATTAAAACTTACATTCAAACTCGGATCTGCATAACCACTGCGTTGCTTACGTTCTTCACTTCCTACTAGAAATTGCTCTCCAGTTTCACCATCTTCTAATAATATTAATTCGGCTGGGCCATCCTGAAATATATAGGGTTGAGTAAAGCGCAAGGCCCACTGGTCATGCTGGTACTTGACTGATGCTTGCGTGGCTAAAGTGAAGGTATCGGTTTCCAAGCCATAATCACCCACAAAGCCATAGCTCGATAAACTCGTTTGAACCGACTGCTGAGCACTCGCCGCCATACTCAGAATGAGTCCAAGTAAAAACGTAAAAACCCAGGCACTCATAGATTGCCTAGGCTTGGAATAATTGATCGCTATTGTTTGCACTTTTAAGGTTTCATCTTTACCGAATTCAGTATCCTAAAATGATCATTTTTTCTCGAATGGTCAAGCGGAATCCTTATTTGTTGGTACATTGGCGCACGACGACATCGATCCGGCTTAGTTCGCATAATACTGACATCATATCCCTCAGGTGTTGAGGAGGTTTGTAGATGGAAATCCTCTTCTTGGGTACAGCCTGTACTGATAACGGTAATGATGATGCTCTCTTGAGCTAGTTTGAATCCGTATAGCGTCTCTAATTCAAAAGGACGCTGATACACTGAAGAGGACTCTTCTGCAGCAGGTAAAGTACAACTGATTACCGCCATGATAAATACAAAGAGAAATGATAAGTTCTTGATCATATTCATACACACCTCGACTACATTAGGCAGATTAAAATATTAAAAAAGGGAGGGCTTACGCCCCCCAAAACACACAGGACATTCTTAGATGAGAAATTATTTCTGTTGGCGACGACCTCCTAATAAAGGAAGCAATAACAAGCTAGCGAGTAAAGTGAGCGGATTAAAGGCCCCAGCGACAGTTATGGTTGCTGTCTTCTCTTCCTCGGCGTCTGTTCCTTCTGCTCCATCACCATTGTTTGCATTACCGTCTAATTCGCCATCATTCTCTAAGTCGATATTGATATCGCCAATGCCATCCCCTGAACATTCAGCGCCTTCAAAGTCGAAATCGATATGGTGTTCCCCTTCTCCAAGCTCAGTATTGTGTTGCTCTGGACGACCCCCTGGCTTCTTGCGGAATTGACGAACGGTTTTACCATCAACGCTATAAGCAAGACGATTTCCCTCTGCGACAGTCGCATTAAAGCTAATACGACCTGGGCCAGTCACGGTTAACCCTAACTCGGCGCTGCCATCTTCCCCAAGAAAATCACAGTTCACATCAAAGCCACCATCATCGTTCGGGTTCCATGCATCGGTGCCATCGTCATACCAACCATCATCTTCCAAGGCTTTTTTATCGGTGCCTAGTAGCTCCACCTTGATAGCGCTATGTTCGGCATGGTCGGTCGTTACAACTAACTCACCTTCAGAAAACTTAACCTCTTCATTAGGGGTATAGATTAATTTAAAGCTACAGCTCGCATCGATCGCTAATGATTGATTTTCACACTGGTTATCCGCGACGCTGAACTCAGCACCACTGACGGACATTGTCGATACCATCAGGTTGGCCGTTGCATCAGCTGGATTCTTAATCGACAAGGTTTGGCTAACCGTCTGCTCCCCATTAGTTACAATAAAATCAGCATACTCAGGTAAACCTAATACCACTTCCTGCTGTTCAGGCATTGGTTCACCTGGGCGACCTGTATGAACAGGGACTTCACCATTTTTGACCTGCGCAATCCAATCAACATAATTTCCCACACGGGTATATACCCCAGGGAAGTTTGCTTGAGCACAGCCTTCACCAAAGCTCACGACCCCAACCTGCACCCAGCTACCTGCTGACTCAATAACTAAAGGACCACCACTATCGCCTTGGCAGGAGTCTTTACCACCAGCCGCCAGCCCCGCACAAATCATATTCGCCGTGACCGTTTGCCCTACTGCGGCATACGCTGTTTTACAGCTTTCATGATCAAATAGCGGCACCTCTACTTGTTGTAATATCTCTGGGAATTCTTCCCCGGTAGTACTGGTATTACCCCAACCAATCACCGTTAATGGTGTGGCAGCGGCTAGACCATCAATAAAGGTATTACTTGCCGCATTCACTAAGGTTTTATCAACTTCGGTCGCCAGTTTTAGTACGGCAATATCGTGATCATTTCCGTACTCTTGATGAATGTAGATCGCTTCAACATTTGCCTTTACTTCACCATCGTCCACTTGCTGAGTATTGTAATCAGCCACCACTACTTGCATGCCATCAGCCGATTCACGCTCTACACAATGTGCCGCGGTTAGCACCCATTGCTTATCCAATAAGCTGGCACCACAAAAATGGCTACCATCCTTACTCTGCAATGAAACCATCCAAGGATAAGTGCCACTGGTTGCATCTGCGCCACCAATAATCCTCTGCTCTAAGGCCATAGATTGGGAAGATGCCAAGGCCATACTGCCCAAAGCGAAGGTGGCGACAGCCAACTTATTTAACGCTTGCTTAGAAACTTGTTTCGACGTGCTCTTCACCGCTGAATACTTTTCTGCTGATTTCATGATCGACTCCTGATGACTTATGCCACTGGGCAATACCATCGTTATTTAGTTTTTCTTCGTTATGTTTACATCACACTCGTCACGCGAGGTAATTTTTCCCTCAAGACCATTACAATTTACGAGGGAATTTTTCCCTTGTCAAAGAAAAGATAGAATATTTTTGTGACCTAGAGCGCAAACAAAGAAAAAGTGGGAAAAAATCCCTCGTTGAATTATGATAAAAGAATGAACTCAAATAATTCGCACAACAACAGCCAAACAGGCATACCTAAAGCAGTTGCAACCGCAGTACAGCGCTTGTTACGTCCTCTCGTGCGTTTATTATTATCCTTTCAAATTACCTTTCCGGTATTTCAGCAATGGCTTAAAAAAGCCTATGTAGAGATTGCCGATCAAGAATTCCCTCTCAATGACAAGCCTCAAACAGATACTCGTATTAGTTTATTGACAGGAATTCACCGCAAAGACATCAAACGTCTACGGCATGAAGACGAGGCTCCTCAAGATAGCCCTGAGAACATCAGTATTGGTGTGCAGCTAGCTGCGCACTGGATGGGACAAGCGGAGTTCTTAGATCACGATAAGCAACCACTGTCCTTGCCTTTCAAAGCCGACGCTAATGGCCCCTCATTTGAACGTTTGGTCGAACAAGTATGTAAAAAAGACATTCGTGCCCGTGTCGTACTCGATGAGTGGTTGCGCCTTGGGGTGGTTACCCTTGAAGATACCGCGGATAGCAAAAATGAGCTGATCACTTTAGCTCCTGGTGCTTTCGTACCTAGCCATAGCATGGATGAAAAAGCCTTTTTCTTAGGGATGAATGTTGCAGATCATTTAGCCACAGCCACTCATAATGTCCTTTCATCAAGTAACAAAGATCACCTGAGTGAAGGAAAATTTGAACGCTGTTTATATTATGACGGTCTCTCAGAAGCCTCTATTGCTGAATTAAAACAGCTTGCAAATGACCAAGGTATGGCGCTTTTACAATCCCTTAACGAACGCGCCTTACAGCTTAAAAAACAGGATCAGAGCTTAAACCAACCGCAGGTAAACGATCAGCGTATTAATATTGGCCTCTACGTTTTTGACGAAGCGGATAAAACAATAGAGGCTCCACATGATTAGAGGCCTACTACTCTCCTGTTTGTTATTGCTCTCGGCTTGTGCGACCCAAGATAGTCGTTGGAGTGCTTATAATAGCCAAGGCCAAGGGTTTAAAAATACGGGAAATATTGAATATAACGGCATTGGCGGCAGTGGAAGACAAGGGGAGCCTTTACCCGAAAATGGCTTAGGTGGCAGTGGTATTCGTCAGGCTCAAGCGAATGGACTTGGAGGCTCTGGACGTCAAGCAAACGATATTATTGAAAATGGTCTGGGTGGCTCAGGAAAGCAAGGGCCAAGTAAAGCCGCTATTTTAGGACCAATTTCTGCATTTGGCAGTATTTGGGTCAATGACCGCCATATTCAATTACCTGACAGCACTGAGTACCTTATTGCCGGAAAACAAGCCCAGCGGAGTGATCTTCGTTTAGGACAAATGGTTGCCGTTCTCGCAGACTCCATTGATGATAGCGACTATCAAGCGCTGGAAGTCCACTTACTGTTTAATGTCGTAGGCAAAATAGAAACGATCGCGTTTACTAACGATAAAATGGGTAAGCTTACGTTAATGGGTCAAACCGTTCTCATTGATAAATCGACCCGTATTGTTAATCACTTGGGCCATGAATTAAGCCAGCACCCGCTGAAAACCGCTGATCATATTGCGATCAGTGGTTTGCGCATGCCAAACCAAGAGGTTAAAGCGACGTTATTGGTTGTTCAAAGCCAGCAATCGATTCAATTGGCCGGCCCTGTCAGTGTGATTGATGGCCAATACTGGCTAGCACAACAAAAACTGGCCTTTAACCTACAACAGCCTGAACTCGATCAACCTCTGCGCTTACAAGGTAAGATGCAAGGTGGTATTTTTATTGTCGATGATTGGGCTCCTCTGCCACATAATCGAATATTTGAGCTAGCTGATGAAGTTTGGCTAGAAGGCTTCCCACTGTCGGATGCAGAGTTCTTTATTGAAGGCTTTGAAGTTCAGCTACCAGAATTTACGGATGATTTATTTGATCCCAATGACAGCATGCGTATTGGCATTGATATGGAAGATCAAGAGTTTTGGATGGACCATGAGCCCACTGAAAACGATATGGATCAGTGGCAAGACCAATGGCAGCAAGACGATGATACTTTTATCCGTCGCTCCATAGACCCTCAAGACAACCATCATCCTGATCCTGAATTTAACGATCAGGATTTTTACCCACCTGAACATGATCATCATGACAATTATTATCCCGATGATTCATATCCTGGAGATTTCTTTCCTGATGAGCACTATCCAGATGAGTACTATCCAGATGACTATTATCCGGATGATTATGACCCTTACGACAACCGCCCGCCTCCTCGATAGCTGACTTTGGAGTTAACGAACATAACTTCAAACTAATGAGTAAGGCTCATTAGCACCTTCAGGATGATACAGGGCTGTGATAGAGTCAGGCGATCTAATTACAATTATAATCGTCATTTTGGGGCTATAACATGCTAAAAGATTACGCTAACTACGACGCCATCGGTTTAGCACAGCTGGTTAAGAAAAAAGACATCAGCGCCAGTGAGTTATTGGATACCGCCATTGCCCATGCCGAGAAAGAAAACCCTGCGATTAACGCCATCATCACCAAGCTCTATGAATTTGGACACGAACAAATAGCTCAAGGTCTACCTGATGGTCCTTTTTCCGGAGTTCCATTCTTATTAAAAGACCTATTAGGTTCTTTAGAAGGCACTCCGATGAGTAATGGCAGTGCCGCTTATCGGGGCAGTATTTCACCCAGTGATAGTGAATTAGTTAAGCGCTACAAATCCTCTGGCGTGGTTATCTTCGGTAAAACCAATACCCCTGAGTTTGGCCTAATGGGAATTACTGAGCCCAAAGCATTTGGACCGACAAAAAACCCTTGGAACCTCAAACATACACCGGGCGGCTCTAGTGGCGGTTCCGGTGCTGCCATTGCTGCCGGCATCGTGCCAATGGCTTCCGGTGGTGATGGTGGAGGCTCTATTCGTATTCCAGCAGCTTGCTGTGGATTATTTGGCTTAAAGCCTTCCCGTGGTCGTACGCCTACTGGCCCATATTACAGCGAGTTTTGGGATGGTGCCGCGGCTGAGCATGTTTTGACCCGTTCGGTGCGCGATAGCGCGGCTATGTTGGACGTCACCTCTGGCCCTGATGGCAGTACGCCTTATCCGGTTAGAAAAGAATCTGGTTATCTCGAATGCCTAGCAACACCTGTTCGACCGTTAAAAATCGCGTATTCTGTCCATTCCTTTTTTGACCGCCCGGTAACCGACGATGCAGTTAAAGCCGTTCAGCATACCGTGCAGTTGTTAGAATCATTAGGCCATACCGTTGAAGGGGTACAGCCTTATATTAATGCTGATGATTTAACCGATAGTTATCTCACTATGTACTATGGCCATGTTGCCGCCGACATGGAGTTTGCCGCTAAAATTTTAAATACCAACTTCAGTAACTTAGATGTAGAAGATACGACCAAGCTGATGGGTTATATCGGCAAAAAGATATCCGCCGAACAATTTGTTAGCGCTAAACGCCGCTGGAATGACTTCAGCCAAAGCATGCATGCACTGCATCAAGAATATGACTTATTGCTCACCCCAACCCTAGGCAGTGAGCCCGTACCAATCGGCGAATTTGATTTAGGCATCGTAGATAAAATAGGTACTAAAATTGTTAATGCCTTTGGATTGCAGAAACTGCTATTAAAATCTGGCATCACTAAAAAGCTGGCTTTAGAAAACTTAGAGAAATTACCTTTCACTCAGTTAGCTAACCTTACTGGACAGCCCGCAATGTCTGTTCCGCTTTTTTGGACGGAATCAGGCTTACCACTAGGTTCACAATTCATCGCCCCAATGGGAGATGAGAAAACCTTATTACAACTCGCCAAACAACTCGAACAAGCCCAGCCTTGGTTTGATAAAACCCCAGCTAATGGGGCCTATAAAGCCTCTGCAGAAAAGTTAGTTTCTACACTTACTAAAGAGAAGACATCCGCATGAAATCAGTTTTAATAACCGGCTGCTCTTCAGGTATTGGCCGTGCGTTATGTGAAAAATACTTAATCGAAGGTTTTCACGTATATGCCAGCGCCCGTAATATTCATAGCCTAACGGATCTTCCACAGCATCCGGAATTGAAAAAGCTGGCACTCGATGTGAATGATGCTAGCAGCATTCACAATGCCATTGCCCATATTAAACAAGACCATAAGCGCTTAGATGTGTTAATCAATAATGCAGGCTATGCTGCCATGGGCCCACTAATTGATATGCCCATTGAAGATTTACGAGCCCAATTTGAAACCAATGTCTTCGCCCCGATGGAGCTAACAAAAGCCTGCCTTCCGTTATTAATGGCTAAAACAGAAACCGACGAGCGTGCCCAAGTGGTTAATATTGGCTCAGTATCGGGAATTACCACGACCCCTTTCTCAGGTGCTTATTGCGCGACCAAAGCCGCATTACACTCATTATCCGACGCTCAACGAATGGAACTGTCACCTTTTGGTATCGATGTAATTACCGTACAGCCTGGTGCAATAGAATCTAAATTTGGGGATAACTCTCTGGCAAACGTATTACAACGTATTACTCCTGAGTCACTGTATGCCCCATTAAAGGATGCCATTAAAGCCAGAGCTACCGCCTCTCAAGATAATCCAACTCCAGCAGCTGAATTCGCCGATATATTAATTGCACAATTATTAAACAAACCTAAGGCCGTTATTCGAATCGGTAATGGTAGTTTTGGTTTGCCACTATTGAAACGCTGGTTACCTGCGGCAATACTGGATAAGATACTGAGCAAGAAGTTCAATTTGCCTTCATTAGCGAAACGCTAACAAACTGAACTTAATCCCTCGTGATTAGCTCTAACAACAATAATTAAATCAGCACTCATTTTTAGTTAATGAGTTGCTAACAATAGGTTATTCAATCGTATGTTTAAGTCGTTTTTTCTCAATAAAAAATGGTTACCTTGGTCACTACTTGGAACCTTGGTCATACTGGCTGTTACTTGGTATAAGGTACAGCTTGATGTAAAAATCAATGAATGGTTCGGTACTTTTTATAATACGATCCAAGAAGCTTTAGGCGCGCCTGGAAGTATTGAATTCAATGATTTCTTAGCACAGTGCCTTACCTTCGTTGAAATTGCGGCCATCTATATTGTCGTCGCAGTATTGATTGAATTCTTTGTTAAACACTACGTATTTCGCTGGCGCACCGCGATGAATACTTACTATATGGGTCACTGGGATCAACTTCGTCACATCGAAGGTGCCGCTCAACGTGTACAAGAAGATACCATGCGCTTCGCTCGCATCATGGAAACCCTCGGTATTGCCTTCGTTCGCTCTGTTATGACTCTTATGGCTTTCTTACCCATATTATGGGGATTAAGTGAGCATGTGAAAGTTCTGCCTTGGATTGGCCATGTCGAACAAGCACTGGTATTCATCGCCATTATTTCGGCAACTCTAGGTACCGTTTTGCTCGCGGTCGTCGGTATTAAATTACCGGGATTAGAATTTAATAACCAGCGTGTTGAAGCGGCCTATCGTAAAGAACTGGTTTTAGGGGAAGATCACTTAGATCATGCAACGCCTCCTAGCGTAAAACAATTATTCAGTAATGTGCGCAAGAATTATTTCACTCTGTACTTACACTACTTATATTTTGACGTGGCTAAATGGTCTTACCTCCAGTTCACCGTCATCATCCCTTATATTGCCCTTGGGCCAACCATTGTTGCAGGCGCAATCACTTTAGGGATTATGCAACAGATCATTCGTGCCTTCGGTAAAGTTGAAGAATCTTTCCAGTTCTTGGTCAACTCTTGGTCTACCATCGTAGAGCTCATTTCGATTTATAAGCGCCTGAAAGCGTTTGAAAATGAAATTGAAGACCCTACAGCGGTCGCGGCAGAAGCCAATGGCTAGCGCCTGTTTTTAGCTTAACCGTTAAGTTATGTGGTAGGTTTGTCTTGGTTTAATTCAAGATTATCCTACTGCATACATGATCCTTTTATTCCAACACTTTCATTCTCCTCCCTTCTAACTTCTAGCCTCTTTCCCCCTAAATCTGGCATAATTACGCCCTGAATTTTGAGGCTTGAATAATGACAACTGAAAATACCCTATTAGCACGCTGTGGCTCGAAGTGTGAATTATGTGCAGCAGATGCGCCTGTGGCTAAATTTGAGGTTGCTCCTAGCGACGGTAGTGTTGAGCAAAGTGTTATGCTTTGCCCTACTTGTACAGACCAAATCAATAACCCAGATACCCTAGATGGAAACCATTGGCGTTGTTTAAATGACAGCATGTGGAGCCAAGTACTTCCTGTGCAAGTCATGGCCTGGCGTCAATTGAAAACCTTGAATGCCAAAGGCGAGACCTGGGCTCAAGACCTCGTTGATATGATGTACTTCGAAGAAGATGCACAAAAATGGGCTGAAGCTGGCATGGTTGATTTCAGTGCTGAGACGACTCGAGATAGTAACGGTGCTGCTTTAATGGCTGGTGATAACGTGACCTTGATTAAAGATCTCGTCGTTAAAGGTGCCAACTTTACTGCCAAGCGCGGCACTATGGTGAAGAATATTTCTTTAACTGATAATCCACTGCACGTTGAAGGACGCGTTAATGGAACACGTATTGTTTTAGTTAGTGCGTATTTGAAAAAACAGTAACCGGATTATTGTTCACTCGGTTATTGGTTGCTGCCAATAAACCGAGTATGCCTAAACTGCCCATTCCAGATAGCCCCTTGTAAGTAAGAATATTATGACTATTGACCAAATCCAAAATGCTTCCTTGCGTTTACGCAATAACAAAATTTTTGAACTGTTTGTTGTCAGCATTATTATTTTATCCGCTTTGTTAATTGGTGCTAAAACCTATCAGATACCTGATAGCATCATGCAAATGGTCAAGTGGTTGGACTTGGGTATTACTCTGATTTTCTTATTTGAAATCATCATTCGATTTATTGCCGAAGAAAATAAGAAACGATTTTTTCATAATGCATGGAATGTGTTTGATACCCTCATTGTGATCGTGAGCTTAATTCCAATTGAAGATAGTGAAATGGCCTTAGTGGGCCGCTTAGTCCGTATTTTCAGGGTATTGCGTATGGTATCCATCATTCCTGAATTACGTATGCTGCTGAATTCACTATTACGTGCACTGCCTCAACTGGGTTACGTACTGCTATTGATGTTCATTATTTTTTATATCTATGCCGCAGTTGGTGCGACTTTCTTTGCAAATATTAACCCTGAACTCTGGGGTGATATTTCCATTTCATTATTGACGCTATTTCGTGTAATGACATTCGAAGATTGGACCGATGTAATGTATGAGACGATGGCCGTCTATCCATTAAGCTGGATTTATTACCTGACCTTTATTTTCTTAACGGCTTTTGCATTTTTAAATATGGTCATTGGTATCGTGGTCAATGTCTTAGAGGACGAACACGCTAAAGAACGCGCTGCACAAGATGAAGCGGATGGAAAAATTTCAATGGATGAACTGGCTGAAGAGATTCGTGAACTTAAAGCATTATTGGTCGAGAAAAATAAACCTTAAAGAGAAAGATTAAAAGATAAAAGTAGTTCACCACAGGGACACTGATCCGCTCCGTGGTGAAATATCATTTAAACTTTAACAGCACGCCTAATAAGGCAAGCTAGCGCCAATGCTTGCTCTATCTTTGCCCAAATCATCATCTAAGCCATGGGCAAAGCTAATTTGGACAGGCAGCAGATAATTATAAAAAACCAATACTTCGATATTAAAGCTAATCCCGACCCCGGCTAAATAATCTGGAGAATTTCCGCTTTGCCAAGCACTGCCATAATCAAGATATAGATCCGCTGAATAATCACCAATAGCCCCAGGCCAGACTCCCCAGCCTTTGTCGATACGACCCAGCCACTGCTTAAAGTTTATACGATTAACATTCACATTATTTCCCCCCTGTACTGAAGAGGAATAACCCCGTAACGCATAATCGTCACGACCAAAAAGGCTTAATTCAGCTGAGCGATTTTCCCCCCCAATAGTCAGCGCTTCATTATCTTTACTGGTTCGACCAGCAATAACTTGCCAAGATAATGAGCTTCGCCCCGGTAGATCAATGTTCTCCTGCCACTGGCCTTGGATTATGCCCCCTTGGTAGTCACTATCCGACAGCCCAGTAAGAACATCATTGCTTTCATAGACCAAATCTAAATAGCGCCCGGATGAAAAGCCAGGACTGTTTAAATAACCTTCTCTATTATCAAAGCGAACTCCTAGACCTGCTAAGGTTTTTTCACAGGATTTATGCAATTGACCATTACCATCGGGACAAGGGACGCTGAATAAGCCTTCTCGTGATATTGTTCCTTCACGCTCAACAACGATCGCACTGTTCAATGACAGCTGATCTTCTAATGCGGTTAACAAATGATTGCGACTTAAAATCCAGCGATCCTGTTCGATAATATACTCAGGTTTACTATCTTCTAATACATCAACGTAATCATGACTGCGTTGATAAGACAATTGATAGCGGTTATCAAAGCCATATTGTAAATTGACATTGGCCAGTTTATTGGTACTTTCAAGCCCCAACTCCACTGAATAATTATGCCTACCTAGGATATCAGCCCCCCCAGTTCTGATGCTTAACAAACTCGCATCAGGATTTGCAAAATAAACCGGCAACCACCAGCGAGGCAATAAACTTGCCCAAGGGCTGTAAGGTTCCGCCTCCGTTTTCTCAACGTCTTCAGTGAAAGGGGCTGGATAATTATATCGACCTTGAATATCAGCCAAAGATAATTTATTAACGGCCACAGGCTTGGCTTTCAAATCAAGTTTTCGGAATTCAAAACCATCAGCGCTATAGGCTTGGAAAATGATCGAATTATTGCCATTAGCCTGCTGCACGACTTTCGCGTCAAAAGCGCCCCCCAGCATATCGGTGAGCTGAGTTAGTGCTGTTGCTTCATTACCAACGTTTGGATTTAATAGATATAGATTGTAAATACCATCGTAATCAGCACTGAAAAGAATCTGGCCATCGGCAAGTATTTGAGGGCTATTTTCAATACCTTTACTATCCGTCAGTACTTGCCAGGATTGCACTTGCCAACCCTTGATTTGATCTTTTAACCCTTGTTTTAAATTAATACGTTCTAAATTCCAGCCTTGAAGCGCACGCTTTATGCTAACAACCAGATAGTCTTCATTGGCTGCAATATCGTAATCACCTAAGACGGTTGTCTCATCTTTTCCACGCCATAAACTATGCTGATTTCCTTGCTTATCAAGCAATACCAGTTCACTAATACCATTAATCTTACGGCTGGCAATCATCAAGTTATTATTCAACCAGCGTACATTACGTAAACGCGATTTTTCCGACAAAGCCTGCCAGTCGTTACCCAAGAGTCCTTCTCGTAAGATAAAAACATCTGCCCAACTACGGCCATCTAGCCAAGTAATCATTCGACTGACTACGATATCCCCCTGCGCATTGATGTCCAAAGCGATAATATTTTTTGAATCCGCTACTTCAGTAACTTTATCTTCCTCAGCGGAGTATTTATTTAATTGCGGCGAATCTTCACCATTATTATTAATATAATAAAAATCATCTCCGCGACTATTACTTACATCCTTGAATAATCCCGCCTTCCCTTTTTGAAAGGCCATCACCTCACCTTGCGCTTTAGAAGACTCAAAATCTTCGATTTGTTGTTTAAACTCTTGATTAAGCCAAACATGATATTCTTGCCATAGCTGATCAAAGTTTTTCTTTATTACTTTACGCATTGAGTTATTTTGCATGAAAGCCGAAAAGACTTGGCCACTGTATTGATTTAAATAGTCTTGTATCGATTCTTCACCATAAGTTTGGGCAATAAATTTATAAAAATAACTGCCATATAAATACTGCATACCCAAAGGCCATTCCCGTAATGGTGCCGCAACATCACCTAAGCTTTTTAACCGTTGCTCTGCCACTTCCATTCGCATTTGCATGGCAAAATACGAGCCTTGTAAACGCCCATAACCTAACTCTTCATTGGTTTCTAAATAGGTTGCTAAACCTTCCAGCATAAAAGAAGGGGAGATCGCATGAGGAAATAAGATAAACAAGCGTCCAAATATTTTTCGCATGGCCTCTGGCGCCGTTCTATTCATCTCTACATGCAATACATGCACATATTCATGGCGTATTAAGGTTTGTAACCAATCATCGTTAACCTCCAAACCATTTATGCTGTCTGGCGGGCTACTAAATAATCGAATCTGTGCAAAGGGATAAAAGGTAGCCCAGCCATTAGAGAGATCGAAATCATCGACCAAGGCGATTTGAGTTTTGGCCTTAGGAGCTTGGCCAAAAAAGGGGACCAGTTCATCATGAACGCGCTCAGCAATGTTTAACGCTTTGTCGGCCATGACCTTATTTGATTGCGGGTAAGTAATGGCAAAGTGTTCACTTTCTTTGACTAGCCATTGAGTTTCCCCCTCATCTTCTGAGGTGCGATCCCAGGCAGCAAAATTTGCCTGAGTCGATGCCATTGGCATTAGATTTAAGATCACAATAGATAATACAGCGAACAGGCGCATTCGACTTCCCTTGAATAAATAACTCTGTTGATACCGAGGCTATCATAATCAAGCCTCACTTCCTTGACCAGCTCATATTGCGACTGCTGCAACATGGGTTATAGTAATAACAATATGCAATTTTTTTGAGGATAGCGCTATGCAGTGGTCTGACCATTTTCGTCGTTACGCTCGCTATAATGCTTGGATCAATCAATCGTTATTAGAAGCCAGCTTAAGCTTAAGCAAAGAACAACAGAATAAGGACCTAGGGGTTTTCTTTCACTCTCTGACCGGCTCTTGGAATCATATAATGGTGGGCGACTTATTGTGGCTAAACCGACTAGCAACTATATTTCCGATTCTTGATGATGCGATGACTAATTGGCCAAAGCCAAGCACTCTAAACCAGGTTGTGTATCCCGAGCTGCAGCAATTAGTCCAGCCAAGACAAAAACTGGATGAATTAATCATTCAGTGGTGTGATTTTTTACGTGAAACAGATTGTGAAGATAGATTGCAATACCACAATACCCGAGAAGAGCTTGTCGTTAAGCCTTTACCCAATGTTATGCAGCATTTATTTAACCATCAAACTCACCATAGAGGGCAGATTACGGCTATCTTAAGTCAATTTGGGGTAGATTATGGCGCTACTGATTTCTTATTTATGCCCGAGGATGATTAAGGACTAGGACCCGTTGGAGCTCATAAAAAATTACGCCCTATCTCCATAAATACCATAATAGCCATCGCCCACAGTAGCCAGCTCGCTCTTCTTGGCATTCCGCCTTCAGCAACGGGGGTTTGGACGCTTAGCGGGTGATTGGCGGACTCGTAATCTCTGATTAGTGAACTACCTGCGGGTAAATCATCATCGTTCACTAGAATCCTCACTAAGCGACTAGCCGGCAGCTCTCCGACACCTCCGAGTAAATACTCCCCCTCAATAAAGGCACTGATTCTATGCTGCTCTAATAAGCCTTGAATAACATGAGCCTCTAGAACATCGGATGCTTCATAGACACACTTCATACGATTTAACAGTCCTTTTTATCGTTTATCTAACCCTAAGTTTAGTCGATAAGATCCTGTTTTGGGGGCAAAAAGCGGTAGATTTGGTATGGAGCATTTTGAGCAATGTCCTCAGCACTCATTCCTATAACCTGATGCAGACTAGAACAAGTAAAATAGAGTTGGCCCTGCTGATCAAAACTAAAACCATCAGGCCAGCGAATCGAAGCAGATTTTAATAAGGTTTCTAACTTACCTTCTGGAGTCTTACGGACAATGGCTGAATTCTCTAAATCGGATAAGTAGATATTTCCCTGCTTGTCCATAGCCATGCCATCGGTCATGGTTTTTTCACCGACTGTTTCTACCTCTGCAGACAATTCAGTCTCTGATAACTGCGTATTAATTAAGGCCTCATACGGAACTCTATATAACTGATCCGCACTTATACTCGCGTAATATAAGTACTCGTTATTAGAATCTAATACTAAGCCATCGATACCTGGGTTTATCGTAAACAAACCAAATAAAGTCATCTCTTTACCTTGCACCACAGGTTCAAATTTTCCTGCGACGACTGATGGGTCTAACTCTAAAACTCTGCGAGCTGACTCTTGCTTAATATCATAAATAACGATTGCAGGGCTTTTTGCTAAAATACTGGCATCACTGATGATAATCGTTTGACCGTCATTACTTATCTGAAAATCATTGGCGTGGGAACCTAAAGCAAATTCAGCCCGAGAAAAGGTATAGCGATGTTTCATTTCTCCGCTATTGATATCGAAGGCGAACAAACGCACCTTATCTAGGCCGTGCTTGCCGTTATCCAGTACCCATAACTGTTGCTCACGATCAATTCGTACCGACAATACTTCATTAAAAGCATGAGGCTCACTCCCCCCTGGCTGCCACTCCTTGCCGGGGAATGCTTGAGCCTTACCCTCTACCAGTTTTGCAACATTAATTTGTGGACTGGCTTCTGGATGAAATGTAAAAAAGACTTCCCCACTCGCCGCGACCGCTATATTGCCAGGCGGCAAAGGCAAATCCGCCACCACTTCCATTTCAGTACTTGCTAACAAAGGCATACTCGAACGATCAGGAAACGGCATGGATTCAACATAGGTTTGATGAATTAATACTAAGGCGACCACTAAAACCACTGCCAAGGTGATAAATGTGCGCTTAATCGTTGCAAATGACATCTTCTTCCCCAATTTTACCGCTAAATTTTGTTATAATTTTTCCACTATTCTTATGTATTTAGATAACAAATGAAACTGGAAATTTTATACCAAGACGAAAACCTCGTCGCGATCAACAAACCATCAGGTTTATTAGTGCATCGTAGTGAAATTGACCGCATTGAAACCATGTTCGCACTCCAGCTATTGCGTAATCAATTGGGCCAGCGTGTTTATCCGGTACACCGCCTCGATAAACCAACGTCTGGGGTTTTATTATTTGCACTGAATTCAGAAACGGCCAGCTTAATGGTCGAACAGTGGCGCCAGCGTGATGTTGAGAAGCGTTACCTCGCAGTCACTCGTGGATATATGCCAGAAGAACTCCACCTAGACTACCCAATGGTGCCTCCCGTTGATAAATACGCCAAGCATGAACGTATAAAGCCTGCTCAAGAAGCCATTACGGATTTTAAGTTATTGGCGAAAATTGAAATCGACGTTGAGATTGATAAATATCCTCAATCTCGATATTCCTTAGTTGAAGTTATGCCAAAGACCGGTCGCAAGCATCAAATTCGTCGCCACTTAAAACATTTGAGCCACCCGATCATAGGCGATGCCCGCTATGGCAAGGGTAGACACAGTCGTTATTTCCGCGATCATTTCGATGCTGGGCGCTTGCTTTTACATGCCTGGCAGCTAAGTTTCGATCATCCTTATAGCGGTGACCGAGTCAACTTATATGCCGGTTTAGATACCCCAATGCAGGGGCTACTCAATAGGTTTGATTGGTTGACCAGTTTACCTAGTTCTTTGATTCAGGCGACAGCTCAAGAGTTGGTTGGCGAACAATGTAGAGAGCTACCAGAACCCCCACCAGAGGAAGAAGAATCTTTACTGCCATAACCGGTACAAGATACGTTGTAATGCTCATACTGATCGTTATAAGGGCAATGGTATAAATCTTAGCTTTAAGAGGAATACCTTTGCCTTCTAAATAATACACAAGATACTTACCAAGCCTAGGATGCCCAACTAACCACTGATAAAACTTGGGCGACGTTCTGACAAAACATGCGGCCGCAAGCAACAAGAAAGGTGTTGTTGGCATGATAGGCAAAAAGATGCCAATCACCCCTAGCACAACACTCAGCCAGCCAACAAAAATCAGCAATAGGCGTAATGCTTTGTTTTTTACTCTACTGACCGCGGACATACTTATCTCTGTACTTAATACTCATCTGAAGCGCCTCTAGAAAATCGCCAATACCCCAAGCTTAGCCTGAATAACCTAGGCAGTGAACTAACTTACTCACATTTTCTGTGGATAAAACATGGGGTAAGTTTTTGATAAGCGCTTTAAAAGCCCGCCACTCCTGGCTATTAGTTAATTTGAATAGTTTTCGATCAACTAAAAAAACCTTAACTTTCATTAACTTAGTCTTCCATGACAATATTATGACATGAATTACAATAATGATAAGCACACTATTAGTATGATTTTCAACCTGTGAATAACCAATTTTTATTATATTTATTTTGCAGAAAATAATTCAGTTTCAAATTATGGAGTGAATAAATAATTGTACTGTTAGTCACATTATCCAGCAAAGGCCCGTCATTACTGGGCTGCTTTCTTTACCCACAGATTCTGTGGATAAGTATGTGGGTAGACTCTTTAAAAGCGACCCGAATGCCCATGTTATCTAGCTCCTTGTTAACTTGTTCAATTTTTAAACAATCATTAAAACCCTTTGAAATCAATAACTTACAGTAGTCAATAGGTTCAAAGCAAGGTTTTCAAAGATTTTTAAAGAGTGAACAAAAATTTCACTTAGGGTGTGAGTAAGATTAGCCATAGAAAAATTTCCGCTGCTATTGTCAAGACATTTTAACCAATACATTAACATTGATTAATCCAATTCTACGCACTGCGTAAACATAGGACCTCAAGGATAAGTAAGTACTTACAATACGGTATTAATCTGAGATGTGGATAAAAATGGGGGTAGAATATCTTATGCCCTTAGAATCGCCTGCTTTAAGCCTTTGAAAGGGTAGATTGAATAACATTCAATTTCATATTTCCCTTACCTTTCAACTGAGTAGCTAACACTATTGAAGTCCATTCAACAGTGAAGAATTATTGACGTTTAAAAGCTGCCCTGTGCATAAGAACAAAAAAAGGAGCGCTAGGCTCCTTTATTTGCATCACACCAGAGCCAAAGCTCTATTTAATACCAATCGTCTTCGCTAGCTCATCTGCGGCCATATAACCCCCGATAAAGCGTCCATCTTGCAATACGATTGCAGGAGTACCACTCACTCCAACTTCGTAACCGAGCGCTATATGCTCAGCAATAGGTGCGTCACAATCTAAATTATCTTTAATGCTATTATTCTTCTTCGCAGCCGTCATCGCTTCAGCACGATTGTCATCACACCATACAGATTTAATCTTCTTAAACGACCCTGTTAACTGACCCGTACGACGATCGGTAACGCCTGATCGTGGATAGGCAAGATAACGAACACTAATACCTAGGTCATTTAAACGCCCAACTTCATCATGTAACTTACGGCAATATCCACAATCAATGTCGGTAAATACATTAATCACGGTTTTTTCTTCGCCTTTTGCTTTGAATATAACCAACTCTTTATCATCTAATGCCGCCATCAAGCCTTCGCGCTTTACATTATTACGATTTTTAGTGATGTTATTTGGGCTCATTGGCAACAATTCATATAATTCGCCGCGATAAATCATATGAGTTAGATCTGGAGTTAGATGAACCAAAGAGCCATCCGCTAATACCGCTTCAACAATTTGTTGATTCGCTAGACTGATAACCTCTTTTACTTTGACAGGCTGGCCAAAAGATTGTGAAATTTGAGCCTCTACTTGAAGTGTTAGTTGCTTATTTTGCTCTGCAGCATCAACAGCTGGCACAACGGCATCTTCGGCAAAACTGGTGCTTGCTACCGCAAAAACGGTCAACAAGGCGGCTAATATTTTCATTCTATCTCCATGCTGCTTATTACAGATGATGTTTGTTAGTGCTTTGAGGACAATGTACTCAATAAGTTCCTGCTAGTGTACAGAATTTCAGGCATAAAAAAACGGGCACTAGGCCCGTTCTTTTAGATTTGCTTAAAAATAAGTAGCCTAGGCTATTACTTTTTAACCAACTTCTCTTTAATACGTGCAGACTTACCGCTACGCTCGCGTAGGTAGTAAAGTTTAGCCTGACGTACGTCACCGCGACGTTTAACTTCGATAGAATCGATTAAACGGCTGTGAGTTTGGAAAGTACGCTCAACGCCCACACCGTGAGAGATTTTACGTACTGTAAACGCAGAGTTAACACCGCGGTTACGCTTACCAATTACAACACCTTCAAACGCCTGTAGACGCTCACGGTTGCCTTCTTTTACTTTAACTTGAACTACTAAAGTATCACCAGGGCCAAATGTTGGCACTTCTTGCTTAAGCTGTTCTGCTTCAAGTTGCTGAATGATTGCGTTTTTGTTGCTCATTGCTCGCTCCTTAATAGTCGTGAGACTCTTCTGACTCACGCTTAAATTCTTCTAATAACGAAACTTGTTCGTTGTTTAAGTCCAACTTGTCTAATAGGTCTGGTCGTCGTTGCCAGGTACGTCCTAAGGACTGTTTTAGGCGCCATTGTTCAATCAGCTTATGATTGCCACTCAACAATACGCTGGGTACCGCTTGCCCTTCAAATTCTTCCGGGCGGGTATAATGTGGGCAGTCGAGTAAACCATCCGCAAAAGAGTCTTGTACGGCCGATAATTCGTGCCCTAAAACTCCCGCTACTTGTCTACTTACCGCATCTAATAACGTCATGGCGGGTAATTCGCCCCCACTGAGTACGAAATCGCCGATAGACCACTCTTCGTCGATTTCGGCCTCGATTAAACGTTCATCGATGCCTTCGTATCGTCCGGCAACCAAAATAAGTTTGTCATGCTGAGCTAATTCATTAACTCCAGCCTGATCCAGCTTGCGTCCTTGAGGTGACATGTAAATAACTTTTACATCATCTCCTTCAACCACACCCGCCGCTTCTTTAGCTGCATTGATCGCGTCCCGTAACGGTTGAATTTTCATCAACATGCCTGGGCCACCACCGTATGGACGATCATCCACTGTTTGGTGCTTATCGTGAGTATAGTCTCTGGGATTCCAGATATTTAAACTCAACAAACCCTGCCTCACCGACCGACCTATTACACCCAGCTGGGTCATAGGTTGAATCATCTCTGGAAACAGTGTTACTACTCCAAACCACATGGATTCACCACACAAACAGACTTAGTTAAAAGTCCGCTTCCCAATCAACTTGCATTACACCAGCATCCAAGTCGATCTCACCAACCACTGCATCAACATAAGGAATCAGACGATCTTGCTGGTCAAGACTGCCTTCACATCCTTTAACACTCATCACATCGTGAGGGGCGCCGGAGTTGAATAATTGATCGATTTTTCCTAACAACTCGCCGTTTTTATTAACGACGTTCAAACCAACAAGCTGAGACCAATAAAATTCATCATCTGCTAGTTGTGGCAAATCTGAAGTCATTACTGCGATATCAACCTGACTTAATGCCAAGGCCAAATCACGGTCATTGATACCTTCAAATTTTGCAACTATGCCTTTCCCCTGGGGTTTGCCTTCTTTCACCTTATAAGGTTGCCATTGACCTTTAACCTTCAATAACCAATTCTTATAATCCAGAATGCCTTTCATTGGATCGGTAAAAGAATAAACCTTTACCCAACCTTTAATACCAAATGCAGTAGTCACTTTTCCGACGATGGTGACGTCAGAATTGCTAATCAAATTGGACTGCGGTACTGCTGCCATGATATTTCCCAGTGTAAGACTTAGATTACGCTTGTGCTTTAGCGTTATCTTTTAACAACTTAGCTACACGGCTTGTAGGCTGTGCACCTTTACCAATCCAGTATTCAACACGTTCAGCGTTGATACGTAGAGCTTCTTCAGAACCACGTGCTACAGGGTTGAAGAAACCAACGCGTTCGATAAATCGACCGTCACGTGGGTTCCGCGCATCTGCAACAGAAAGATGATAAAAAGGACGCTTTTTCGAGCCACTACGGGCCAGACGGATAACTACCATAAAGTATTTCGCTCCGATCGTTTATTGAGGCAAGTGTTAGTATTGCTTGCCGTTAATATTCAAACCCCAATATTTTGGGGGTCGCGCATTCTACATCAATTCTTTTATAAATCCAATAGCTTGCAGGCCAGCAATCGAGCAGGTAATGTGACGCTCTAACGACCCATACTAATAAGAACGAACTGGAATAAGCCTATGTTTCAAACCTTAACCCAGATAGCCCTGCCTATCGCGATCATATTAATCATGACAGGGGTTGGCTTAAGTCTAGCGCCCAGCGACTTTAAACGTGTATTTAAGCAGCCTAAAGCGTTCTTCTTAGGGGCTGCTTGCCAAATGCTTATTCTGCCTTTAATTGCAGTTACCGTTATCGCGTTGACCGGCCTAACCGGCGAGCTCGCCATTGGCCTCTTTATTCTTTCTCTTTGTCCTGGCGGAGCTACTTCTAACCTATACAGTTATCTAGCAAAAGCAGATGTTGGCTTATCGGTATCTCTTACAGCAGTCATCGGCTTTATCACCCCCTTCACGATTCCTTTATTAGCGGTTTGGGCCATCAACTTTTATGGTAGTGAAGGCGAACAGTTTGATTTACCGATCATTAGCACCTGGATAAAGCTAATGGTGGTCACCGTCATTCCCGTATTAATTGGCATGGGCATTCGCTCAAAATGGACTGACTTTGCAAAAAAATCAGAGTCCTACGTCAGCTGGTTTTCTATGGCGGTTTTAGCGTTCGTCATTATTAGTATCTGCGTTAACTTAGGCGAGAAGATGATTGATTTTGCGATTGCCACAGGGCCCGCGGTTATCATCTTAAACCTAAGCACCATGTTACTTGGCTATTTTGCAGGTCGTTTCTTACTGCATCAAGAAGCCCAGTCTCGTACAATTACTATTGAAGTAGGAATGCAAAACGGCACATTAGCCTTGTTAATTACCTCAGGGATTTTAGAAAGCGGTGCAATGTCGATGGCACCTAGCATCTACAGCTTATTCATGTTCGTTAGTGCTTCAGCGTTTACCTACCTCGTATTAAAAAAAGATAAAAGCGCGACTTAAAAACCTCTAAGCCTCCTAGCTAATGCTCATTAGCTAGGAACATCACAAATAAGAACGTTCCTTTTTATTCCAGTTAAGTCTAATCAAGTAGCATTAAATTACATTCAATTGCGCCAAGCTAACTAGGCTCTAATTAATACAATGAATAAGTGTTAATTAGGAAAGTCGAATGTTGTATGAATTAAACGCTCAATATATGAAGATGGTTCGACCATGGCATGAGATGGCCAATATAAGCCGACAACTAATCTCCTCAGCCATCAATCCTTTTGCCGATCATTTTTACTTTCGCACAGCTTCAGCTTCTCTAGAGCTATTCGAACGTTTAACTACTGACTATGAAGAGCCAGAGTGGGCCTTAGACAGTACTACCATCAATAAAAAAATCGTCAAAATCAAACAACAGGTAGTTTACCAAAAACCTTATTGCAATCTCTTGCACTTCAAACGAGAAAGAAAAAAAGCAGGGCAGCCCAAAGTATTATTAATCGCGCCTTTATCCGGTCATTTCGCAACGCTATTACGCTCAACCGTAAAAGAGTTCTTACCCGACCATGAAACTTACATAACCGATTGGCGTAATGTTCGCGATGTTCCTTTAGAAGCGGGCAGTTTTAGCTTTGATGATTATGTAACTTACCTGATGGAATTCATCACCTTTTTAGGCCCTGATACCCATCTCATTGCCGTATGCCAACCTTGCGTCCCTGCCATGGTTGCACTATCTGTGATGCATCAAGAGAAAGACCGCAACCTGCCAAAATCATTAACCTTAATGGGCGGCCCCATTGATGTAAGAATAAGCCCAACGGAAGTGAATGATTATGCTGGCGGGAAAGACCTAGAGTGGTTTGAAAAGAATGTCATTTGCACAGTCCCCGCTGGTTTTGAAGGTAAAGGGCAAACCGTTTATCCCGGTTTTATTCAGCTATCAGGCTTCCTCAGCATGAATATGGACAGCCACGTGAATAAACACTTTAAGTTTTTTCATGATCTGATTAAAGGCGATGGCGATAGCGCTGAAGACCACCGACAATTTTATAACGAATACCTTGCAGTGATGGACATGCCTGCGGATTATTATCTCGATACCATCCGTAAAGTTTTCCTCGAACATAAATTACCTAATGGCACTATGGAATATCAAGGTAAAAGAATTGATCTCGGCGCAATTACCGAAACGGCCTTATTAACAATCGAAGGTGAGAAAGATGATATCACTGGCCGCGGACAAACGTCAGCCGCATTAGACCTTTGTAAAAAGTTGAGCAACAAAAAGAAAAAACATCATGAACAACAAGGCGTTGGGCATTATGGGATTTTTAATGGTAAAAAATATCGTGAAACCATTGCACCTATGATTAAAGACTTTATTCAACAGCATGGTTAGCACGGGCTAAAAATAAAAGTATCTCACCACAGGGGGCATAGCGCCTCTGTGGTGAATATCTTTTCTGCACTATATGCTGTGGTTAATCGTTATCCACCAAATAATTCCAATATTCATCGCGCAGCGTTCGTTTCTGCAATTTTCCTGTTGCCGTATGCGGTAATTGATCAACAAAAATAATATCGTCAGGCATCCACCACTTAGCAATTTTATCCGTTAAAAACTGATAGACAGCCTCTTTATCGAGCCTCTCAGCTTGAGACTCAATTCCCTTATCCCGAACAATAAATAATAAAGGCCTCTCATCCCACTTAATATGCTTCACGCCAATCACACAGGCCTCAACGACACCTTCACATCCTTGAGCGGCATTTTCTAAATCAATCGAACTAATCCATTCGCCACCGGACTTAACGACATCCTTAGCGCGATCAACAATACGCAAATAACTGTGCGCATCTATTGTGGCGATATCTCCAGTATCAAACCAAGTATTGCCTTCTTGATCCTTAACAAAGCAATCCGTTTTATCCGATTTGTAATAGCTTTTTAATACCCAAGGGCCGCGAACTCTCAGTAACCCTCGCGCTTCACCATCATGGGCCAGCTTGGTATTCGTCTCTTCATCAAATATTTCTATTTCGATGCCAAACATCGGTTTACCTGCGGATGATTGCAGCGCATAGCGTTCGTCTTCAGGTAAAGCAAGTAATTGTTTATTGGCAGAACCTAGGGTTGCTAACGGACTGGTTTCCGTCATCCCCCAAATCGGCAGCAAATAAATGCCATAATCTTTATCAAGGGTCTCGACTAAAATTTTGGGCGAGGCAGCGCCACCCACACCAACGGTCTTCACCGAAGGAATGGATAAACCATGTTGCTTCAAATATTCAATGAGCCCCAACCAAACAGTAGGCACTCCTAACATAAGATCGACCTTAGCATGATCAATTAGGCGATAAAGATCCTCCCCGCCCATTCCATCACCTGGCAATACTAAGGTTGCCCCTGACATCGGCGCTATATAAGGCAACCCCCAAGCACAGACGTGATACATAGGCACCACCGGCATAACAATCGTATCGCTAGCGATATTTAAGGCATCAGGGTTACGACTAGCAAAAGCGTGAAGCACAGTGGATTGATGAGAATATAAAACACCTTTTGGATTACCCGTAGTCCCTGAGGTATAACATAGACAAGCTGCTGTACTAGGCTCCAACTGGGGCCATAAGTAATCTTCTGAATGCTCACTCAGTAATTGTTCGTAATTAATCACATTCACTAATGAGGTATTTGGCATTTGATCTTCATCGATCATAACAATAATGCCTTTAACCGAAATCAGCCGATCGGCAATAGGTTCTAATATTGATAAAAAACAGGCATCTACAAATAGATAACTGTCTTCAGCATGCTGAATAATGTATTCAATTTGCTCACTAAAAAGGCGAGGGTTAATCGTATGGCAAATTGCCCCCATGCCGGAGATACCGTAATAACATTCAAAATGACGATAACCATTCCAAGCCAAGGTACCTATTCTATCACCTTGCTCTACACCTAAAGCAGTTAAAGCATTAGCCAAGCGCTTACTGCGTAATAATGCATCCTGATATCCATAACGGTGGATATCCCCCTCTAAACGCTTACTGATTATCTGCTGCTTACCAAAATGCTGAGCGGCATATTCGATTAAATCGGATATCAATAAAGGCTGAGCCATCATCTGGCCTGTCGTCAAACTGGGCTGAATACTCATGATCATTCCTTTGAAATATTTTGATATTAGTAAAGCGTATTTTTCTCAATCTGTCAGGCTAATTCTAAGCTAAATAGAAGAGCTAAAGCCTTATTACTATTTGCTTGTAACAGTAACTGCATACAACCAAAAAATATAAAAAAGAACTCGTATACGGCTGCAATAGAAAAAACCTGACCTAACATTAAAGCACCAAGAAGATTTCGTTTTATTCCATAGGAGTTTCATATGCAAGACCCATTTATCGCCTCCATTTCAGAAGCTGCCATGCAGATAAATACACTTTGGCTTAATAGCGTTGAAAAAAGTATTAATTTACAAATTGAAGCCTGCAGCCACTATGCAAATATAGGATTTGAGCAGGTAAAAAAAGCAATTGAAGTTAAAGATTTAGAAGATCTGCAAACTCTTGCTAATGAACAGCCAAATTTATCGGAGTCGATTAATAAGAAAATCATTGATGATAGCAAAGCCGTATCAGACTTAACTCAAGAATTTATTAAAAATTCCGAGAAAATTTGGCAAATATTATAGAGCAGCCTTTTGACCATTAGACACAATAGCCAAGGAAGGCCTTAGAGAACTCAAACGATTAAATTAGTTGGGTTATTTTAGATCGTTTAATAGCTCAGCATTATAGTCTGATGTCGAGATAGCTAGCCCAAGACCTTCTAATCTTTCATCCAATAGTCGGATTTTTTCATTCAGTTCATCCATCGTTAGCGTATTATTATCTAACTCATAGACTTGCTTAGACGCCTGTAGATTGAAATAACTAATAATTAATGCAGATTTATTATTAGCCTCAACACCTGCCTGAACGACTTTGGAGTGTCGATATATTCGATTCATCTCTTGTTTTAGTTGGCGAACATAATTGATTTCACCCATGAAAGGCTTAGTAACAAGTATTTTAAACAGTCCAGCCATGACCGCTAAGCCAGCAATGACACCGAGTAAATTCCACCAGAAATTATCGCCATCCACTTCACTTCCTAATAGAGCAATAAGAATATTAGAGACACTTAAAGACGTGATTAATAAGACCGCTATATTAATAGCAATTAAGATATTTAAACGCTTACGATAAAGCGCCTTATCAATAGTTTGTAATTTCAAAACAGAATACTACCTCTAGAACTTACGGTTAATAGTAAGTTAATCACTTAAAATGGGATTATAACCATATTTAAGGAAGAGGTAGAGCTTTACGACAATTCCTTACAGCAATTACTCGCCCACTAGTAAAATGAGCGACTCAACCGTTGTGGTTGATTCACTTCTACTAATGAACAAGTCCTGATTTAAACTCATATTCATCCGCTTCACAGCTTATTCGGTCCTGCTCCTGCCCTGTCATCAACTGCATGAAAGCTCCCTGATCAACTCGCACTAAGTTTTCATGATCACCACTTTCAAAAAAGATTTCATCCATACTGGCAAAGGCAGAATCCCAAATCACCGGAAAACCATAGACCTGCCCTAAAGCGGGAACCGCGCCCATTTCACAATCTGCGAACAAGTCTGCCAATTCTTGCTCCATTACTAAACGAAAGTGACCATGCATATGCTCGTTTAACCAAGACATAACAAGGCGGTGCGTTGAAGGGATTAAACATAAACGGTATGTTTCACCATCATGGGTCATGACCGCTTTAGCAACTTGCAGAGCAGGCACGTGAGCTAAGCGAGCGGTTTGTAAACTGTTAGCCGAATGAGGGTGAGGAATTAGATTGAAATCAATTCCTGATCGACCCAAATGGGTTTCAATACTGGGTGCCATAGACATAAGCTATTCTCCTAAAAACCTCACTACCCTGTAAGAATAAGCCTCGACGTTTAAGGTCGCAAAGAAAAGCTCAGCAAAGAACCGATACGTTTAAGTAGCCGATTCATTACTTCCAATAGGAATAAATTATTTAGCACTTCGCTTATTTGTGGCTAGCTTATTCAAGTCGACATTGCTTGGGTTATACACTACGGCCAATAGAATACCCGACAATATCAGCAAGGTACTGTATAAATGCAAACTAGTGACAGCCTCGCCGAGAATAGCAATGGCCAAGATGCCACTAAATATTGGCAATGAGTAATACACCATACCTGCATTAACCGCACCGATTACCGCTATAGCTTTATTCCATAGAATAAACGCCAACAAGGATGCAAAAATTCCGATATATAAAATACTCATCACTGTAGAACTTTCAACTTCTTTGCTCGGAATAAAATAAAGCTCTAACAAATAGAAAGGCAATAAAAAGACCAAACCTAAAATAAAGCTGGCCAATTGAAAGGCTGGCACCCCAATACCTCCAGGCTTACGCTTTAATAGCATGGAATAAATGGCAAATATTAATGACGCAAGCAGCATCCATATATCCCCTTGACTGAAGGCTAGCTCAGTTAATACCGCCACATCTCCCTTACTGATCAATAACAGAATGCCAGCGGCAACGAGTACAATACCGCCAAATTTATTCCAACCAATCGCCTCAGCTAAAAATAGTCGCGACAGCACTAAAATGAAAACTGGAAAGGTAATAGCAATCAGCGATAGATTAATTGCACTACTGCTCTGTCCGGCATAATAAATTAGTGAATTAAATAACGTTACCCCTAGCAAAGAGACAATACTCAAATAGCCTGCATTTTCCGTCAACCAAGATTTCTGCGCTAATAAAGGCTTAATCGCAAACGGCAGTAAAACAAGAATAGCCACAACCCAACGCCAGAATGCCAGATTTAATGGCGCAATCGCATCACTTAGACCACGAGCGACGATAAAATTCCCCGACCAGAGAATTGTCGCGGCGATGGCACAAGCGAATCCGATTAGCAGTGGTTTAGATGTCATGGATTTACTCTGTAGATTAATAACTGAATAGCAGGTTGCCCAGCAGCGTATTGAAAGTCGTCCAATCAGTCAATTCACAAGCCAAATGTTTCACCGTCCAATCGCTTCATTTCGATTTAATACCCAACAACGCTCATTGTTCGTGAAGCCAATTTGTTGATAGTAACTATTTGCCGCAGGTGCCGCGATTAAGATGAGCTTACATTTTGGACCTAGTTGGTTCTGAGTCTGTATTTGCAGCGCTTTGCCTATACCTTGGTTTTGATAGTTTTGATCAACGGCCAGATCTGACAGATAACAGCAGTAGTGAAAATCCGTCACACAGCGAGAGATGCCTATAAGTTTTTGATCGTCCCAGGCACTGATGATTAGATTGCTGTTATTGATCATACCAGTTAAGCATTTTTCGTCTTCTATTGGTCGGCGCTCGCCTAGGGTGGAGTTTTTTAGTAGCTGGGTGAATTGAGCTGGGGTTATTAACTGAGATTCACCTGAAGAAGAGAGTGAATTATAAACCCGATAGGTTATTTTTCCTGTTACTGCATTCATGGCTGGATCACATTCTTTTAGAGTCTTCCTTGATTGAGGCTGTATGTTAAATCGTGGGCATAAAAAAACCAATACTGGGTATTGGTTTTTTTATGGCGGACAAACTAAAGATAAAAGAATACAGAGTTGAAATATATTCTAGAGTACATCCCTGTAGTGTCTGCCGGCCTGCCCCTCCTTGGGCAGTCGAATAATCTAGCAGGAAGCTCCGCTTCCTAAACGCTAGATTATTCCCACTCGATCGTAGCAGGAGGCTTCGAGCTTACGTCATATGCCACACGAGAGATGTGCTCAATTTCGTTAATAATACGGTTAGACACTTTTTCTAACAGTTCATAAGGAAGGTGTGCCCAGCGCGCTGTCATAAAGTCGATAGTCTCTACAGCTCGTAGAGATACAACCCACTCGTAACGACGCCCATCGCCAACTACACCTACCGATTTAACCGGCAGGAAAACTACAAATGCTTGTGACGTTTTGTGATACCAATCGAAGTTGTGCAGCTCTTCTAAGAAAATCGCATCCGCTTCGCGCAATATATCGCAATATTCTTTTTTAACTTCACCAAGAATACGAACACCAAGACCTGGCCCTGGGAACGGGTGACGGTAGACCATGTCGTATGGCAAACCTAATTCAAGACCCATTTTACGTACTTCGTCTTTAAACAATTCACGCAGAGGCTCTACAAGATCCATCTTCATGTCGTCTGGCAAGCCACCCACATTGTGGTGTGATTTAATCACGTGGGCTTTACCGGTTTTAGACGCTGCTGATTCGATAACGTCTGGGTAAATAGTACCCTGAGCTAGGAAATCAACATCTTTAATTTTTGTTGCTTCTTCATCGAATACTTCGATAAAGGTATTACCAATCGCTTTGCGCTTTAGCTCAGGATCGGAAATACCTTTTAGCTTGCCTAAGAATAAATCGGCAGCATCGGCGCGGATAACTTTAACGCCCATGTTATCGGCAAACATATCCATGACCATGTCACCTTCGTTTTTACGAAGTAAGCCATTATCAACAAATACACAGGTCAGCTGATCGCCAATCGCCTTATGCAATAAAGCGGCAACTACCGATGAATCAACACCACCGGAAAGACCTAACAATACTTTTTTGTCACCCACTTGTGCACGAACACGAGTAATTTGGTCTTCAATAATTTTTGCCGGAGTCCATAAAGATTCACAGGCACAAATATCGTGGATGAAGTGACCTAATAGACGCTCACCTTGAAGTGTATGAGTTACTTCAGGGTGAAACTGTACGCCGTAGTAGTTTTTCTCAGCGTGATACATACCAGCAATTGGGCAAGAATCAGTAGACGCTAAAATTTCAAAGCCTTCAGGCATTTGCGTTACTTTATCGCCATGGCTCATCCACACATCTAAGAACTTATCGCCATTTTCTACGTGATCAGAGATGTCTTTTAATAAAGCAGAAGTGCCTTCGGCTTTAATACGCGCATAACCAAATTCACGTAAATCAGAACCTTCAACCTTGCCGCCCATTTGCTCGGCCATGGTTTGCATGCCGTAGCAGATACCCAATACTGGAATATTTAGATCAAAAACAGCCTGCGGAGCGCGAGGAGAATTTTCTTCGGTTACCGACTCAGGGCCACCGGCAAGGATAATACCTTGTGGTGCGTAATCGATGATTTCCTGATCATCCATATCCCAAGCACGAATTTCAGAGAACACACCCAACTCACGTACGCGACGTGCGATTAGCTGAGTATATTGAGAACCAAAATCTAAAATTAAAATACGCTGAGCGTGAATGTCAGTCATAACCATCTCTTAATCAAAAAAATGCACTGAGGCATAAAATGAAAAAACCCACTGACTCGTCAGTAGGTTATTAATTTGTTTCGTTGCCTTATTGTTAAATAAGGTTTGCCCAATATTAAATAAGGCACTGGCAGAATATATTGGCTTCTTGATTGATATATTAAGCCCACTTCCCTGTACGTCCGCCGGCCTGCACTTCCTTGTGCAGTCGTAAAACCTCACATGAAGCTGCGCTTCATAAGACTTGAGGTTTTACCCCATTCGATAATTAGGGGCTTCTTTCGTTATTTGCACATCGTGTACATGCGACTCTTTCATACCTGCGTTCGTAATACGAACAAACTCAGGCTTAGTACGCATCTCATCGATGGTGCCGCATCCGGTATAACCCATAGAAGCACGAACCCCGCCCATCAACTGATGAACAATGTTAGTCAATGGACCTTTAACCGCGATACGACCTTCAATACCTTCCGGTACTAGCTTATCAACACCGCTATTTTTATCTTGGAAATAACGATCTGAAGAACCTTGAGATTGACCCATGGCACCTAAAGAACCCATACCACGATAGCTCTTATAAGCACGGCCTTGGTAAAGCTCAACTTCACCCGGTGCTTCATCAGTACCGGCAAGCATAGAACCCACCATGATCACGCTAGCGCCAGCAACAATCGCCTTTGCGATATCACCAGAATAACGGATACCACCATCAGCAATAACCGGTACGCCGTATTTTTCCATCGCAGTCGCAACGTTAGCTACTGCTGAAATCTGAGGAACACCAACACCCGCAACAATACGCGTAGTACAGATAGAACCTGGGCCAATACCCACTTTCACGCCATCAGCACCCGCTTCAGCCAAAGCAATCGCTGCTGCTGCCGTTGCAATATTGCCACCAATTACCTGCAACTGAGGGAATTTCTCTTTCGCCCAACGGACACGGTCGATAACACCCGTGCCTGAAGCATTACTCGTATGTCCGTGCGCCGTATCAACAACGATCACATCAACACCCGCTTCAACTAAAGCTGTAATACGCTCATCCGTACCAAAACCGGTACCAACCGCTGCGCCAACACGTAAGCTTCCACGCTCATCTTTCGATGCCAGTGGATACGCTTGGGCTTTATTCATATCTTTTACTGTCATCATGCCCGCTAGTTTGCCAGCGTCATCAACAACTAAAACTTTTTCAATGCGGTGGGTATGCAATAAATCTTGTACCACATCGCGGCTTTCGCCTTCCTTTACCGTGACTAGCTTAGCTTTAGGCGTCATCACAGTTGATACCGCAGCATCTAGGTTCTTTTCAAAACGCACATCACGACTAGTAACAATACCAACTAACTCATCACCATCAACCACAGGAACCCCTGAGATCTTATGCATGTGAGTCAACTCTAACAATTCACGGATAGTCGTAGAGCTAGGGGTAATAATAGGATCTTTAACCACACCACTTTCGTAGCGCTTAACTTTAAGCACTTCCGCAGCCTGTTCTTCAACAGTCATATTCTTGTGAATAATGCCAAGGCCACCGTCTTGGGCGATTGCAATCGCCAAGCGGGCTTCAGTCACTGTATCCATAGCGGCAGAAATAAGGGGAACGTTAAGCTCAATGCCTTTCGTAATGCGCGTTTTCAGCGACACTTGATTAGGCAGAACTTCAGAGTAACCAGGAACTAATAAGACATCATCGAATGTCAAAGCATCTTCAGCGATTCGCAACATTTTGAGGCAACCTGAAAGTAAGGTGGGTATAAACTTTGACGCGGCATTTTACTGATGAATGTGCTATTTGGCAAGCACTAGCTTAGTAGAGTCCCCCAAAAAACAGATACTGCCCCAACCTGACTATTAGATCAAGAATTCAAGAAAAATTTTTCGATATTCTTCATAATTGAAACTTTGGATATGTCCTCCTTCTGATTCCTGCCACGTTTTCGGCTGTTTAGCTTGTTGATAAAGCTCTTGTCCAAGCTCTATTGGTAAAATGCCATCATCCTGACTGTGCAGCATAAGGATAGGTTTCGGTGATATCTGATTAATATGTTCAATGGGATCCCATTGGGTAGGCAATAGCCAGGTAAAAGGCCACATAACCCAAGTAATGGGTGAGCTTAATGTCGCGTGCTGAGCAATATCCCGATAACCAGTAAAACTGGCATCGAGAATAAGGCCAGATACATTATATTCATCTTTAAAGATTGCCATGCTTGTCGTGGCAATCGCCGAACCGATACTTTGGCCAAAGATATAAATTCTTTTATTCGGGTAACGCGCTCGCAGCCAAATTAAAGAAGCTTCTACATCCTGAAAAATTGCCGGAATATAGGGCTCTCCTTGAGAATTCCCATAACCGCGATAGTCTAAAAGAAATACATTAACACCCTCCTCAGGAAGCCAGTACACACTACCAATGTGAGTACTTATATTTTCTGCATTACCATGAAGGAATAAAACGATAGGAGATTCATCATCTTTATTGGGTTGGATAGAAGATCTAGTTTCCGTTTTTTTCACTGCCGGTAAAAACCACGAGGCCAAATAAGTACCATCATGAGCATTCAGTGAAACTTCTTCATAAGCTAAATTGATATCCGCCGGTGTACGCAAATATTGAGTTTGTGGATAGAAGAATAAACTCGTTAGGTTAGAGCAGCCATTTACAGCAAGCAAAGAGAAGAGCACAGGCCAAACATATACTTTTTTCATATTAAAAATACCAATTTAGCCCCAGCCTTACATTATCCCCATCGATAAATTTACCACTATTTGAAATCAGTTGACGCTTTGCTTCCAAACGCACTTGTAGATTGGTTGATAGCTTACTGCCCAAAGAAAAAGAATAATCCTGATAATCAAATTTTTCACCCGCAATAGCAGGTAAATAACTCCCATAAGCTTGCATCTGCCATTGAGAGCCTTGATATAGCCAACCTAATTGTGCTCCCGCCGCTAGTTGATAATCACTTTCAAATTGACCAGAAACTTTTAATCTTGCTTCTGCTAAACCATAGACCTGCCCAAAGTAGCGATCTGATAAGTTGAGGTCATAACTATAACCCCCAGCTACATCGAGATGTGCAAATAAATCGTTATTGGCAAATTCAAAACGATCAAAGCCAGTATTCACACGCCAAGAAATGGGTTGCTGAAAATGATCCCGTGCACCTAAAGATAAGATATTAATGATACTGAATTTTTGCAGTTGCAGCTTAAGTTCAGAATCCTCATTCTTTCGCTCTTGTTTTATGCCCCGTAAAGCCCAAGAGCCCATTTCAATTTGGCCACCTTTGATAAAACCATCGGGTAAATCCATTAATTCTTGATACGCCATACGGAACTGAAGATCAATAAACTCACTTTCATTTTGCTGCCCTAAATACAAGCTGGCTCTCTGAGTTAAATGACCTTCATCATCACGCACTAAAGGTTCTTGAATGGGTAAAAAAATATTTTGTAGCGGAATTTTACTTCGAGCTGATAGTAAAGCTAGAGAACGCTTGCGGTTTTCAGGGGAGTTCTGCTTCTTTTTCACCACCAAATAACGTAAATAGCTAATCGCAACCTCTAATGCTTGAGCCTGCTCTATTTCAGAAAGTTGCTGAAATTCAATCGCAGAGATTTCGTCAGGGTCTAAGGCTATTCGCTTAGCCCATTGTTTTTGCTCATTATTGAGCTGGGCTTGCTGCTGATTTAACAAAACCCCAGACGATGGTCGATAATCAACACGTTCAACCCTATTAGTGTCGATCAAGCTACGAATGGTATCGACGGGCATCGCTTTTAATGAAAAATCTTTCGCAACATCAATGCGTTCACTGGAAGCATCCAATAACGCTAACAACCGATAAGAGCAGTTTTCATCAAAAAAGAAATAATCAAATTCAGTCTCTTTCGTCTCCCAAATATGATTTACAAACTGATCTACTTCTTCAGTTGTTAAATTCAACCGATATTCCCAGACATCTCTATGCTCTAGATGGCTGTATTCATTAACCTTGGCATAATAAGGCAATACGGAAACGACACCAGGGTACCCCCCTGCTAAACCTTTATAGCTAAAAACTAATTCATTATCCGTAGGATCAGCATTAGCGGCAAAATTCACACTATAAGATAACAATTTACTCTTAGTTTCATCTTCACGATCTAGACGAATTAACGTATGGCCATACATAGAAGAAGGGGAGTTTAAATATGAAGCTGGGAAGATCAGCGTTAAATAATGGGCATTTAATTCATTTTTCCACTCATCAAGCTCACTACAAGGCTGATCAAGCCAAGTAGGAAAGAATTTTTTTAACCATTTATAACGAGCAGGAAAGCGACACTGTAAAGATTGATTATCGCTTTGGCCGACTAAAGAAAATAATTCAACTTCGTCATTCAACTCTAATAACGGATCTACTTTACCTTTTGAGCTGACAAAGAAATCAACATGATCATTTTCACTTTTTAGATCCCCCAGCAATCCATGAGGACGATAGTGCAATAAATGCAGCCATTGTTTATGCCACGCTAACTGCTGAACTCTTTCAGCAATAACTACCGATTCTTCAACATCGCTTACAACGGCACCCTGTGCACGAGTCGTTTGGACAATAAAAAAACAAGAGATAAAACAAATAACGAATAATCGTTTATTAATCACTGTGACTTCCAGTCTTTATAAATTTAATACTCTGATTCGACATGCACAAAAAAGGCGTGCTTAGCACGCCTTTCTTTTACCGCTAGATTTCTAACCTAACAGCGATACCTGCAAGTTAAAAATTAACCTAGGTATTTCTTTAATACAAGGTCAGACTGCATAGTATCTTTCATTGCTTGATACGCAGTTTCAGACGTTGCTTCTGTTGAGAACATCGTATCAAAGCTAGCTTGTAGCTTAGAGTTAAACGTAGTCTGATCAGCAGCATCAACACCAATAATTTCTGCTAGCGCAGAAAGAGTTTCGCCTTGGCCTTTAGCAACATCCATGGCTAGTTGATCCATGTTATTGTCCATGAAAGTTTGCACACCCGCTAATGGGCCGTTTGCAGCTTCACAGCCTAAAGTACCAGACGTCATACCAAAGGTTTGGTTACCTGAAGTACCGTTAGTCGTCGCAGCAAGTACATGTTCGTGCCATTCATTTGCATCCTTAAATACAACAGCTGTACCTAGACCACAGCCCGCTGGACCACCTGCGGCAAAAGTCATTGTTGAAGAAGCGGCTAGAAGTGCGCCTGCAATAATTTTTTTCATAATGTTCATCCTTTTCATTTAGAGATCAATGATCTTTTAGACCATAGGGAAATAATCTAGACGGAGTTTTTCACAATGTCTAGACAAAAAAACAAAGCGCTATTTATTAAACAAATGTTATCTAAGCATTTTGTGAAACAGTCGATCTATGGCACAGTAGTCTTCTTTTATTTATGGGTTAAATTTACCTGTGTCACAATCAGCTCACGACGTATTCACAGTTTCACAACTGAACCAACGTGCCAAACAATTATTAGAAATAACCTTCAACTCTGTCAAAGTTGAAGGTGAAATCTCTAATCTTTCTCGCCCCTCTTCAGGCCACTGGTATTTCACTTTAAAAGACAAGGGTGCCCAAGTACGCTGCGCAATGTTTCGCTCAAGAACAGCACAGTTAAAGTTTCAACCAAAAGAAGGCGATCAAATAGTTGTTCGAGGCAAGGTCAGCCTGTATGAAAATCGTGGTGATTATCAACTGATCGTCGATGCTATGAAACCCGCTGGAGAAGGCCAACTTCAGCAAGCTTTTATCCAGTTAAAGCAAAAACTAGGCGCCGAAGGTCTTTTTGCCCCAGAACACAAACAAGCACTGCCTCCACAAGTTAAGCGTATTGCGGTTATTACCTCTCCGACAGGGGCTGCAGTTCATGACATCATTACCGTTTTGAAGCGTCGCTTCCCAGCCATTGAAGTCGACATTTATCCCGTGCAGGTACAAGGTCAAGAAGCCGCACAACAAATCATCTGGTCTATCAATCAGGCTAACTCAGATGCCAGAGCGGATGTCATTATCGCGGGTCGAGGAGGCGGTTCTATCGAAGATCTTTGGTGCTTCAATGACGAAAACCTAGCTCGAACCATCTTTCATAGCCGTCTGCCGGTTGTGAGTGCCGTAGGCCACGAAGTCGACTTTACCATCGCTGACTTTGTCGCCGATGTCCGTGCCCCAACCCCATCTGCCGCGGCAGAAATGCTAAGCCCAGATCAGCAAGAGTACTGGCAACGACTTCTCACATTCTCGAGCCGATTAGAGAAGAGTATTGAGCAACAGTTAAAGAATAAGCACTGGCAACTGCAAAGTGCTGAAAAAGGTCTACAGCATCCTGGGGATAAACTCAGTCAATATGCTCAGACCCTAGATCTACTTGAATTAAGAATGCAACAAAGCCAAACCAATACATTTAATCGATTAAGCCAGTCTTTATCTAGAAGCCAGCAACGACTGCAACAACAAAATCCAGCCAATAAGCTGCAACAAATGAGCAACCAATTGGACTACCTATCCAAACGCTTAGCAACTGGTATAAAACAAGCCCTTAATAATAATTCGGAACGATTACATCAACAAGCCTCACTCTTGAATGCCGTCAGCCCATTACAAACTCTAGGCCGTGGTTATGCAATATTACAAAAAAGTGATGACAGCGTAATAAGAGATAGCCATGATGTTAAAAAAGGTGACTCGGTTTTCGCTCGCATCGGTAAAGGAAAACTAGAGCTTTCGGTAGATAGCATTAAACATGAGCGCAAGAGCAGTAAAAAGTAATGGATAAATTAATCATGCCTAAATCTCTAATACTCAGTATTTCCTTAATAATGTTAAGTACATTGAGCCATTCTCTGAACTTCCCTATCGACAGTAGAGTGCCCGGAGGTATTGCTGTTATTAACTTAGAAACCGCAGAAAAAGTGCAAGCAGAGTTTCAAGGAAAAAAGATTTGGCAAATAAAAGATAAAGACGATAACTACTGGGCTATTATTGGTATCCCATTGTCTCAAAAACCGGGTTATGTAAACTTTCTGGTCAATGGCAAAGAAAAAAAGTTTTTAATAGAAAATAAAGCCTACAAAGAGCAGTATTTAACCGTAAAACGTAAACACTCAAATCCACCCGCGGATCAAATTAAGCGTATTCAGAAAGAAAGCCGTTTATCAAAGAAAGCCTTCACGCGGTTTTCAGAAATAAACCAAGATGCAGCTTTCAATGCCTTCTTACTGCCTAGCCACGGTCCAATTTCAAGCCCCTTTGGTCTTAAGCGTTTCTTTAATGAACAACCGCGCCGCCCCCATAGCGGTATTGATATTGCTGCGCCAAGGGGTGCTGATATTATTGCCCCTGCTGATGGAGAAATCATATTAACCGGTAATTTCTTTTTCAATGGCAATAGTATTTTCATCGACCATGGGCAAGGCTTAATTACCATGTATTGTCATATGGATACCCTAGAAGTAGAGCAAGGTAAAATGGTAAAAGCCGGAGAATTAATTGGGAAAATTGGTTCAACGGGTCGTGCTACTGGGCCTCATTTACATTGGACTGTTAGCTTAAACAATACGCGAATTGAGCCCTTACTGTTTCTTGCCCCCGACTCATTATAATTTCAATGAAAGACGAGCTGACTATGCCGATAGGAGCTTTATCAGAAAACAGGAGCTCTAGTAGGAAAATAAAGCATTAAAAAGAGAGTTGTTATTCTGTTTGGGCATATAACTCTCTATCCCCCTCAATCAACCCTCAACAATAATTAATCTCTTCAATTAAATTTCCGACCAAATAGAAAACTGCAGCCTATACTGATTGATAAGCCCACAGAAACTGAGTCGTCACGATACGTTTTTTATGATCAAACGCATTTCTATTAACAAACTTCGTCCAGAAATGTACGTATCTGATCTAAATTGTGATTGGATACCTCATCACAATATGCAAAAAGAAGGACGGATTCCTAATCAAGCCATGATCGATGAACTAAAACGCCGTGGAATAAAAGACGTTTATATCGATACTGAGCGTGGACTTGATGAAGAAGACGCCTACAGCTCACAAGAAGTTGAGCAACAAAATCAAAGTAAATTAAACAAAGCTGCAACACTGAACATGGACTCTGCGGGTTCAGTGAGTGTTGAAGAAGAACTATTTAAAGCAAACAAATTACATAATAAAGCCAAGGACATCATGAGCGATGTGCTCAGTGATATTAAATTTGGCCGCCCTCTTGAGACGGAAGGTTTCGATGACCTCGCCGATGGTATGATTGACTCGGTAATGCGCAATCACAATGCCCTCGCTTGCCTTGGACGCATACGACAAAAAGATAATTATTTAATGGAGCATTCCATCAACCTTGCAGTACTGATGGGAATATTCGCCAAAGCGATGAAGATTGATCGAGAGACCATGCATCAAGCCATGGTCGGTGCCCTACTCCATGATATTGGCAAGATAATGGTGCCCGATAACATCCTACATAAACCCGGAAAATTGGATGATAATGAGTTTGCACGCATGAAGCAGCATGTCGTCTTCAGTCGTGAACTACTTAAAAAGACACCGGGAATTCACTCTTTGACCGTTGATGTGGCCGCACAGCACCATGAGCGCATTGATGGTAGCGGTTATCCAGAAGGCTTAACAGGCTGCCAAATTTGCCGTGAAGGTAAGATGGTCGCTATAACCGATGTATACGATGCGATTACCGCAGATCGCTGTTATCACAAAGGTTTATCTCCAACATCGGCGCTTAAGAAACTACTTGAATGGAGCGGTACGCACTTAGAAGAGCACCTAGTGCACAAGTTCATCCGCAGCATGGGAATTTACCCTGTTGGGTCTTTGGTATTAATGGAAAGTGGTCGCTTAGCCGTCGTAATAGAAGCCAGTGAAAAAGACCAAACGCGCCCTATCGTTAAGATCATTTATAATACAAAAATGAAACAATATCTGCCGATAGAGATTATTGATTTAAGTAAGCCAAACTCCCAAGACAACATAAAGTCTTCAGTTGATGCCGATAAATGGCGTATTAAAACAGCTGATTTCCTTTCTTAATATTCCGACCTAGATTGTTTCCCAGAGGGTCGCTATTTAGTAGCTCAATCGAATTGATTGCAATCCGACCTGTAATTCCGGCTTCTGATACTATTTTCGATTTCTTTTGATAATCCAAGGTTATTTGAGTAATAACGTTGAACCAGCTTTGTGCAGAGTAACTTTGATAGCCTTCCATGATTTTTCCTAAAACTGATTATTTATTTCAGCTTTAGTGTATTCCGCTCTACTGACAAGGAGTGTCAGTAGAGCTCATTTTAAGCTTTTTTACTTTCAAGAAGACTCAGCCAAGCGGTGACTTGCTCAGATTCAATTGGCGACTGAAGAACTGACTTATCGTTGAGTTCGAGCAACAATTTATCAAAGGCTCTTACACGACGACCTTTAATAAATGCTACCCGAGCGAGTGCCTTCGCGTGCAATTTATCGCCGACTAAAAACTGATGTTCAATATAACAATATTTACGGTCCCAAGATAAAACTCGGGTCGTAATATCCACCTTTGCAAACGGTTTTATTTCTTTAATAAAACTAATGCTCTGTGAGCTTAATACCGACTTCCAACCACCACCGACAAATTTAGATAGTGACTGAATCTGAATCAAATACTGAGTACGCGCCAAATCCAATAAGGCTGGGTAACGTGAATTAGTTAGATGTAAATTAAAATCACAGTCCATCGGCCATACCTGAATACTTGTATGACTCACCTCTAGCGGGTTAATGTTGTTAAGCTTATTGCGTCGAATTAATAGCCACAACATTCTGAAAATCAAATTCATTATTCAGTTTTTTCCTTCACTTCAACCTGGCGAATCAAACCTTCTTGAGCAACAGACGCAACGAGCTCTCCTTCGCGGTTGAATACCTGCCCACGACAAAACCCACGACCTGATGAAGCGCTAGGGCTGTCTAAGGCATACAATAGCCAATCATCGATTTTGATCGGACGATGAAACCAAATTGCATGATCTAAACTTGCTACCTGCATATTTTTTTGAGCAAAGGAAACCCCGTGAGGCATCATTGAAGTTCCAATCAAATTAAAATCTGAAGCATAGGTTAATATATTTGCATGTAACATTGGATCTTCAGCTAAAGGCGCATCCGCTTTCATCCAAACATATTTAATCGGGTCTTGTTTTTTCGGGGCAAAAATATTGATGGGGTCAAGGGCCCGTATTTCGATTGGCTTATCTGCAGTATAAATATCACGCACGTGCTCAGGAAACTTATCCTGAAACATACGACTCAATTCCAGTTGTGAAACTACCCCTTCAGGGCCTTTCACTTCCGGCATTTTATCTTGATGCTCAAAGCCGTCTTCTGGATGCTGAAAAGAACACATCATGGTCAAAATAGCTTTACCATTTTGGCTGGCAGTTATTTGGCGCATGGCAAAGCTGCGACCATCACGCACACAATCAACTTCAAACTCAATATTATCAACCACGTTGCCAGGGCGTAAGAAATAGGCATGCAGGGAGTGTGGTGCCCACTCGCCATCCGGCAAGGTTTGGCTAGCGGCGGATAAGGTTTGACCTAAAACTTGACCACCAAACAGGTTACGAAAACCAAGATCTTGGCATTGGCCACGAAAACGGTTAACACCAATAGATTCTAAACGCAGTAAATCGACAAGTTCTTGTACATGAGGCATGAATCACTTCCTAAACTAAGCTTTCTATCAGTCTAACGAGACTAGAATATCCTACATTGGCTGAAATGACGCGAGCTAATTAGAGGGCTTCGCTATGCCTAAGTCTAAGCTTCTCGTATAATACTGCCAATACCCTTTATACCTCTATGACGCTAGTTAAAACATACGATGACCAATCCTGATCAGTACCAATCTCTGTTAGATGAAAAACAAGCTCTAATTGAACAAAACTTCGCTAATTTCGGCGAAAATCAGGTTTTGCCTGAGCTAGAAGTCTTTGCTAGCGAGCCAGAGCACTTTCGCCTACGTGCTGAGTTCCGCATCTGGCATCAGGACGGACGCTGTTTCTACGCCATGTTTGAGCAGGGTAATAAAAGAACACCGTATGAAGTGACCGACTTCCCTATTGCCAGCAAACTGATTAATCGTTTAATGGTAGAAATGCGTGAAGCGATTCACTTGCCTGAAAATGACATTTTAATGCAGCGCATGTTTCAGATGGAGTTCTTAACTACGTTAAGTGGCGATGCACTGATTACTATGATTTACCACAAGCCGTTAGATGAAGAATGGAAAGCGGCTGCAGAAGCCTTACAAGCGAAAATCGGCTTCCCCATTATCGGCCGTTCACGTAAGCAGAAACTGGTATTAGAGCGCGACTACGTCATAGAAACGTTAACCATTGATGGCAAGCAATACCATTACAAGCAAATCGAGGGTGGATTTACTCAACCTAACGGTGGCATGAATCAGAAAATGTTGGCCTGGGCACAAGAACTATCAAAGCCATTAACGGGAGATTTGGTTGAGCTGTATTGCGGTAATGGCAACTTCTCGATCGCCTTGGCAGAGCATTACAACAAGGTTATGGCGACAGAAATCTCTAAAACTTCGGTTTATGCCGCACAAGATAATATTGAAGAAAATGGCATAGATAACCTCATTATCGCCCGCTTATCGAGCGAAGAGTTCGTACAAGCCTTACAAGGTGTGCGAGCATTCCGTCGTCTAGAAGGTATCGATCTGGACGCTTATAACTTCACCACTACCTTGGTTGATCCGCCTCGTTCGGGGCTTGATAATGAGTCAGTGAAACAAACTCAAGGTTATGACAACATCATTTATATTTCATGTAATCCAGAAACCTTACACAATAACCTGCAAGAGTTTACTAAAACTCATGAAATAAAGCGTTTTGCGCTTTTTGACCAGTTTCCTTATACCCATCACATTGAGTGTGGTGTGTTTTTGCAGCGCAAAGCTTAAGCTCCTTCATTTCATTTAAGCGCTGTAATTTTACATATTTTCCAGTGCGGCATGGAGTTTATCGCTGAACTTACAGAGATAAACTCCATGCTGAAAGCAAGCCCATTGCGGTTAAAAAACAAATACCCTAAATGCTCTCGCTCTTAAAATCTCAAGCTTTAACGCTTTTTCTTAGCTTTTTTCTTGCGTAAAAAATCCTTCACCGGAGTCGGCTTAGAGCTGGGATTAAACGCACGATCAAACTGATCTCGTATATCAGAGACCTTCTCTTCACGCTTTTCATGCTTGCGGCGCTCAGCGGCTTGCGCAAAATCTAAAATTTCTGATGAATCTGACATACAATACCCCTTCGAGTCCAAACCTCACCTGTTTTAATGTAAGGCCACAAAATTAATGAATAGTTTACCGATTGATTCTATCTTACCAGAATTA
>CAJVZR010000013.1 GCA_913019965.1 uncultured Oleispira sp.
CAACAACAGGTTCAGCAACAACAGGTTCAGCAACAACAGGTTCAGCAACAACAGGTTCAGCAACAACAGGTTCAGCAGCGGCTTCGATTGAAGGTTCACTAACCTCTTCTACAATCCCTTCGCTCGGTGGACTCTTATCGATACTACTAGCTTCACTGGAATTACTATCTTCTGCTGCATAGCCGTTAATACTCAGCAGGCCAGAGGTTATGAGTATGCTCAACAAACGTCCTTTCACAATATTCATCCTATCAGTGTGTTGTTATCGATACGTGGCTATCAAAGCGTTACAAGCAAAATATCTATTAGTAATGTACGCCGATTACTGTTAGTCAACCGAGCATTACTTCAAGTTTTTTAAAAAATACTGCACTAATTATGGCTGAAAAAACTATCCTTACTAATAGGAGCTTCAAAGAAGAGGTGAGTTTTGTAAGTAAGTCAGGATAAAGTATGAAAAAAACAGCAGGATTGAGTCATGCGCATATTCAAATGATTCTGCAGAAGATTCCTTTTTTTAGGGATTTTATGCCAGATGAAAGAGAGCGCTTAGCGAATGAGCAAGATAGCTTCGTTATCGCGAGACCAAAAGAAGTTATAGTGACAAAAGGTTCTATGGAAAGAGCTTTTTATATTCTATTGTCAGGTATTGTCGAAATCTTAGATGAACAGGGTCAAAAGTCCATTTTAGAATTATCTCCAGGCCAAGTATTTGGTGAAATTACCTTTCTTACCGAAATACCTAGAACTTCTAATGTTCGCGCTCAGGATGTCTGTATCTTAATGAGAATTGATCAGGCTTTAATGTCTCGCCTCCGAGCTGAGATACGTGAAAAAATTAAAGATCAGCTAATTGACAAGCTCGTGCAACGAATTTTGTCATCTTAATAGCCTCAGGTTTTCTTTGCAGGTTGATTTAGATCAAACTTTTTATGCTGCTTATCAGGATCACTGACGAAAATTGATCCATGTCAAAAACCTTTTACCTCTAATTGCTAATCTAACTTTATCAAGTCAATAAGCAGTAACAATAAATTCTAAACGTTATTGCTGGCCAATAAAAAGAGGTGCGAGTTATGTATATGGATGAAGTTGTATTTGCTGGATTATTAATTGTATTCCTAACTTGCGCTTTCTTTGGCGGATTTTACGCAATGATTAAACGCGACATTGCTAGGAAAGGGACAGGCGCCCCTGATTCAAAGCCTTCTCAAACCTAAACCAGTTTCTGTGCTGAGTACCTTGCTCGGGCCTCAAAATATTTTGATGGCCCTTTTTTCGTTTTAAAAAATATTCAATAACCGTCATAATAGCCGCATAATTTTTTATGGGTTTACTCATGCGGTCTTTTTATCTTAGAACTATCAGAATTCCTTTTATTCAAATTCCCTACACTATTTCAATATTAGTAATTTCTTCACTGATAGCGTTCTCAAATGCTCATGCTTCTGTGCTTGAAGATGGCTGGTTTCAGCAAGGCGATGCTTGGCTTAAAAATAAATTAACTGTTTTACAAAGCGAAGCAGATTATAAACAATCGTTGAAAGCTAAAAATGTCATTCTCGTTGTCGGTGATGGTATGAGTATTACCACGTTAACAGCTTCACGTATTTGGCAAGGGCAGCAGGCGGGGTTATTAGGTGAGGAGCATTTTTTACACTTCGAGCAATATCCTCATAGCGCATTAATCAAAACCTATAATACCAATCAACAGTCTCCTGACTCTGCGGGCACGATGAGTGCGATGATGACAGGCGTGAAAACTCGAGCCGGGTTAATCAGTATCGGGCCTGAGCAAGATAGAACCGATTGTAAAAACAGTGAGAAATATCATCAGCAAACCTTGTTTGAATGGGGGCATGATAAAGGATTTTCGACTGGTGTCGTCACCACGGCTCGATTAACTCATGCGACCCCAGCGGCAACTTATGCCCACAGCCCTGACCGTGGATGGGAAGGGGATCTTCTGCGTCATCCTAATGCTTATTGGTATGGCTGTGATTCTATTGCTAAGCAGTTAGTAGAAAAAGCCTATCCTGCAGGCTTAGATATTGCCTTGGGTGGTGGAGCTTCGAAATTAGAAGGTTATTTTGAAAGCTTTCAACAGCAATTTGGCCAGCAGCAATTAATTCAAAATCAGCAGCAACTATTACAACTCAATTCAAATTCGAATAGGCAATCAGCTCCAATTTTGGGCGTTTTTTCATCTGGCCATATGGCGTTTGAATTGGATCGTAAAAAAAGATCGGAAAATAAACAACCGTCATTAAAATCAATGGCTGAGCAGGCGCTAAAATACCTACAAAATAAACAAACTCCTTATTTATTCGTCGTAGAGGGGGCTCGAATTGATCAGGCTCACCATAAAGGTAATGCCGCGCGGGCATTAGCGGAAACCTCAATGTTAGCTGAAACGGTCGCACGCTTAGATGAGCTGACGGATGATGAGGATACTTTAATCATTGTCACCGCGGATCATAGCCATAGCTTCGTCATGGCCGGATACCCTAAGCGGGGGAACCCTATTCTTGCGACGGCAAAAAATCAGCAAGATGAAGTGGTATTGGCTAATGACGGCTTACCTTATACGACTTTAGGTTACGCCAATGGTAAAGCCTATGGCCGTCAGTTTTTCCATGATACTGCGAGTGATAATGAACATGTCGATTTTCATCAAGGCGTTGCGATACCTTTACGATCGGAAACTCATGGCAGTGATGATGTTGCATTACACGCCAAGGGCCCTAGGGCTTATTTATTCTCGGGTTTAATGGAGCAAAATGAAATTTTCCACACCATTTTACAGGCACTAGAAGGGAGAAAATAAGATGAGAAAATTTATTAAGTTATCACTGCTATCCAGCCTAATCGTTTTATTAATCGCTTGTGCCGCTGATCTTCCCGTTCAGGATTCAAAAACCTCTAAGCAGTGGTTTCAGCAAGGGCATGATGCCGTTGTAAATAGAGAACGTTTATTAATACAACAGCAGAAAAAATTGAATCAAGATATTCAATCATCTGCTAAAGCCAAGAATATTATTTTTGTTGTTGGTGATGGAATGGGAGTTAGTACATTAACCGCTGCGAGAATCTTTGTGGGCCAGCAGCAAGGGTTGTTAGGGGAAGAGTTTGCCTTGAGTTTTGAACAGTTTCCTCATAGCGCGTTGGTGAAAACCTATAACGTTGATTTACAAACTCCCGATTCTGCGGGCACGATGTCAGCATTAATGACGGGAGTGAAAACCAATGAGGGAGTTATTAGCCTGCCAGAATCTACTGTTCGTGGGCAATGTAACCCACAACATGCTCTGCCTACCTTGATCGATTATGCAAAAGCTAAGGGTAAAAGCACAGCGATGGTGACGACGGCTCGAGTAACCCATGCGACTCCGGCTACAACCTATGCTCATAGTAGTGATCGAAATTGGGAAAGCGATAATGCGATGTCGCAACAAGCTAAAGACCAAGGTTGTGAAGATATCGCGAGTCAATTTGTAAATTCAAAAACGAGCTCACTGGATATTTTATTCGGTGGAGGCCGTCGGCATTTTCTACCTAAGGCACTGGGAGGAAAGCGACTAGATGAGAAAAATTTAATTAAACAGTGGCAAAAGAAAGGTCACTACGTTGATTCATCTTCGGCTTTATTGTCTCTTGGACAGCAAGCTATGATCGAAGATGAAGCTCAGATTAATAAACCCTGGCTTGGATTATTTTCCTTCTCTCACATGGACTATGCGTACCAACGGCCACCAGAACAACCTTCATTACAACAGATGACTGAGGTTGCGTTACAGAGATTGAAAAAGAACCCAGAAGGATTTGCTTTAGTCATTGAAGCGGGGCGCATTGACCATGGTCATCATGCCGGCATGGCTTATAAAGCATTAACCGAGACTCAAGAATTACATGAGACCGTCGCATGGCTATTAACTCAAGTCGATCTGGAAGAAACACTGATCGTCGTTACCGCTGATCATAGCCACACATTAACCCTGGGTGGATATCCTACCCGTGGCAATCCGATTTTAGGGGAGGTAAAAGGGAATGATAGTGAAGGTTATCCAGAGAGTTCACCTAGCTTGGACCAAAACTGGCAACCTTATACTTCATTATCTTATCGAGATGGCCCGGGGGCTATTACCTCAAACTCTAAGGAGAATGAAGAGGATGAGCGAGGTGATAAGGTCCTTGATGTATATGCTCCAAATTATAAGCAAGTCGCCTTAGTACCGATGGATTATGAGACTCATGGTGGAGAAGATGTGGCTTTATATGCCATCGGCCCTTGGTCTCAGTTATTTAGTGGCACCTTGGAGCAACATTGGATATTTCATGCATTGAAATACGCAATGTAACAAAAAGAGTGACTAGCCTATATTTTAAAACCCTAATGAAAACATAGGCTTATACAGTCTATTTATATCTGAGTATCTTAGTCAGGTATAATAACTGTATTCACATTGAACGCTCATTCAAAGTAGATATAATGCGCCAAAGAATAGATTTGGGAGGGAGTATGCGTTGTAATTACTGTAAGAAAGCCGTTTTAGGCGCTAGCCCTATTACAGTCCCTGGGTTGGGCCCAGCTCATGAGATTTGCTACCAAACACATTTAGTGCGTAAGCGTATATTCTCGGGGCTAAATATCGCAGCTTTGGATGATCAGCAATTAGCTGAGCTGTCTGATCTGGTGTTGATGGAAAAGAATGCTCGTATGAGTGAAATAATGGAGAATACTGAAGAATTTGAGATAGAATTGTTTTAATTTCATCACGTATTTAAGCCTAATCAAGCTATGTCTACTTTTCGTTTACAGCAATTCTCCATCGAACAAACTCAATCTGGAATGAAAATTTGCTCTGACAGTTTGTTATTTGGTGCCATGATTCCAATTGCTGACGCAAAACGGATATTGGATATTGGCACGGGGACCGGAATCTTATCTTTAATGCAGGGGCAAAAATCGGCCGATAACAAGTCAGCCTCTGTAGAGCAAATTACTGCTATCGAATTAACCCATGCGGCGGCCGTTGAAGCTCAGGATAATTTTTCTGCTAGCCCTTGGCATGAACACCTCTTTATCATTGAGCAAGATATCCAAAGTTTTTCTACACAAGCTGAATCGCCACGTTATGATTTGATTATCTGTAATCCGCCGTTTTTTGATCAGCATACTAAAACCCAATCAGAACAAATATTGCGTCATACCGCACGGCATACCGACAGCCTTACTTATCCTGACCTTTGCCAAAGTATCGAACGTTTAATCACAAAAAATGGTCGTGCCTTTTTATTATTACCGTTAATGGCGTTATCCGAATTCTATTCTATTGCCGCTCAATATCACCTTTATCCCATTGAGCAAACGAATATTGCTGAATCTAAGAGCCATCAGCCGAAGGTTGCTATGATAGAGTTACAGAATTATCAAAACAAAGCGGCCAAAAAAGAAACCACAATTTATAAGTTTAGTTCTGCCAATCAACACAGCCCTGAAGTAAGAGAATTCTTAGCTCCTTTTTTATTGCGGTATGAGAATAAAGAGCAGTATACAAGAGACTGACCTCAGGATAGAGTAAGCTTTTGATCCTTGATATAGATACTATGCATAAGTCGAATAACCTAGAAGCTGCTTCTATTAACTCATTTCAGCGACAAGCTTGGCTCATTGCCGAGCAAGAACTGCAGACCTCATTTGCCAGTAAACGCGGATTGTTTGTAAGCATTGTTTTCATCGCAATTTGGACGCTGTTATTATTTTATCCTATTCAATTTTCTGCTGAGGCTATGCACAGCCCTGATAACGCTTCTTTAATGATCAGTCTATTGAGTGTGGTTGGACTGGAGCCTTTGAAGAATTGGCAATTGGCTGAATTTGCTATTTATTGGGTGGTTGCGCTGTATTTATTTCCGGCTTCCAGTATTTTAATGGCCGCAGACCAAATGATTTCTGAACGTAATCGCGGGGGGCTTCGCTTTCTAACGTTACGCTGTAGCCGAGGGCAAATCTTCTTTGGTCGCTTTATGGGGCATCTATTAATTCAGTCCATTTTACTGGCGACTACAGTGCTTATTACTTATCTGCTGTTATTAATAAATAACCCTGAAACTTGGCTGGATGGTATAAAAATCATGCCGTTATTGTTGTTAAATCTGGTCTTAGTTATTTGCCCCTTCATTGCTTTGATGAGCTTGCTATCGGTATTAATGACGTCGGTTCGAATGGCGTCTTTAGTCGCGATAATTGCTTTATCACTGGGTGGGTTTTTAGTGAATTACCTAGCATCGTACTTACCAGTACTTTCAGTTTTTAATTATTGGATACCTGGCTCTCAAGTCGCACAGATGGCTCAATCAACTCCTAGTATTGCTTTGCTTTCGCTATGGAGTCCGATGATGCAGACGGTGGGGTTCTTGTTATTAGGCTATGGATTGTTTAAGAGGCAGGCGATATGAGTGCTCTAATTGAATGCCTAAATTTGAATAAATCGTTCGGAATGAAGAAGGCATTGGAAAATGTCAGTTTTGAAGTTCAATCAGGGCAACCGATTGCCTTAGTTGGACCCAATGGTGCAGGTAAAAGCACTTTGTTTGGCATTTTATCAGGTTATTTACCCGCCACATCGGGGGAAGCCAAGATCTTGGGGCATAGCGTCGGAAGCCCTGAATTAATTGGTCGTATCGGAGCTTTACCCCAAGACGCGTTGTTTGACCCTAATCTTACTATCATGCAGCAATTAAGTTTTTTAGCGCGGCTACAAGGCTATCGTCGCAATGCCAGTTTATTAGAAGCGGCTAGAGTATTGGAGTTGATGCAGCTAACGGATGTTGCAAACGAAAAAATAACCGCGTTGAGTCATGGTATGAAAAAGCGTGTCGCCATAGCTCAAGCGTTGATGGGAGAGCCTGAACTGGTTTTATTGGATGAGCCGACGGCGGGATTAGATCCTGAAAATGCGCGTAATATTCGACAGCAAGTAACAGCGTTGGCTGGTGAGACAACCTTCTTAATCAGCTCACATAACTTGGCAGAGTTAGAAAGAATGTGTGGCCAAGTTTTGCATTTAGATCAAGGGGAGTTAAAAGCACAGAAAATTATTGGTCAGCAGGCTGAACAGCAATCTTTGGCGTATATAACCTTACGCTTAAAAGAGGCTGATACGGGGATTAAAAGCAAGATCAGTCGGTTAAAAGCTGTTATGCAGGTCGATGTAAAACAGCAGGATGAGTTAATTATTCGATATGATTCGCGTCAAAATGCGATACTTGATCAGGAGCTACTGAAATTACTGGCCGATCAGAAGCTCAGCTATCGTCAGATTACTCATGGACAGTCTTTGGAAGATCAGCTCTTTCAAAAATAATAAAGGCTAGTATCAGTCCGCCTTGGTAAAATATTCACTTTCTATTTCAGCAGCAGGTTTAGGCTTGCTGAAATAGAAACCTTGTATTTCTTCAGCGCCTAGCGCTTCTATAATCTCAAGTTGTTGTTTGTTTTCAACCCCTTCGGCGACTAAAGATAAATTCAAATTATGAGCCAGATCTACGATGGATTTAGCCAATACTTTATCGTCGTTATTGGATTCAATGTCCATTACAAAGGCGCGATCTATTTTAAGTTTATCGATAGGGAATTGTTTTAAATAGCTCAATGAAGAGTAACCTGTACCAAAGTCATCAATGGATAATTTAAAGCCAATTTCCTTTAATTGATGCATGATACGAATGCTATTTTCAATGTCGCCAATTAATAGGCTTTCGGTTATCTCTAGCTCAATAAACTGGGGATCTATCTCTGCTTCAGATAAACGCAGTTTAATATTCTTTATAAAGCCAGGGTGTTGAAACTGCTTAGCGGACAAGTTAACGGCAATTGAAAAATCAAAGCTTAATTCAACTTCCTTTGTTAAGAATAATTGTTGCCACTGTTTTAATTGATTAAACGCTTGAGCGATAACCCAGTCGCCAATGGTAATAATTAACCCCGTTTGCTCAGCTACAGGAATAAATTCAAATGGCGATATCATCTTACCATCGTCTTTTTGCCAACGAATTAGCGCTTCTACACCGCTAATCTTGTGTTGGTATGCCTGTATCTTAGGTTGGTAAAATAGTTGCAGTTGCTGTTTCTCTATAGCGGTGCGCAAGTCTCTTTCAATAGCGATCCAGGCTTGTTCCTTGGCATGGATATCTTGGCTATAACACAGAATGCCATCGCCACCGTCAGATTTAATTCGAGTTAATGCCGCGTCAGCATTGGTTAATAAGGTTTCGCCTTCAATGCCCTGGTTAGGGTAATGGCTGATGCCGATGCTCAGGGTCAGATGAAACTCTTTACCCTCAACACAAATGGAATGCCCCAAGCTTTGACTTAATTCCTGCGCTAGATTTTCGGCGAAATCGTGCTCAGGCAATTGATCGAGTAATAAAGAAAATTTATTGGAATCTAAGCGATAGAGTTTATTGCCTAAATCTAGACTGCAATAACCACGACAGAATTGCTGCAAGTGCTGGGCGACTAGCTGCATTAAACGGTCGCCCGTTTTAAACCCCTCACTGGAGGTGACGAGATCAAAGCGATCAATATGAATTAATATCAGGGCAAAGGCTTGTTGCTGGCTATTATTGGCAACGAGTTTATTCAGGTTCTCATTAAAATAACGGCGGTTGGGAAGCTCCGTTAGAATATCGTGATAGGCCTCATACTTAAGCTGGGCTTGAGCTTGAGTTCGAGCGCTAATATCTTCGATGTAGAGGTGGCAAGTATCGAGATCACGTAATAAGGATAATGAAAACTCTAGGGTATAATTACCCACTTCGTTAATCCATTGCGCATAGTCTTGATTGGACTTTTGCAGTTTTAATAAGCGGTCTTGAAATGTTAGAGGTAGTAGACTCTCAATTCTTTGTGAGTGATTACCTTGTTGAGTCATCAGCTGCAAGCATGCGGGGTTGCTATAAGTGAGTTGACCTTGCCAATTAAAACTGAGGATAGGATTCGGGCTGCGTTCAGCAAACATGGCTAAGCGTCGACGACTAATGGTCTCGGTAATATAGCGGTTGACGTAATAACCGACAAATGCCGCGATGATGATGACGAAAATACTAAAGCTGATGACTAAGCGAGTGCTTAGTTCTGTGCTATTTCGAGTTGCTTCGCCACTTTGAAAAGCTTCTTGATTCACCTGAGCAACGAGAGTCTCTAATGAAGGTAATATTTTACGGCCGGTATCACTGAGTTCAGCCAGCTGCTCGCGCGCTAGATCCCAATCAACTTGAGCTTGTTGGAAATTATTATCTAATTGCTGAGTTAAGCGGCGAACCATTCTATCGCCGTATCGAATGCTTTCGATTGCTTCAGAGTCTGGAAATGCAATTTCGATCTGACGAAAGTAGGCACTGAACCTTTGGTCAATTTGGTCCAGCTGAGGAAGTAAGGTTTCACTATCGGTGGTTGCATAATATTCATATAACAAGCGTTCTCGCTCAATGATGGCAAGGTATAGCTCATTGATAACTTGTAAGCGGGGTAATTTTTCTTCGATTAAGGTTGTTGTGACATCAGTGACCTGCCGGCCTGTGATGAAGATAGTTACCGATATTGCTAAGCCAAGGCTGAGAATAAGAAGGTATGCGAATAGTATTTTAACTCTTGGCTGCAAGGTGAACTCCAAAACTCTAGGTATAACTAGAGTCTAGGTGAGCTTTGTAAATATGGGTATAAAGTGCTTATTTAACTTTACCGGAAAATTGAAGAGCATTGTCCCATATGGTTTTAAGGTAATTTCTTTGTCTTTTGGTCAATAAAGGCCAGAGAATGCGCTGCTCTTTGAAATAATTTAAGTCATTAAAGTGTGATTGTTCTAATTGCTCTGCAGTTAATTGCTCAGCGATTGATATATTTACAGGAGAGCTGCCTAGAAGTTTAACAACTACTTCTAACTGAACCTCCTTACTAATACAGAAGTTAATCCATTCTTCTGCGATTAATTTTAGTTTAGGTTGTCCTTTAAGGGAGCTTGTCAAAGCGTAGCCATCCACCCAGCCGGTAACACCTTCTGCTATATCTGCCATTTTCCATTTCATTTTCATGGCTTTGAGCTGAGGTAGTGAGAATCCCCACGAAGTGGCTATGACATTGCCTTTGAGGTCTTCTGGGCTATCCACACCGCGCCACATATTTTGTGAGTTTTCTACTAACTCGATTAATGCAGAGGGAACTCCGTAGGCTTGCAGTGTAATGATATCAGTTAGTTTATCTTTGGGAACTCCCAGTGCAAGAGCTGTGATATATACATTAGCTTCAAAGTAGTCATAGCTAATTGTATAGCGATTTTTGTATTCAGCATCCCAAAGGACTTGCCAAGAAGACGGCGCTTTTGATACTGCCTCTGCATCATATATTAGACCATAGGGTCCATGTAGCATGGGTACTGAATAGATTTCATTGTTTATTGTCGTATAGGGGGCAAACTGAAGAGATGGAATTATATCTTTATAATTCGGAATGTTTTTCAGATTGATGGGCAATAGTAGTTTATTTGATATTAACTGGTAGCGATCGTCATGAATGATATTATGGCTTGGAGCGATAATATCAACACTTTCACTTCTAATAAACTCAAAAAATTCATCCGCGTGAGAAACATAGTTAATATCAAATACTAACTCTTCGTTGTGCTTCTTTTTTATATAAGCTTTAAATTGCTCAAGCATACTCGTAGGAGTATAGCCCTGCCAGGTTAATATCCGCAAAGTTAGTTCTGCTTGGCTTGTTATACTTATTAGCGATAAAGCAAGTAATAACAGTGTTTTAACCAGAGAGAGGGGAGTCACTTTTGGTTGCCCTTAATATTGTTCTTAATTGTTAAAATTCTAGTCTCTATTCTTAATATCTGTCTAATTAATCCCCTTCTAATTAAATTGAGGAAAATTGAAAAATACGAATAAATTATTGGGCTACACTGTAGGTAATTGCGGCTAAAAATACTTTTCAGGTACCTAAATGAACTCTATTAGATTTAAAATTATAGGTCTTTCAAGCATCAGTATTATTGCGGTATCACTCGTTATGATACTACTCATCTTGAACAAGAATGCGGATACTCAAAAGGAGGTCAGTAATCAAGCCTCAATCATGCTAGAAAAGGTTGTGCTTGATCAAATTCTAACACTGGGAAAATACCAAGCCTCTGAGTTGGGGTCGCGCTTCTTAGCGGCGGGTAAAATCGCCAATTCACTAAGTGGCAGTACTCTTTCATATAAAAAATCACACGCTAATGATATTGATAGTCGAAAGACCGTATTAACTATTTTACAGGATCAACTGCGTGAACACGATGAATTAATTGGAACTTATGTTGCTTTTGAAAAGAATGCATTCGATGGCAGAGATGAAGAATTTCTTGATGACTTGGTGACGGCAAGTGATAAATTAGGTCGCTTTGTCCCCTATGTATATCAAACCAATAATCAGTTAGCACAAGAGGCCTTAATTGGTTTTGAAGATCAAAGCCGAGATGCTAATGGTGTGCGGGCTGGAGAGTATTACTTATGTCCCAAGGAAACCAAAGCTAGTTGTTTAACCGATCCTTATTTATATCCAGTTGGGGGAGAGCAAGTATTATTATCTAGTTTTGTTAGCCCCATTATGAATAACGGACAGTTTCTGGGAATTGCTGGTGTTGATATGAGTCTGAAATTTATTCAGCAGTTGGTTGATGAGAATAATAATAATGTTTATTCCGGCATTGGAAAAATGGCGATTGTCAGTCAGCGCGGAATTGTTGCTGGGTACAGTAATAATGCGGATATGCTAGGTAAAAAGTTGGATGCCGATGATGATCGTTATTGGGATCAGCTGTTGAATGAACAATCTTCCCAAGCAAAAATTGAAGTCGTTAATGGACAGTTGCATGCAATTATTCCGGTCATTGCCGCGGGGCAGGGAACTGGATGGATGGTTTTAATTAGTTTACCTGAATCAGTCGTAATTGATGCTGTAACAGAGCTTAGTCAATTGATTGAAAAAAATGGCGAGGAGCTTGCCTTTTCCAGTATTCTATCTGGCATATTGTGTACTGGAATCGCAATATTTATCATGCTTTGGTTAATGAATCAGGTACTGAAGCCATTGCTTGCCACGGTGCTCGTCTTAAAAGACTTAGCCCAAGGCGAAGGAGATTTGACGACGCGTTTAGATGAGTCTTCAAAGGATGAGTTAGGGCAGATAGCGTCTAGCTTAAATCAGTTTTTACAAAGGCTTCACGGGCTAATAACAGATATTCGAGAGAATAGCAGCTCCATTGCCGAGAATGCTGAGAAAAGTGCTCGTTCAGCTGAGAAAAGTACCTCGGGTATGATTTCTCAACAAGAGCAGTTATCACTGGTTGCAACAGCGGTTAATGAAATGAGTGCCTCTGCGCTTGAAGTTTCAAGTAATGCCATGCAAACCGCGGAAGCGACTGAAGCTGCAAGGAATGGCGTGGATATCGGGCAAAAAACCGTTTCTGAAACAGGGGATGCTATCTATAAACTGACTGCAGAGGTCGAGGAAGCCAGTTCCGTTATTCAAGGGCTCGAGGCAGACAGTCAAAATATTGGTCAAATCTTAACGACTATTCAAGGTATTGCTGAGCAGACCAATTTATTAGCACTCAATGCTGCGATTGAAGCGGCGAGAGCTGGGGAGCAAGGGCGTGGCTTTGCGGTTGTTGCTGATGAAGTTCGTATGCTCGCTCAGCGGACTCAAGAGTCAACCGGTGAAATTCAAACGATGATCGAGAAGCTACAGCAGGGGACTGCGAAAGTAGTTACTGTTATGGCAACAGGGCAAGAGCAAGCACAGCAAAGTGTCAGTAAGGTAAATGAGGCTAATGAAGCACTATCAACCATTATTCAGCAGGTAGAAGTGATTAATGAAATGAGTCAGCAAATCGCAACGGCAGCGGAAGAACAGAGCCAGGTTGCAGATAACATCAGCAGTAACATTGTTAATATTGATGACTCAGCGAAAGAAGTGGGCGAGCAGTCTCAGAATAGTAGCTCAATTGCGATTGAACTGGATAAGCTATCGCAACATTTAAAGGTTCAGGTTGGACGCTTTAAACTATAGAGGAATGCATTAAAAAAATGCCTAACTTTTTCAGGGTAGGGTACAATCATGAGTCTTATTATTGCATAGCCGATTTTGATCCATGACCCATCCTGTTGATATACCAGAAGTTGTTGAAAAGCTGCCTGCTCCCGCTAATTTTGTCCATTTACGGGTGCATTCAGAATTCTCCATGATTGATGGTATCGTCAGGATTAAAGACCTGATTAAAACCGCTGCAGGCCATCACATGCCTGCCATCGGGCTAACTGACCAAAGTAATATGTATGCCTTGGTTAAATTTTATAAGGCGGCGTTAGGGGCAGGTATCAAACCAATTATCGGTACTGATATCTGGCTAGAAAACGAAGATGAAAAAGAAGCTCCGTATCGCCTGACCTTGCTCGCGCAGAATCAAGACGGTTATCGCCATGTTACCGAACTCATTTCCCAGGCGTTCAGCCATAACCAATTTGATGATAAAGCGATTGTTCGCAAAGAATGGCTGTTCGAAAAAGCCGCAGGTCTAATCGTTTTATCAGGCTTCCGTGATGGTGATATTGGACAGCAGATCATCAAGGGCAATCTTGATACCGCCGAAGCCATATTAGCTGAATATTACCAGCATTTTGGTGATCGTTTTTATCTAGAACTGCAGCGTACGGGGCGTGAGAACGAGGAGTTAGTTCTGAATGCTTCACTATTATTAGCGCAAAAACTAACGGTTCCTGTGGTAGCGACCAACGATATTCGTTTTGTCCACCAAGATGATTTTGAAGCCCACGAAACCCGCGTCTGTATCGGTGAAAGCTATGCCTTAGCGGATAAACGCCGAATCAAGCGCTATAGCGACCAGCAGTATTTTCGCAGTCCTGAAGAAATGATTGAACTGTTTAGTGATATTCCCTCCGCGATTGAAAATACCTTGGAGATTTCTAAGCGTTGTAGTGTTGAAGTAGAGCTAGGCACCTATTACCTACCCGATTTCCCAATTCCTGATGGCCTAACCGAAGCCGAATTTTTCCGTAAAATCTCTTATGAAGGCCTTGATGAACGCTTAGAGGTCATTCTCAAACCAGAGCAACCTGATTACGAAGAACGCAAAAAAGAATATTACGATCGTTTAAAATTTGAACTCGATATCATTCTAGATATGGGATTTCCGGGTTATTTCTTGATCGTAATGGACTTTATTCAGTGGTCAAAAGATAACGATATTCCAGTAGGCCCTGGGCGTGGTTCTGGTGCGGGCTCGTTGGTAGCCTATGCTCAAAAGATTACCGATATTGATCCTATTTTATACGATTTACTGTTCGAGCGATTCTTGAACCCAGAACGTGTTTCCATGCCGGATTTCGATATCGATTTCTGTATGGATCGCCGCGGAGAAGTGATCAACTATGTTGCCGATCATTATGGTCGTGAAGCGGTTTCGCAAATTGTTACTTTCGGTACGATGGCAGCGAAAGCGGTAGTGCGAGATGTAGCGCGAGCTCAGAGCAAGTCGTTTGGTCTGGCGGATAAAATCTCTAAATTGATTCCACCCGATCCAGGTATGAGCTTAGCCAAGGCCCTCGATATGGAGCCCATGCTGAAAGAGTTCATTGATGAGGATGAAGAAGCGCAAGAAATTTGGGAGATGGCGCGCCGTCTTGAAGGTATTGCCCGTCAAACCGGTAAGCACGCGGGTGGTGTTGTAATCGCACCAACAAAGCTAACTGATTTTTCTCCTACAGCCTGTGATGAAGATTATACCGGTCTCGTTACTCAATTTGATAAGAGCGATGTAGAAGAAGCGGGTCTAGTTAAATTCGATTTCTTGGGTCTTCGAACCCTAACGATTATCGATTGGGCAGTTAAAACCATTAACCGTTTTAAAGATAAAACGGGCGAACCCCATATTCGCATCGAAGACATCGACCTCGATGATAAAGAGTCGATTGAATACTTAAAAACGGCGCAAACCACCGCGGTATTCCAATTGGAATCCCGTGGTATGAAGGACCTAGTACGCCGCCTCCAGCCCGATAACCTAGAAGATATGATCGCCTTGGTGGCCCTGTTCCGACCAGGACCACTTGAGTCAGGCATGGTAGATGACTTTATTAACCGTAAGCACGGTCGTGCGGAAGTGGCTTATCCACACCCAGATTTCCAGCATGAAAGTTTGAAAGGCATTCTTGAGCCGACTTATGGGGTAATCGTTTACCAAGAACAGGTAATGCAGATTGCCCAGGTCTTGGCGGGTTATACCCTAGGTGGCGCGGATATGTTACGTCGTGCTATGGGTAAGAAAAAACCAGAAGAGATGGAAAAGCAGCGTGGCACTTTCCGTGAAGGGGCTATCTCGGTCGGGGTTGACCCTGATCTGGCAATGAAAATTTTCGACCTTGTAGAAAAATTCGCCGGTTATGGTTTTAACAAATCTCACTCCGCAGCTTATGCGGTAGTTTCCTATCAAACACTATGGTTGAAGCGACATTACCCAGCACCGTTTATGGCGGCGGTATTGACCTCGGATATGCAAAATACCGACAAAGTCGTAGGCTTTGTTGAAGAATGCCGAGAGATGGGTCTAGATCTAGTTTTACCTAATGTTAATCAATCTGAATTCGGTTTTATCGTAAATGATGATGGTGCTGTGGTATATGGTTTAGGCGCAGTTAAAGGGGCCGGGGAAGGACCGGTAGAAGCTATTGTTGAAGCTCGAGAAGCAGGAGGCGACTTTAAAGATCTCTTCGATTTTTGTGAGCGCTGTGATTCGAAAAAAATTAATAAGCGAGTTTTAGAAGCATTAGTCAGATCAGGTGGCTTTGACTGCTTTGGTCAAGACCGTGCGGTCATGATGGCCAGTATTGAAGATGCAGTAAAAGCCGCCAACCAAAGTGCGGCCAACGAAGCCTCTGGAGTATTTGATTTATTCGGCGATGTAGAAGCCGAAGCGGCAGAATCTGATCATCATGATGTCTACGAGAAGCATCGCCATTTGCGCGGCTGGACGTTAAAAGAACGTTTGCAGGGAGAAAAAGATACCCTGGGGTTATTCGTTACTGGTCACCCATTTGATGAATACGAAGATGAAGTGCGCCAGCTTGCGCCGACTAAATTGTCGAATTTACGTGATGATAAGAAAGTACAAAAACTCGCTGGGCTAATTGTGAACCTGCGTGTAATGAAAAATAAGCGCGGTGAAAATATGTGCTTCATCACCCTTGATGATAGAACGGGTCGTGTTGAAGTATCATTATTTTCAGAAGTCTTTGAGCAAGTTCGTGAAGTGATCGACAAAGATAAAGTCATTATTATTGAAGCGAATGTACGTCACGATGATTATTCCGGCGGCTTAAAAGCCAATGCGATTAACGCCATGGAAATTAGCCAGGCACGTTTGAATTATGCACAATCCTTACGGGTGAGTGTTAAGCGTGAACAATTGGATAATAAATTTATTGGTAACCTTAAAGAGATGCTACAGCCAGTGAACGCACAACAAGGGGAATATGGTTGCCCTGTGATTTTACAATACTCGAATGATAGTGCGCGGGCGGATATTCAGTTAGGGGACTATTGGCGGATTCGTCCAACGGACGAGCAGCTATTGGTCTTGAAATATGCGTTTGGTGAAGAATCTGTAGCGATGGATTATTCGTAATAGCATGATTCCTAATAGATTGAATCATAAATGAAAAAAGAAACGGTCATTGAAGTGTTGTTGCAGTCGGATATTCTGACTTCAACAATAAAATTAGAAGGTAATATTGTTGTTGCTTTCAGTTCAGGTGTCGACTCTACTGTTTTATTGCATGCATTAACTTCTGTAATGTCTCTTGCAAGCTCAAAAATTAAAGTAATTCATGTTCATCATGGGTTATCAAACCATGCTGATGATTGGGCGCAACATGCCCAATCAACTTGCGCTCAGCTATCTCAAGAATTCTCTATCGATATCGAATGCATAATTGAACGCGTGAAACTTGATGATTACTCTGATGGCCTTGAACAAGCGGCTCGAAAAGTCCGTTATGATATTTTCGAAAAACATTGTCGTGAGGGTGATGTTTTATTACAGGGCCATCATCTTGATGATCAAATTGAAACTTTTTTCATGCGAGCATTACGAGGCAGTGGATTAACGGGGCTGTCTGGTATTCCTCAGCAGAGAATCTTATCTCGAGAGAATCGCTGTCAGATATTGCGCCCTTTGCTAAGTATTGAGAAAGCTCAACTGATAGAATATGCCGAGCAGCATCAGTTGACTTGGGTTGAAGATGAATCAAATGCTGATTCAACGATCGACAGAAATTGGTGGCGTAATGAATTGTTGCCGCTAATTTGGCAGCGCTATCCAGATAAAAAGCAGTCACTCGCTCGAACGCTCGATAATATTCAACATGAACAGGCTTTATTACAGCAGTTAATTGCCGAAAAAGTTCATTTAAATAGCGCTTCTGACCTTCAGTCTACAGATATTCATCCTGCGTTTAATGAAATTCCTCGTTTTGATTTAGATCTCATTCGGCATCTTGGAAAATCAATTGAGCAATCAACGGCTTTAAGCTATTTACGTTCATGGCTTGCGCAGTATGTTGATATCTTACCTTCAGCCATACAAATGCAATCTATCTATGTTGATATGATTCAGGCTCGACATGACGCTGAGCCAAGCTTTAGCTGGAATGGCCATACTCTTTATCGCTATAGCAATTGCTTATATCTTTGTGGTGAGATAAGTAAAAAAACACCACTATTAGAGAGTTGGCAAGGTCAATCCTTTGACTTTAAGTTTGGCCAACTAATGTGTGCTAAAGAGACATTAGATCATGGGTTAATCCCCGGATGCTATGGTATTAGGTTCTGGCAAGCGGGAGATGTCGCTAAGCCAGTTGGGCGTTCAACGCGCAAGATGAAAAAGTGGTGGCAAGATTTTAAGGTGCCTAGCTGGGCTCGTCATTATTGGCCACTCGTAGTGGATAAGAATACGGGGCAGATAGTTGCTGTTCCTGGGCTATTTGTCTGTCAGAATTATCATGAGCAAGGTGATGGCTGGCGATTAAGTTGGAGCTTTAAGCGTAATGGCTAAACTCTAAGATAACCAGCTCATACGAGAGCGGATTATAGGAATGAGAATATGAGAAAGACAATTAATAATATAATAAAAACGTTGAGGCTCTCAACGATAGCAATCTTGTATCTGGGTATATTCGCTTTCAATGCAAATGCCGCTGATCAAAAAATGGTCTTACAAGTCGATGCGAGTTTAGCCATCAATCAACAGGTTGAGTTTGGTTCTGCACCTTTTGTTCTTTTAGAAGGTGAACCCTCTACTTTGGCCGAAGAAGGTTTAGGTGGTTATAAAGTAGAATTACTGGCTGAAAGAAATCAAGATAAGAGCTATACCGTATTCAGCAAAATTTATAACTATACTAAATCAGGCTATACCTTATTAGGAGCGCCAAGTCTTAAATTAGAGTATCAAACTTTGGGGGTTATTAATTTTGAGTCAGAAACCGCTGGAGCTGTTGTCTTAGAGTTGGAGATTGTGAAAAGAGCGGCTATGACAGTGGATACCTCTGACTTTGGTAATAGCATCCGTTAAATACGGCTTCATAATAGTCTTTATAATTGCTCATTTAAAAGTTTGCGTAGTGCAAAACTCACAAACGGTGTGCAACTCTTTCAAACCTCCTACATTGTCCCGTTCTGGTATATACAGGTAATAAATCTCGACTTTATTATTCTTGCACGTTTTCACACGTGTAGATAAAAATAATAAGGGAGTCATCATGAGTACAGGATTCAGGTTCAAACTGACTACTTTGGTCAGTGCTTTAGGTGTTATTTCAATGAGCGTGGCAGTCAATGCTGAGCTGCACCATTCTTTAGATTATGCTAATTCAGCACAAGCAAAGGAAATCTCAATTTCCAGTAAGGCTCACGGGAATCAAACAGATAAAGTTTTTGTAGATGGGCTAGGGCGTGAGATCAGTCTGCGAGGCTTCAATGTTTCTGGTGAGGTTAAGCTTGCTGAAAATGGATTTCAACCATTTGCTAATATTGATGATGCTAAGGCCAGTTTTGACTTATTAGGTCAAAAAACAGGCAGCAACATGGTTCGTTATACCGTGGCTTGGGAAGGGATACATCCTCAACCCGGAGTTATTGATTACACTTATTTAGACAATGCCATTAGTTATATGCGCCAAGCGATTAACAATGGCATTTATGTTTTAGTTGATTACCATTCGGATTTATTCAGCCGTCATACTTTTAATATTGATTCTAAAGACACGGGAAATGGAGCACCTGAATGGGCTGTTCCTCCTGTTATTGGTAAAGATGACTGTAGCCTGCCGTGTGATTTAACCTGGTCGGCTCATAAACTGTCAGATTCTGCAGTACGTAATGCCATGAAGTCATTCTGGTATGACCAATGGATTATGGATACTGATATCGCAGATACTGTAGAGCTTTATATTCCTGCGAATAATCGCTGCGCAGATATTCAAGGCGGTAACATGAATAACTCAACTACAGTATTGGGTTATAGCTGTAATAGCATGGCTAATCAGCAATGGAAATACAATAAATCAGGCACACTGCAATCTAAGAAAGATGAATCCAAATGCTTAGATGTCGCGGGTGCAAAAACAGGCAATAATACTGATATTCAAATATATACCTGCAATGGGACTAAAGCTCAAAAGTTTATTGTAGATAAAATTGGTCGCTTACACAGCGCGTTAGACTTTAATAAATGTGTTATCGATAACTCGGGTAATCTTGCGCTCTGGGATTGCAGTACGACCAATAAAGGCCAGCAATTTGTACTGCGAAATACTGCAAGTGGGGAGAATGTTGGTGAAAGTTTAACGTATTCTCAAACTGCATTTGTTTGGCAAATAGGTAAAGTAGCCGAATACATGAAAGCGCAAATGACAGAATACGAGTTTGCTCATGTACTAGGCTTTGAGCCACTGAACGAGCCATATGATGGTGGTGTTGGTGCAATGAGTTATAAAGAATTCGATAACCAGCTAATTTGGCCTTTTTACGAGCGTGTACGTGCTGAACTGGATGCTAAAGGGATTAGTGAAAAGCCTGTGTACGCAGAGCCAATGGTTTTCTGGAGTTCAATTGCCGGTATCACAGCGCCAGCAACAGGGGGGCATTATTTAGATTATCAGCCAGGTGACGGCTTTGTATTCACCCCCCATTTTTATGACCAAGGCCGTATGGGAGTGAATGATTTATCGGTTGCCCGCAATGGTGCCCATTTCCCTAATTTAGATCAGATACGCGATGAGGCCCGTTATTTGAATCTTGCGACTTTCTTATCTGAGTTTGGTATGTGGTTAGATGGTTATGGCCAAACTGATACTGAGCGTGTTGTGAACGGTACCTATCAAGGAATGGAATCTTCAGATCGTGGGCATGGTAAAAACCGTTTTGTCGACTTCTATACGCCTCTAATCAGTGGTGCTCAGTGGCAGTGGGACTATTACTACGATAATCATCATGAATATCAAAATGGTAATGCTAGCAAGCTAAAAACCACAGAAGATGCTTGGAATGGTGAGAATTTTTCTGTGATTAACAATTACGGACAAGGTTATAACGTGAAAGCGAATCTGGTGGAGCGTTCATATCCAAGAGCGGTTCAAGGTGAGGTAATGCATTTTGCTTATGAAGGTCTGGTACCTGATGAAAATAATTCAGTAATGGCTTATCGTTCAATCCGAACGAGTCTCGCTAACAACTTCATTGATAAAGAATTTTTCCGCAATACCAAGTTTTCTTTCTTAGCTTGGAAGGGGCGTAATAGTGATGCGCCGACAGAAGTTTATGTCCCTAGGCATATGAACCCTAATGGGCTGACAGTGATTACTGAGAAAGGCGTTTTCAATAATCTTCAGGTTACTTCAAATACAGTAAATGCTCATAACGAAGTACTGGTGCAAGCAGATCCTAATAAAAAGGCTGGTGCAGGTCACATAGTGACAGTCTGGGATGATGTTGATAGTAATGAAAATGCTAACAGCTTCCATTTCACTTTGATCATTGATGGCAATGCCGGTATATCTGCCGTTTCATTAGAGCAATTACGTTTGTCTCTTATCGAAACTGTGAATGCTCAACGCAGCCCAGTTTATTTAACGACAGACATGACTCATGGTGGTTACCCTGCGGATAAAGGTGCTGGTAATGGCTGGATTAGCTTAGTTAATCAGCGCAGTGGAAAATGTTTAGATGTTGCGGGTGGCCGCACTTTCAATGGCACCAATGTTCAAAGCTATCAATGCAATGGTTCTAATGCTCAGAAGTGGATATATGAACCTTCTACTGGCTTTTTACGCAGCGGCGTGAATTCAAATAAATGCCTCGATAATGGTGGCCAAAACCGAAATGACGGCAAACTTGTGATTTGGGGCTGTCAAAACTCTAATAACATGCGTTGGGATTTTGTCGGTAATACTATTGTTCCTCGAGTAAATCATGCTTATGCAATTGACGCTTATGGAATAGATAATAGTACTAATGTTGGTATCTGGTTGAAGCATGGTGCTAGCCAACAACAATGGGTTAAGAAATATTAATCGATAATAATATCTTCTTATTTAAGTTTACTAAGAAAGCCATCTACTTAGACACCTAAGTAAATGGCTTTCTTATTTTTGGCTTGAAAATGTACTTTTTAAGTCGAATTCATGACGCGAATGTAAAATGTTGTGAGTTACTTCCTTTTATTTTTACGAATTGTTGCATGCAATTTAATAAAACTGGATAATCCTTAGCCAAATTTGGCGTAATATGTCTCTTTTTCTGCAATTTCATTGAATTTTTACTGATTCTGTAAAATTTTCACCTTGATTGTAAAATTATCAATGTTACACAAAATGACACTGCTAAAATCTCGTTTTACCACGGCTGTAATATGATTTTCTGAAGGGAATACAGACATGATCAAATATTCACACATTTTTAAGCTTCTTTTAGGTGGAGCTGCTTCAATACTTGCAGCATTCTCTTATGCAGTCGTTATTGATAATGATAAAACTAAAACCCAGGGTGGTTTTTTTAGTATTGACGTAACTTCAGGTGGCGAAACTGAAACGGTATTAATTACTGACCCTGGTGCTTCTCATCCTGGAGAAGATATTGCCTATGGCTATGAGGCTTATATTATTGTTGCAGGTTCATCTTCTCGTTTATCTGGAAGCACTCCAGTATCTATAGGTGATGATAAGCTTTCAAGCAATGGCACATTTACGGGAAGTAGTGGCAACACAATTTCTTGGACAGTAGAAAGCTCTATTGCAAATGATGCTTTACAAATGCGCAATGTCTATACCTTTACAGCAAATAGCGGCGCGTTAGGTGACCTTCAGTTTATTCAGTACTTAGATGAAGATGTTTTAGGATATAGAGATGATTTCTTCTTCACTCGTGGTACTACTGCTAATAATGATATTGAGCTCTATACAATAGATAATGATAATGCTGTTGCCTTGGGGATCAGTCATAGTGGAGCACAGCATTCAGAGCAAGGACTTGTGAATGCTATTTTTAATGGTTGGGGAGCGTGTACCTTTAGCAAACGCGCTCAATTAACTTCTGGTAGTTATGTTTATGCACCTGAAGGTCTAATCTGTAGCGATTTAGTTAATAGTAATGCCACTCACCCAGATGCGGGCGCAGTTAAAGGCGCTGCTGACATTGTATCGGCAATTGCTTGGACTGCAGTGTCAAGCCAGCAGCAAGCTGTTATCTCCACAACTTTGGGTGGCGTACCTGATGTCGGAATTGCTGTTGCAGTTAATGATTACGGTAATATTACCGAGAATAATTCTGATATTAATTCCTTTGAAATAGATGTTCTATTAAATGATGTTGCTTTGGATGTCCCAGTCACAGCAAGCACATTTTCAACGCCTTCAAACGGAACCATTACTACTTCTGGCTCTGTCGTTCGTTATACCCCTAATGCAGGTTTTTTTGGTAATGATATTTTTACTTATCAAATAGTCGATAAATCAGGTGATACCGATACAGCAAGTGTTGTTATTAAAGTTCTAGAAGATTCTGATGATGATAATGTCAGCAACGATGATGAAGCCGCTAATGGTACGGACCCGAATAATCCAGACACTGATGGCGATGGCAAAAATGATGGTGTAGAAGGTACTACTGATAGTGATAATGATGGAATCATAGATGCCTTAGAGCCATCAGATCAAGATTCTGATGGAGATGGTGTATCTGATGAAAATGATGGATCAAATAATGATCCATCAAATGATAGTGATGGTGATGGTCTTAGTAATTCCGTTGAACAAACTAGGGGTACAAACCCATTATTAAAAGATACTGACGGTGATGAAAAAGACGATAATGCGGAAGGTGCTTCGAATAGTGATGGCGATGGTTTAATTGATGCGTTGGAGTCCTCGTTGGTTGATACCGACAATGATGGGGTTAATAATGAGTTAGATGCTGAAAATACTAATCCAAATAATGATAGTGATAATGATGGTATTGGTAATGCGTATGAAGTTGCCTCTGGTACTGACCCCTTAGATAATAGTAGTACACCATTAGATACTGATGGAGATAGAGTTCCAGATGTAATCGATCTCGATGATGATAATGATGGTAGGACTGATGAAGAAGAGAATACAGCGGTACCTCCAACAAGTATAATAGACGCTTGTGATCCTGATAAGCGGAATGATGAATGTGACTTTGATAATGATGGTATTAAAAACTTAATCGATACAGATGATGATAATGATAATGTACCTGATATATCGGATCCAGATTCAGCCCAGTTCTGCATTCCAAATAACTTGCCAGCGATATGTGCCGATTATAATGAACAAATTGCAATATCAGAATTAGTAGAAGACTTAAACGGTAATACCAACGGTACGTTGATCACTGCAGCGCAGTTAGATGACATCCGTGGTATTACGAATGTAAATGCAGCGAATATCGCAGATTACAATGCCGCGTTTATAGCGATGCCATCTCCGTTTGCAGATATCAACAACCCAAGCGTTGCTGAAATCAATGCAGTAATCGCAGCGGTGAATGCCGAGGTGGTTGCTGAAACTGCACTTCAGAAAATCCAAAACTACGCGACAGCAGGTGGAACGACGACAGCGCCGGTTGTTCAAGATTTTACTGATGCCGTCGTTAATAATGCGGCAGCGAATTTAGTGAAAATCAATCAAGTAATTGCGTCGAAAAATGCCGCTGATGTTGATACACGAAAAGATGTTCAAGACATCGTAGATGCTGTGAATAAGTTAGAGGGTTACCTTGCAGATGATGGAGTACCTAAAACATCACCTAAGCCAACGGTTAAAGACTTAAGCAATGCTGGCCTGAAAAACGTGACTGCTGCTAACTTGGATGATGTTTTAACTAAGCTGGATGATCCTGCAACGGATACCACAAGCCTCGCGAAAATGCAGGAGGCAGTTGAAAGTGTGAACGCAGCGATTGCTAAAGCAGCTGCATTGCAAAAGATTCAAGACTACGCAGAATCAGATGCGGACGGTTCTAAAGCAGCACCAGTTGCTCAAGACTTCGTTGAAGCGGGTGTTAATAATGCTGCCACGAACCTGAATAAAGTGAATCAAGCGATTGCATTAAAAGATGCGGATGGAGTGGATGAAACCCAGGAGGTTCAAGCCATCGTTGATGCTATTAATGGTGGTGGTTTAGATGCCGATGGTGATGGGCTTCCAAATATAGTCGATACTGATGACGATAATGATGGAATCCCTGATACATCTGAAACCAGTGCTGACGCACTCAATGCTTGTGTTCCAAATAATCGTCACCCTAAATGTGATTTTGATAAAGATGGCATTAAGAATGATTCTGATAGTGATGATGATGGTGATGGTGTTGTAGATGCAAATGAGCCTGGAGAAGAATCAAATCCAAATAATGATTCTGATGATGACGGCATTAGTAATGTTCATGAACAGCAAGCGGGTACGAATCCGGAAGATGGTGATGATACTCCTCTGGATACCGATGGCGATAAAATCCCTGACGTGGTCGATAATGATGATGACAATGACGGCTTGCTGGATTCTGATGAAACGAATGAGGGGCGCATAAATCCAGATCAAGATAATGACGGTATCTGTGATGGTAACCTTGCGGTTGCGGACGTATGTTCTTCAGGCCCAGATGCTAATCCTACGAATCCAGATTCTGATGGTAATGGTATTTGTGATGGCATAATGGCAATGTCTGCAAAAGGCGACTTTAAAGGTTGTATGCCTAATGTAAATACTGATCCGGCAGTAGATACTGATGGTGATGGAATCAAGGATGAAGCAGAGCTTTCTGGTGATACTGATGATGATGGTATTCCTGATTATCTAGACCCTACTTCAGATGGCCCTGGTTATGGTGACAGTGATAACGATGGTATTGATGATAAAGAAGAGTGTGGACCTCAGCTTCCTTGCCGTGATTCAGATAGTGATGGTATTTATGATTATCGTGATACTGATTCAGATAATGATGGTATTTCTGATGATGAAGAAGCGGATGGTGTTTTAGGAAATGGCGACGATGGCACTAATCCAGCAAAAGATACCGATGACGATGGTATTCCTGATTATCGTGATGAAGATTCAGATAATGATGGTAGCTTGGATAAAGATGAAGCTAATAAAGATTCAGATGACGATGGCATTCCTGATGTGATCGATCATGATGATGGCGCTGGTGAAACGGATACGGAATTAGGTGGCGGTGATAGCGATAACGATGGTTTGACGGATGCCGAAGAATGTCCTAACTATCCCACTAATTGTCCAGATACTGATAATGATGGTAAGCCAGACTATTTGGATAATAACAATGACTCTGATGCTGATGGAATTTCTGATAATGATGAAGACCCAAACACTGATGGCGATAATGATCCAACGACGAATCCTCGCGATACTGATGGTGATGGTACACCAGATTATTTAGATGACGACGCGGATAACGACGGTAAAAAGGATCAAGACGAGCGCGATGAACCTTATGATGCCAATAACCCACGCGATACTGATAATGATGGCATTCCAGATGTAGTGGATGAGGATGATGGCACTGCAGGCTCTGACAATGAAGGTTCGGGTGCTGGCGATTCCGATAATGATGGTATTGAGGATGATATCGAGTGTGGTACTGCGCCTTGTCGAGACTCTGATGGTGACGGCTTGCCGGATTATGCTGATACCGATTCTGATAACGATGGCATTAGCGACGCAGTTGAAGTTGGTGATAACGCTAATCAACCGCAAGATACTGATGGTGATGGTATTCCAGATATTGTTGACCAAGTTAATGGTCGCGAAGGTGAAAATGGTGGAGATAGTGATGGCGATGGCATAGCCGACAGTGTTGAGTGTAATAGCTGGCCAAACTGCGTGGATACTGATCGTGATGGTATTGCGGACTATTTAGATGGTGATTCATCTCCTGCAGGCACTAACCCTGATCCTGCTCCTGAAGCGAATTTAGGAACGATTAAAACCGGCGTGCATGGAGCAGGTAGTATGTCCTTTGTATGGATATCTATGCTGTCCCTACTCGTTGTAATGGCGCGTCGTCGCTCAGCGGTGATCGTTGCATTGCCGCTTATATTTTCTTCCCTAGCAGCGAATGCTGCTTGGTGGGATGAGATGGATCTCTATGCGGGTGCCGGATATGGCCAAAGTTATTTAAGTCCTGGAGTAGGTGGTACTCAATATTCAATTGATGATCATACCCAGGATGCTTGGAAACTAAGTGCAGGTTGGGATTGGAATGATCACATTTCAATCGAAGGTTATTATGCCAACTTGGGGAGCGTGTCATTAAACCCAGGTGGTGAGATGGGTTATCGCATGTTGGGTGGCGATGCTATGTTGCATTATTGGGCCCGTGGCGGAGAGCGTGTAAGGGGCAGTATTGCGCTGTATGCTAAAGCCGGTTTAAACCACATGACCAATAATGGCGAAGGTGTTTCTTATGAATCTAAAAATAAAGGGCAATTATTCGGTGCGATCGGTGCGGAATTGTATTTACCACAAAAGTTTAGTGTTCGTTTGGAAATAGATTCTTATGATACCGATGCGTCGTTATTTTCGTTGAACGTTATTAAACGTTTTGGTTTTAAGTCTCGTACGCCTAGTTTACCACCGCTTCCTATTGTGGATAAGAAAGCTCAGCAAGAAGAACAGTTTGCCGCTATGGTGGAAGAGTTGCCGGCTACTGCTGCTGGCCCCAAAGTGGTTCAGCTTATTCCTGTGGTATTGGATACCGACTTAGATGGTTTATTGGATGACGAAGATCAATGTCCATATACACCGAAAAATGTATCGGTTAATGAACTAGGCTGTGCCACTTATCACGGTAAGGTAGGTGACTTAATTGCCAATGTGAGATTTGAAATCAACTCCTCATTGTTAACAGAGCCAAGTAAAATTGCATTAAATGAGATAGTCGATATGCTAGCGACGTATCAAGCGGTTAAGATTGAAGTGCAAGCGCACAGTGATAATACCGGTAGCGCAGGTTATAACAGAACGCTTTCGCAAAAACGTGCAGAGTCGGTTGTAAGTTATTTAGAGCAGAAAAAAATTGCTGCGGATCGTCTTGTTGCAAAAGGGTATGGTGAGGATAATCCTATTGCTGATAATGAAACTCATACAGGGCGTGCCAAGAACCGTCGTGTAGAGTTTATTTTGAAAGCTCGATAGATATTACTTAAACAGCTGGTTAATGCAGCATATAGAAATTAATGTAAAAAGGAACTTAGCTTGAAAGGTCAAAACATTCGTATCGCTTATCTAGAAGATGATTTAGAACAAGCGAAAATGGTTATTACCTGGTTTGAAGAGTTTGGATATCATTTCGAACACTTCACTCAAGCTCAAGTTTTGCTAAATCGCTTAAAGGACCAAGACTTTGATGTTGCTCTGCTGGATTGGGAGTTACCTGAAATGTCGGGCCTTGAGGCGATTAAGTTAATCCGCAGTAAATATCATCAAAATCTCCCTATTCTATTTTGTTCTATGCGCGATACCGAAGCGGATGTGGTTCAGGCGCTTGAATTAGGTGCTGATGACTATATGCGTAAGCCCCTGTTGCGTATTGAGCTGAAGGCCCGCTTGCAAGCTTTATTAAGGCGCTCTCAAGGTGCTCAACCTGATAATATGATTGAGCACGGTCCCTATCGTTTCGATTTGCAGAACAAATTAGCGTTCGTTGGTGGACAGCAGGTTGAGATGACAGATAAAGATTTTGAAGTTGCGAGCTGTTTGTTTGATAATATTGGTCGCATTTTATCGCGTAGCTTTTTATTGGAAACGGTTTGGGGAATATCTTCTGATCTTCATACCCGTACGGTTGATGTGCATGTGAGCCGAGTTCGTAAGGCATTAGGCATTACGCCAGAAAGCGGTTTTCGAGTAAAAACTATTTATCAGCACGGCTATCGACTAGAAAAGGTTGAATAGTTAGCCTTAAGGAACACTAAAGAGAATGGATCTACTAAAGCGTTTTATAACTCTAGGGCTCTTTGCTCTATTTCATGTCTCTTTTAGTTTCGCGGTTGAAGAAAGCCCCGGTCAAGAACTGCTCTATACTGTTAAAAAAAATGATACAGTCTGGGGTATCTGTAAAACCTATGTGAGTGATCCTCTCTGTTGGCAGAAGTTGGTGCAATATAACCAGCTTAAAAATCCCAAATACTTACCCCCTAAATCTATTATTCGAATTCCTAGAAGCTGGTTGATTGACCATCCTACGACGGCTCTGGTTATTGCGGTTGAAGGCAAGGTACTTGTGGTCCGTGATTCTGCCAACAGTGAAACTGTATTAGCGGTTGGCGACCTGCTCAATCAGCAAGATGTAGTGAAAGCGCTGGATGGTAGTGCGATGATTAAATTTGCTGATGATTCTCGTCTTTTATTAAAATCCAATAGTACGATTCGTATGGCAAGTTTACAGTTTTATGATCCTAGTCAGCTAGTTAATACCCGAATTGAATTGTTAAAAGGGCGAGTAAAAGCTCAGGTAAAAAAAATTAGTAATCAAAACAGTAGTTATCAAATATCCACTCCAGCGGCTGTTGCGGCAGTAAGAGGGACAGAATTTAGAGTAGGTCATGCTCAAGAGCATGATGGTGCCCCTGTAGTGATGAGAACTGAATTGTTAACCGGTGCATTAGACGTTAGTGCCGATACGACTCAGCAGTCGATTATTGCAGGGCAAGCTGTTATGGCAATTGAAGGTAAGGGAGTATTTGAACCTGTTACTTTGCTGTCTCGACCATTAATGGCGTTAAATAAGCAGCAGGATTTTAATCTTCCTTTTACTTTTGATTGGCAAGATTTGCCATCAGCGGTGAGCTATAAAGTGACCTTGATGAAAAAGGATGTTCAAATCTGGGAAGTAGAAACCAGCAAGGCTTCAATTTTAATTGATGATATTCCTTTTGGAGAATATCAAATACTGATTCGTGGTATTGATTCTCAAGGATTTGAAGGCCGTAATCGGCAATTGAACCTGAATTATTCCAATCCTAATAACCTGTAATTAAGCCTTTGCCAGTGACTGCTAAGTACTTTAAATCCCCCCCTACGTTAGACTGGCAATTAATACTTCTAGGCTTTGGTATTCTATTCTTCGTCAATATAAATCAACTGGGTCACTGGACACAGGTTGTTGATAATTCTTTATATGATAACTATTTGCAGGTGATACCAACTTCAGCCAATGAGCAGATATTGATTGTAGAAATTGATGAGCAAAGTTTATCGCTTATCGGTGATTGGCCTTGGCCTAGAAGTTATCATGCTCAGATGATAGAAAGACTCACTCAGGCTGATGCCGGAGTTATTGCTTATAACGTTGTATTCTCAAGTTTTGATAGCGAAGATGAAAACGATCAGTTATTAGCACAAGCTATCGATAAAAGTGGTCGTACAATTTTACCCTTATATTTTGACCGTTTAACAAAAGAGCAAGCAATCACTGAAGTTTTACCTGCACTGCCTTTTAGTCAAAAATCAGGTCTTGGCCATGTAAATAGCTATTTAGATTCTGATGGTACTTTGCGTTCGATTCGCTTAGTTGATCGATTTTCTGATACCCAGTGGCCTCACTTTTCTTTTGCTAGTTTCCTATTTAACCAACCTTATTCAGAACCGCTAGAGTCTGCACCGAGTAACGTTTATGTCCCCTTCGTAAATCAAGGAACGTTTGAACGCTTTTCTTTTGTTGATGTATTAACCGGTTTAATTACACCAGAGCAACTTGCGCAACGCACGATTTTTGTCGGTATGACAGCGACTTCGATGGGGGATCCATTAATTACTCCTGTGGATGATCATGGACGACAAAGTCCCGCGGTTGATATTAATGCTAATATTTATCAGGCATTAGAAAACGAAGTATTAATTCAGGCTCTACCTAAAACGGTCGCTTTGTTATTAAACTCAATTGCTATTTTATTATTCTTGTATCTTATTCCTAGGCTATCTGTCATTCAGCAAATGATGATGACGGTAACCAGCTTTACTCTTGTTTGGGGCTTAGGGTATGGGCTATTGCAGCAAGGCTATTGGTATCTTAATGCGGGTTTGCTTATCTCTATATTGGCGATTCCGTTTGTGTGGAACTTATGGCGACTAAGTCGGTTATTAAACTATTTTCGCCAACAGATAAAACGTTTACAAAAAGCTCAGGCGGCTGAGGTTTTTCATTTGCCTGGTTATATTCGGCTTAAAAACGAAACAGATTTGAAGGCCTTGCTCTCGTTGATGGAAATTGAGCGTTTTCAGTTATTGCCAGAAAAGCAGTTGCTTGACGAGGGGATGGCCGTTGTTAAGTATTTAGGGGTTGTTATTAATAATAAGGAAATGAATCTCGCCTTGTTGTTTGATGACTTTAATGAATTAGAGCGTCGAAAATTAAATTTACTGTATCAGCTTATTGATAGTAGCAAGAGCCAAGATAGGGTTGATTCTAAAGAAACCAGTGCTGTAGCCGGTGCTTTGAGCTCCGATATATTTTCGCAACAGCTGGTTCTGATTGAATCTTTTCAGAAGCAGGTTGAAACCAGCCACGCATTATTTGAGGCGAGTATTGAAGGTATTGCTGCAGGTATCTTGGTCACAGATTTAACCGGGCGAGTTTTATTCAAAAATAAAGCGCTAAATGATCTTGTTCAGGAAGATGTATCTGAGTTAAGTGAATTATTTAATGCATTCACGTTATTGAAGGGGGAGTGGGTTAGTATTTTAAGGGATGTCATTTTAGAGCAAAATCCAAGGGTGGTTGAGGCGAAATCTGATACCTGTGATCTATCGATTAGCATTCGTTGCATTGAAGGACAGCAGCCCTTAACACCATTACTGGTATTCAATGTAACGGATATCAGTGATATTAAGCAGGCTCATCGCAGTCGTAATGAAATGATTGATTTCTTATCGCATGATTTACGCTCACCAATGGCTTCCTTGCAGGCGATGGTCCATCAAGCCCGTAATACCTCAGATATTGAAGAACTATCAATCACTGGATTATTGGATAAAGTAGATCGCTACAGTCAGCGTGGTCTGAATTTTGCCGAACAATTTTTAGAGTTGGCTCGGGTTGAAAGTAATGAAGAGATTGCTTTGTATGAGGTAGATCTTTATTCGGTTTGTCAGAACGCAATCGACACCTTGTTTCACCAAGCGCAAGAAAAATCGATTAAGCTAAGCATTGATGTCACTGATGATTGCTGGGTTATGTCGAATGGTGAGCTATTAGAACGCATTTTATTAAACCTAATGGGGAATGCCATTAAATATTCTCCAGAAGACAGTCAGGTTGATTTAACCGTTAAATTGACAAGTTCGGGTTCGGAGTTGGAAATAAGAGTGAGTGATCAAGGGCCCGGAATTCCATTAGACTTAATGGATGCCTTATTTAAGCCTTATCAACGAGGCTTAGATGCTAATACTCAGCAGGCTAAAGGGGTTGGGCTCGGATTACGTTTCGTCGATATTGCTCTTAAGCGTTTACAGAGCCAAATTCAGCTCGAAACCTCGAATACTGGTACTAGCTTTTTCTTTCTATTAAGCAAAATTGACCTCTAAAAAGACTAATATTACTCATTGTAACTTCAAGCGGCTTCACTTTGACTGGCTAAATCTATTAATATGAGTAATTGGTCAGGTTTTTGCTGATTAACACTTGATGGCACCCTAGATTAGGGGCGGATAAATTATGAATAGATTAAATTTGATTGAGCAAGTTAATGCTCACGACCAGCTCGCGACGAGTGATTTTGTCAGGCTATTGCCTAAAACTGAATTGCATTTACACCTTGAAGGTTCGCTTGAGCCTGAGTTGATGTTTAAGTTAGCAGCACGTAATAATGTGGTACTGCCATATGCAACCATTGAAGAAGTTAAAGCGGCTTACGACTTTCATAATCTGCAGTCATTTCTTGATATTTATTATCAGTGTGCGGATGTATTACGTACTGAGCAGGACTTTTTCGACCTGACTTGGGCGTATTTATTAGAGTGTCAGCGTGATGGTATTGTGCACGTAGAGCCTTTCTTTGACCCTCAAACTCATACTGAGCGTGGCATCGATATCGGTATCGTAATCAAAGGCATTACACGAGCCTTGGCACAAGCAGAGCAAGAACTGGGGATTAGCAGTGGGCTGATTTTATGTTTCTTACGCCACTTATCGGAAGAGCAAGCGATTGAATGTTTACAGCAAGCTAAGCCGTATCTTGAGCATTTTATCGGCGTTGGTTTAGACTCTTCTGAGTTAGGACATCCGCCTGGGAAGTTTACTCGGGTATTTGCTCAAGCTCGAGAGCTCGGCTTACGCGCCGTTGCTCATGCCGGAGAAGAGGGGCCAGCGGATTATATTGTTGATGCCTTGGATATCCTGAAAGTTGATCGTATCGATCATGGTGTACGCTGCGTAGAAGATGAGGATTTGATGACGCGCTTGGTAGCTGATCAGATTACATTGACTGTGTGTCCTTTAAGCAATACGCGCTTAAAAGTATTTTCCCACATGAGTGAGCATAATATTTTACAGCTGCTTGATCAGGATGTAGCGGTTATGGTGAATGCTGATGATCCGGCATTTTTTGGGGGTTATCTGATGCAGAATTTTGATGCTTTGATCGAGCATTTGGATATGACGCGTCTGCAAGCGGTGAAGCTGGCGTTGAACAGTATTACTGGAAGTTTTATGTCGGCTGAGCAGCAACAATCGCATATCGAAAAGTTGTTGCATATCGCTAAAGCTTAACTCGATAGCAGCGTAGGTAGGGCGCGGTTAGCATTTACACTTGTGACTGCGCTTCTACTTGCTGATCCAATGCTTGGCAAATGCCTTCTTGAATATGAAGGCACAAGTCAGGGTCACTAATAGGGTCGTCATTTCTATCTGAGATGAAGAATACATCCGAAATGCGTTCGCCTTCGGTCATAATCTTAGCCCCATGCATGAGCAAGTTATTGGTCATTAAAAACTCCCCGATGCGTGCAAGCAGTCCAGGGCGGTCCGCTGCGATAACTTCCAATACCGTACGGCGCATAATGGGATCATTACTCAGGGTTACTTGAGTAGGAATCTGAAAGTGTTTCAATTGACGTGGAGTACGACGTTGAATGAGGTTGCTATATTCTTCAGGGGTCGATAATGCTTTGGTTAGGGTGTGTTTGATTTGTTCAATACGGCCCTTATCATTACCGATTGAATCGCCGTTCTCATCTAATACTATGTAGGTATCAACCGCATTGCGGTTGTTCGAGGTCATAATACGCGCATCTTGAATGCTGAGATTCAGCTGATCTAAGGTAGCAGTAGTTACGGCAAATAAATTCGGCTGATCTTTCATAAAGATGAATATTTGCGTTGCGCCATCAAAATCAATATCACTGGTTTCACGAATGGCGACTAAGGGAGACTCGCTATTGCCATGATCGGTAATAATTTGCGTATGCCAAACAATGTTATCGGCCCCTTCACGCAAGTAATAGTCATCCCCTGGTTCATCCCAGATCTTTCGTGCGTGGGCTTCATTAATATCTAACTGTTCTAATTCATAAATCGCTTCACATTGAATGGCGCTAATGAGCTGATCTTTTGCCATGGAGTTATTGAGTCCACGACGGAATGCTTGTTTGGTATTGTAATACAGAGTGCGCATTTGCTCTGCGCGCCAGCCGGTCCAAAGCTTTGGATTAGTACTAACAATATCGGCGACAGAAATTAGGAATAAATGCTGTAGATGATCCATGTCGCCGACTTCAAGAGCGAATTGGTAGATATCTTCAGGATTATTAATATCAATGCGTTGAGAAGCTTGAGACATTAATAAATGGTTGCGAACCAGCCACTCAACCATGTCGGCATCGTACTGATTTAGTTTATGTTGCTGGCAAAATGCTTTTGCAATTTCAGCGCCGGCTACTTCGTGTTCGCCGCGGCACATTTTTCCTGCGTCGTGTAAAAGCGCGGTAATGTAGAGTACTTCTTTGCGTTTGATTTTATGGATCAAACGCGAGGCGACGGGAAAGTGTTCTTTCTCATCAGCATAGCGGTAGCGACGTAGCATTTGCACCATGCGTAAACTGTGTTCGTCGACCGTATAAATATGAAATAGATCATACTGCATATGACCAATAATGCTGCCAAACTCGGGAATGTAACGACCTAAAATACCATAGTGCATCATGCGTCTGAGAGTACTGGAAACTTGTAAGTTGTTTTTCAGCAGCTGCATGAAAAGATCGTTATGCTTGGGGTTCTCTCGAAAATCTTGGTCGATTAAATCTCTGTTGTTGTGTAATGCGCGAATCGTACTGGAGTGCATCCCAATAATATTTTCGCGTTGCGCAAATTCAACAAATATACGTAGAATCAGTTCCGGCTTTTCTGCTAGCTTTGAAGGCTCGGTTAAGCGCAGGTAACCATTGCAAATCAATAAATCGTCATTGATTTTTTCAATGCTGTCTTCGCAAGTATCACCAAAGATATCTTCTTTAATATGAACCAACAAAATGTCGGTTAATTCGTTTAGGGCAAGTTGGTTGCGATAGAATTGCAGCATCATGCGCTCAACGCCGAGCATTTCTTCGTCGTCTGAAAAGCCGAGAATTTCTGCAATGTCTTTTTGCAAGTCGAAGAGCAGGCGGTCTTCTTCGCGGTTGGTTATCATGTGCAATGCGTAACGCAGTTGCCATAAGAAGTCTGTGCTGGATTTGTAGAGATGAAGTTCAAATTCAGTCAGGAATTTATATTGTTTTAACTCTTCTAATTCTTCGTGACCAAAATGGCGCATGGCCATCCAGTTGATCGTCTGAATATCTCGTAAGGTGCCCGGTGAATTTTTAACATTGGGCTCTAGGTTATATTCGGTATCTTCGTGTTTGGCGTGGCGATTTTTTAGTTCATCCCATTTAGCTTCAAAGAATTCTCGCCCAGACCAAATGGTTTGTGGTTGGGTTTTTTCTTGTAGATGAAGGAGAAGCGAATCGTCGCCAGCCAGGGTTCTAACTTCCATCATATTGGTAATGATGGTGAGGTCTTTCTCGGCTTCCGTTACGCACTCTTCTAGCGTTCGCACGCTATGACCTATGTCGAGCTTTAAATCCCATAGCAGTGTGATGAAGCTCTGCAGTGCTTCTTTGTGGTTATCAAAGGCAGCTTCATTTTCCAGAACGATCAGTAAGTCGATATCAGAGTGAGGCTGTAGTTCACCACGGCCATAGCCGCCCACTGCAAGTAAACTAATACTGCCTTCGCATTGATTATTGGCGGAATCGTTAAAGCCAGAATTTTGCCAAAGGCAAAAAAGGATTTGATCAATCAGTTTGCTGCGGTGAGCCACCAAGGTAGTTGCATCAAGAGTTTCACGAAAGTATTCGTGGCACTGCTGTTTAATGTCTGCAAGTAATGGCTTTATGACAGGGAGGGGGGAGATGGCCGCAGCTAATTGTTGAAGTAGAGCTTCATTATCAATACTAGGAAGTTCTAATGTTTTATCTGCGGCCATCGTTGTCAAAATCTATACCTACGAGTTGCTAAAATTCAGTTAGTGCTTGCTGTCTACCTTTCTAGTTGCTTACCAGAACTGAGTCTCTTCCTTGCGGCGAGTTAAAATATCAACACCGTCTTCGGTTACTAGGCAAGTATGTTCAAATTGGGCGCTAGGTTTGCGATCTTTGGTGACAACCGTCCAGCCATCCGGTAATTGCTTGTTGAAGCGCTTACCTTGGTTGACCATGGGTTCAATAGTAAACGTCATGCCTGGTAGAAGCTCCATGCCCGTACCGGCTTTGCCATAATGCAATACTTGAAAGCCATCTTCGTGGAATTCGCTACCAATGCCGTGACCACAGTACTCACGCACGATTGAATAATGATTACTCTCAGCATGCTGCTGAATGATGGCGCCGATGTCACCGAGGCGGCAGCCTGGCTTAACAAGAGCAATGGCTTTATACATACTCTCTTGAGTAATATCGACTAGGCGTTTAAGCGGCGCTGTGGGCTCACCAATAAAGAACATCTTGCTGGTATCACCATGATAGCCATCTTTGATCACAGTGATATCAATGTTAATGATATCGCCTTTTTTTAGCACCTTGTCATTAGGAATGCCGTGGCATATTACGTGGTTGACGGATGTGCAGATCGATTTAGGAAAACCGTGGTAATTCAATGGCGCTGGGATAGCGTCTTGAACATCGACTATGTAGTTATGACAGATCGTATTGAGTTCATCGGTGGAGATGCCTGCAACGACGTGTTCTTCTATCATTTCGAGTACTTCGGCAGCCAATCGACCGGCGATACGCATCTTTTCGATTTCTTCGGCTGTTTTTACAAATTTAGACATATTTCTTCGCTTGTACGATGGATTGGGCTGCGTAGGGCGCAGAACCTATAAATTGAAGTCATTGTACGCTTATCTACGGTTTTTATAAATGGGGCAAATCTGCCATTAAATCAACCCTTGGGCTTTATTTTTGTCTGTAGAAATGGTATAAAGCGCCGCTAATTAGGCCTATTCTGCAGTAGTGTTTTTGAATTGATTCATAATTGCTCTGCTGGATAGCTTGATTAGTAAATAATACACACACACATTATAACGGTGTTGCGGGGTGCCGAAAGGTCGCGATATTGGATGTGTGGAGGCCCAACCCAAACTTAATTAAGGTAGTTATATTATGGCGCAAGTAAGTATGCGTGACCTGCTTAAAGCAGGCGTTCACTTTGGACACCAAACTCGTTACTGGAACCCTAAAATGGGTAAGTACATCTTTGGTGCTCGCAATAAGATTCATATCATCAACTTGGAGCACACTGTTCCTGCATTAAATAATGCATTGAAGTTGATTGAAGGTCGCACTTCTGGCAACAACAAAGTATTGTTTGTTGGTACTAAGCGCGCAGCAAGTAAAATCATCCAACAACAAGCAGAGCGCGCTGGTCAGCCATACGTAGCTCACCGCTGGTTGGGTGGTATGTTGACTAACTACAAAACTATCCGTCAATCAATTAAGCGTTTCCGTGACCTAGAAGCACAGAAAGCTGACGGTACTTTTGAGCAGTTAACTAAGAAAGAAGCTTTGATGCGTGCCCGTGAAATGGACAAGCTAGAGCGTTCTATCGGTGGTATCAAAGACATGGGCGGTTTGCCTGATGTTGTTTTCGTAATCGACGTTGACCACGAGCGCATCGCGATTCAAGAAGCAAACAAGTTGGGTATCCCAGTTGTTGGTATCGTTGATACTAACTCTAACCCAGACGGAGTTGACTACGTTATCCCAGGTAACGATGATGCGATCCGTGCTATCGAGATCTATGCAACAGCAGTAGCTGATGCGGTTCTTGACGGTAAGCAAGCAACTGCTGCTGATAAAGGCGAAGTTGCTGAAGAGAAAGCTGAGCCAGCGGCTGAGTAATTTCGACGCTATCTCATGAAAAAAGGGGCTTGCCCCTTTTTTTTTGATCATTCTTTAATGGTCAGACTCGAACATATTTTATAAATTTAGATATTTGAGGAATTTCTCATGGCACGTATCTCTGCACAACTAGTTAAAGAATTACGCGAGCGCACTGGCTTGGGTATGATGGAATGTAAGAAAGCTTTGGCAGCTAACGAAGGTGATATCGATAAAGCAATCGAAGACCTGCGTAAGAACTCTGGCCTTAAAGCGGCTAAGAAAGCTGATCGTACTGCGGCTGAAGGTAAGGTATTGGTTAAGACTAACGGCAACTCTATCTTTGCTGTTGAAGTTAACTCTGAAACTGACTTCGCTGCTGGCGATGCTAACTTCATCGGTTTTGCTGATGCAGTTATCGCTAAGATTGCTGAAACTAAAGTAACTGACGTTGCTGCAGTTATGGAAGGCGAGCTTGAAAATGCTCGTGAAGCTTTGGTTCAGAAAATTGGCGAGAACATCAATGTTCGTCGTATCTTCTCTTTAGAGTCTGATGTTGTAGGTAGCTACGTTCACTCTAATGGTAAGCTGGCGGCTTTGGTTGCGCTTAAAGGCGGAAACGAAGAAGTTGCTAAAGATATCGCTATGCACATTACTGCATTGAACCCTGTTGTGGTTAATGCTGAAGATATGCCTGCTGATCTTGTTGCTAAAGAAGAAGACATTATTAAAGCTCAGCCTGATATGGCGGGTAAGCCTGACGCTATCGTTGAAAAAATGATGGGCGGCCGTATTAAGAAGTTCTTGAAAGAGTCTAGCCTAACTGAGCAGCCTTTCGTTAAGAACCCTGATGTGACGGTTGGTCAGCTAGCTAAAGAAGCTGGTGCTGAAATCGTTTCTTTCCAGCGTATTGCCGTTGGTGAAGGTATCGAGATTGAAGAAGTTGATTTTGCAGCTGAAGTTGCGGCTCAATTGAACGGTTAATTCTTTTTGAATTGACTAAGAATTCTTTCTAGTAATATGAGAGAATTCTAAAAGTGCCGGGGTAACCCGGCATTTTTTTGAAAGCCTGAAATGGTTTTTGTCACCCCCAAAATTTTATTGATGACATCCACTGGAGTTGGCTATGGCTGAACAAAGCACCCCTAAATACAAGCGTATTCTTCTGAAATTAAGCGGTGAAGCGCTAATGGGAGAGATGGATTTTGGTATCGATCCAAAAGTATTAGACCGAATTGCATTAGAAATTGGTCAGCTTGTGGGTATTGGTGTGCAGGTAGGCATAGTAATTGGTGGTGGTAACTTGTTCCGCGGTAAGGCTTTAAGTGAAGCTGGTCTAGATCGTGTAGCAGGGGATCACATGGGGATGTTGGCAACGGTAATGAATGCTTTGGCTGTGCGTGATGCCTTAGAACGTTCAAATATTACTACTCGAGTTATGTCCGCTATTCCAATGAGTGGTGTGGTTGAGCATTATGATCGTCGTAAGGCGATGCGCGGCCTGAGCAATGGCCACGTGGTTATTTTTTCAGCGGGAACGGGGAATCCGTTTTTTACCACAGACTCTGCAGCGTGTTTGCGCGGCATTGAGATTGGTGCTGAAGTCGTACTAAAAGGTACGAATGTTGATGGGGTTTATACAGCTGACCCTAAGAAAGACCCAGACGCGGTGAAGTACGATACATTAACGTATACCGAAGTATTGGATAAGCAATTGGGTGTAATGGACTTGACGGCCATTTGTTTGGCGCAAGATCATAATATGCCTTTACGTGTCTACGATATGCACGAAACCGGTAATCTAGCTCAGCTGATTATGGGTAAAAATATCGGTACCCTTATTGTCAACGAGGAAGGCTAAGCATGATTAATGATATTCAAGAAGATGCCAAAGGGCGTATGGTAAAAAGCATCGCGGCTATGGTCGATGCATTTAAAAAAATTCGTACTGGCCGTGCGCATCCTTCTATTTTAGAAGGTGTGATGGTTGATTATTACGGTTCACCAACACCATTGGCTCAATTAGCCAATATTAATGTTGAAGATGGTCGTTGTTTGGCGATTGTACCTTGGGAAAAACCTTTGGTACCTGCGATTGAAAAAGCAATCATGAAGTCTGATTTGGGTCTTAATCCTTCGACGACGGGTGATAAAATTCGTGTGCCTATGCCAGCGCTAACAGAAGAAACTCGTAAGCAATTTATTAAGCAAGCCCGTGCTGAAGCTGAAAAAGGTCGTGTATCAATTCGTAATATTCGCCGTGATGCGAATGGCATGATCAAAGACCTTTTGAAAGAGAAAGAGATCTCTGAAGATGAAGAGCGCGGTGGTCAGGATCAAATTCAAAAACTGACTAATCAATACGTTGCTGAAGTAGAAACAGTTTTGGCGGGTAAAGAAAAAGATTTGATGCAGGTTTAACCTGCATTGAAACTTTTGTATTGAGACTTTAGGTCAAGACGATGTCGACAAGTATTTCTGACGAACAAGCCGTGGCGGGTGGTACTCCCCGTCATGTTGCCGTGATTATGGATGGTAATAATCGCTGGGCAAAAAAACGCTTCATGCCGGGTGTTGCTGGGCATAAAGCTGGCGTAGATGCTGTGCGAGCCGTGGTTGAAACTTCAGCTCAAGAAGGGATTGAGGTTTTAACGCTCTTTGCTTTCAGTAGTGAAAACTGGCGCCGTCCCGAAAAAGAAGTGAATGCCTTGATGCAACTCTTTATTGCCGCTTTAGAGCGTGAAGTGAAGAAGCTGCACAAAAATAACATCCGTCTGGTTGTTATGGGTGATAAATCTGCATTTCAGCAGAAAATCCAAGACCTTATTGCTCAAGCCGAACAGTTAACTGCGGATAATGACCGTATGACGCTTGTGATTGCGGCTAATTATGGTGGTCAGTGGGATATCGCTCAAGCAGCCAAACGTATTGCCCAGGATGTAGAAGCTGGTAAGCTGAGCGCTGATGAAATTAATGAACAAGTATTTCATAAATATACTTGGCTTAATGAATTCCCCGCTCCGGATCTAATGATTCGAACCGGTGGAGAAGAGCGTATTAGTAATTTCATGATTTGGCAAACGGCATATTCTGAATTTTACTTCTCAGATGCGCTTTGGCCAGACTTCAAACAACAAGAATATAAAAAAGCATTGGCCGCCTTTGCTAGCCGAGTTAGGCGCTTTGGACGGACTGATGATCAGTTAACGGAAGGGTAGTAGATTGCTTAAGCAACGCATCATTACAGCATTAATATTAGCGCCTCTTATGATTGGCGGCATTTTCTTTTTACCGATAGAGCAGTTTGCCTATTTTATTGGTTTTATCGTCACGGTCGCGGCTTGGGAGTGGGCTAATCTATCAGGCTACACGTCTCCCGCAGTACGCATCGCTTATGCTGCTGTGATGGCATTATCTGTATTGGTGACGGGATACTTTATGCATTCCGATCCGGAGCTTCATGTCACTGTATTAGCCGCAGGCGCTGCTTGGTGGTTAATTGCATGCCTATTGGTTATTCAATACCCTAAAAAGGTATCATTATGGCAAGCTAAGCCAGTGCGTGCCGTTTTAGGTTTCTTTGTTTTGATTCCAATGTGGGTTGGTTTTATGACATTAAAGAGTCAAGAGCATAGTGCTTTGATTATCGTTTATGTCATGCTTCTAATCTGGGGAGCAGATACCGGTGCTTACTTCGCAGGAAAAACCTGGGGTAATGCAAAGCTGGCACCGAATGTGAGCCCAGGTAAATCTTGGGCCGGTTTCTGGGGTGGTTTAGCGACAACGGGTTTGATTGCGATTATATTTTCAGTTTGTGTCAATCAATGGCTACGCCCAATGAGTGTGGATGACTTTACTTTATTAGCCATCATCACGTTTATTACTGCGATTATCTCGGTAATGGGGGATTTAGTTGAAAGCATGATGAAACGTCACCGCGGAATAAAAGACAGCTCTCAGTTATTACCGGGCCACGGTGGTGTATTAGATCGTATTGATAGTATGGCTTCGGCAGTACCTGTTTTTGCTTTCTTTATGATGTTCTTAGGTTGGCAACTTGCAGCGTAAGCTGTTCGTTAGCCAGTGCGTTATATTTTTATGATGAGCGAGCAATAATGAGTCAATGGATTACCGTATTAGGGGCAACAGGTTCCATCGGTAGCAGTACCCTAGATGTAATTCGCCGCCATCCTGCTCGTTATCGTGTTTATGCGTTAACGGGCTTTTCTCGTATAGCTGAGTTGGTTGCTGCAGCGATTGAATTTTCCTCTCGTTATATCGTAGTTCCTTCTGTTGAGGCTAAGCAAAAAGCAGAACTTTTATTAGCTCAAGATGCTCAAGGCTGTATTGTTCTTGTCGGAGAAAAGGGACTTGCCGAAGTCGCCTCTGCACCGGAAGTTGATATGGTCATGGCTTCTATTGTCGGAGCAGCAGGCCTTGTGCCTACGCTAGCAGCGGCGGAAGCCGGTAAGCGTGTATTGCTAGCCAATAAAGAAGCACTGGTTATGGCTGGACCATTATTTATGCAGGCCATCCGTGATAATAACGCCCAGTTATTACCGATTGATAGTGAGCATAATGCCATTTTTCAAAGTCTGCCTGCGGACTATAGTGGTGATTTTTCACAGCACGGCATCGAAAAAATCTTATTAACGGCTTCCGGTGGTCCTTTTAGAAATAAAACGAAAACTGAATTAGCGGATGTCACTCCAGCCCAGGCTGTTGCTCATCCTAATTGGTCAATGGGGGCTAAAATTTCAGTTGATTCCGCCACCTTGATGAATAAAGGCTTGGAGTTAATTGAAGCTTGCTTCTTATTTAATTGCCGTGCCGATCAAATTCAAGTCGTCGTCCATCCGCAAAGCGTCATTCACTCTATGGTGCAATATAGCGATGGCTCGGTTATAGCCGAACTTGGACAGCCTGATATGCGAACTCCTATTGCTTATGGTATGGCGTGGCCAGAACGTATTGATGCAGGAGTTAAATCGTTAGATTTATTTGAAATTGCGCGTTTGGATTTCACTCAGCCGGATCATCAAACTTTCCCTTGTTTAAACTTGGCAAAAGACGCCTTTGAGCGTGGGGGCATTTTTCCTGCTGTATTGAATGCGGCTAATGAAATTGCCGTTGCTGCGTTTTTAGCGGAACAAATTAGCTTTTTAGCTATCCCAGAATTGATTGCGCAAGTCGTTCAGGTTTGCCCTGAGCAAAACATAACCTGTTTGCAAGATGTGCTTGAGGCTGATGATTGGGCGCGAACTCAAGCTAACGCATTATTAACTAATTATCGACTGGATGCCTAAATACAGATTATGAGTACCTTACTGTCTTTTATATTAGCCATTAGTATCTTAGTCGTGATCCATGAATTTGGTCATTTCTGGGTCGCTCGCCGTTGTGGCGTTAAAGTACTTAGGTTCTCTGTCGGTTTTGGTAAGCCTCTTTGGTCTTATACCGATAAGCTGGGAACCGAGTTTTCTATTGCTCCTATTCCATTGGGTGGCTATGTGAAAATGCTGGATGAGCGTGAAGGTGAAGTAAAAGCTGAAGACTTACCTTATGCATTCAATCAAAAAAGTGTGTGGCAGCGTATTGCGATTGCCAGCGCAGGTCCCATTGCAAACTTCATTTTTGCGGTTCTGGCTTATTGGTCGCTTTTTATCATGGGAATTTCTGGCCTAGTTCCAGTTATCGGTACGGTTGAAGAAAATACCCCAGCCTACGAGCAAGGTTTACAAGCGGGCGATCGTATTGTAGCGATTGGCGACGTGAGTGTTGATAGTTTTCAAGAAGTTTCGTGGCAGTTAATTTCTTATATCGGTGAAACGACACAGGTTCCAATGCAAGTGGTTGATGTTAATCAGCAGTCGCGGGATTTAACGTTTGAAATTAAAAACTGGTTAACGGATCAAGAAGCGCCCGATCCGATGAAAGCATTAGGTATACGTCCCCGCCAATTGGCCATCGAAGCGATTATCGGTGAGGTTGTTGAGGGTGCTGCTGCTCAGCAATCAGGATTGATTAGCGGAGATAAAGTTGTCGCTATTTTAGTTGATGGCAATATGACGGAAGTTGTAGACTGGCGCGAATGGGTAACTTTAGTGCGCGAGAATCCTAATCAAACAATGGATTTATTTATTCAGCGTGAAAGTATTGATAAGACCTTACAATTGGTTCCCGGTGTTAAATCCTTAGATAATGGTAAGGAAATTGGTTATGTAGGAGCTGGAATTGCAGCTTCGGCCATTCCTGAAGTGCCGAAAGATTGGATTGCTGAAACTCAGCTAGGGCCTGTTGATGCGCTCATTCAAGCCAGTATAAAGACCCAGCAGCTTGTCGTTTTTACTTTAGAGTCGCTGTGGAAGATGATTTTAGGTGATCTTTCGGTCAAGAACTTGAGTGGACCGATTACGATTGCTAAAGTAGCGGACTCTTCGGTGAGTAATGGTTTGCAAGCCTTTATCGGATTTTTGGCCTTATTAAGTGTTTCGTTAGGTGTATTAAATCTTCTTCCCATTCCGGTATTGGATGGTGGTCATATTTTGTTCTATGGCATTGAGGCAATTCGAGGTAAGGCGTTATCTGAGAAAACTCAGCTAATGGCTTTACAGGTTGGCATGGTACTGTTGATGAGTCTCATGGTTATCGCTTTTTATAATGACATCAGCCGCTTATAGTTCTGTATCACAGACAGTTAATAGTGGCCTAATTTTTGGAATTGAATCGCATATGCGAGTTTTGTTTTTAAGCTTTATTTTGGCAGCCTTTAGTCAGCTTGCTGCCGCAGAATCTTTTGTCGTCAGTGACATTCGTGTGGAGGGCTTGCAACGTATTTCAGCCGGCACAGTGTTTGAAGCTTTTTCGATCAATGTAGGTGATAGCATTGATAGTCAACGCATGGCAACGGCATCAAAACGTTTATTTAAAACGGCTCTCTTTAACGATATCGTATTAAAGCGAGACGGTAGTGTACTTATTGTACAAGTCGTTGAATTACCGACAATTACTCAGCTGGAGATTAAAGGAAATCAGGCGATCACCAGTGAGGCTTTAAAAGATGGTTTAAAGCAATCTGGTCTTGCTGAAGGTTTAGTTTTCAAGCGATCTACTCTTGAACGCATCTCTTTAGAGTTAGAGCGTCAGTATGTTGCTCAAGGACGTTATGACGCGAATATTAAAACGGAAGTGACAGCCTTGCCACGCAACCGTGTCGGGTTAGTAATTCAAGTAGATGAAGGGACTATTGCATCTATTCAACATGTTAATATCGTCGGCAATAGCGCTTTTTCAGATGAAGAATTATTAAAAGCGTTCCAATTACAAACCAGTAACTTTTGGTCTTGGTATGCGAGCGATGATAAGTATGCCCGTGAAAAATTATCGGGTGATTTAGAAACATTACGCTCTTATTATCTAAACCGCGGCTATATTCGCTTTAACATTGAATCAACTCAAGTTTCTGTTTCACCGAATAAAAAAGGTGTCTACATCACGATTAACGTCAGTGAAGGTGATATCTATAGCGTACGGGAATTGAAATTGGCCGGTGACCTCGTATTGCCTGAAGAAGAACTAGAGCGTTTCTATATTATTAAAGAAGAAGACATATTCTCTCGTCAGAAAGTGACGCTCACGAGTGATTTAATGATTAAGCGTTTGGGTAATGATGGTTATACCTTTGCTAAAGTTGATGGCATCCCGAAGATTGATGATGATAATAAGTTAGTTGATATCACTTTCTTTGTTGAGCCGGGTAAGCGTACTTATGTTCGACGGATTAATTTTGCCGGTAATGAAAGTACCTTAGATGAAGTATTACGTCGAGAGATGCTACAAATGGAAGGTGGTTGGGCTTCTACCAATAAAATTGAAGCAGGTAAAAAACGCCTGAATCAATTGGGTTTCTTTAAGGGTGTGAATGTTGAAACGCCTGCGGTGGCCGGTGCTGATGATCTGATTGATGTAAATTATAGTGTTGAAGAACAGTTGAGCGGCAGCTTAAACTTTAACGTCGGTTACGCCGGTGATAGTGGTTTTATTGTCGGTACTAGTATCAGTCAGAATAACTTTTTAGGTACGGGTAACCGTATGTCGTTAGCGCTGCAAAAGAACAGTACAGTTCAATCTTATAATTTCTCTTTCCATGACCCTTATTATACGATTGATGGTGTAAGTCGTGGTTTTAATCTATTTTATCGAAAAACCGATTTCTCTAGCCAATCATTCACCAGTGATTATCAGACTAATACCTTAGGTGGTAATGTGACGTTCGGTTATCCAATCAGTAATCGCGAGCGTTTATCCTTTACTTTAGGTGCCTCTGAAACGGATATGTTTGAAGGCAATACCGTACCGGCAGAAATTTCAGATTTTATTGCTGATAATGGTGATCACTTTCGTGAATACTCGTTTGGTGCTAGTTGGAAGTGGTCTAATTTAAACCGCGGTTTATTCCCAACTGATGGTGCTCAGCAAAGTCTTTCTTTTGATTTGGCTATTCCAGGCAGTGATCTGACTTATTATAAATTTGGTTATAAAGCAGATTATTACATTCCATTTGATGTTGATTGGGCTTTGCGTTTCCGTACCGAATTAGGCTATGGCAATGGTTATGGTGACATAGATAAACTTCCTTTCTTCAAGAACTTCCGCGCGGGTGGTGTAGGTTCTGTTCGTGGTTTCCGTACCAGCTCTTTAGGTCCACAAGGTTTGCCTGAATATAATTTAGTTGATCTGGTAGAAACCGATGCGGATGGTAATCCTGTTTTTGAAACCGATGCGCTAGGGCGTCCGGTTGTTGTTGATGGCGCTCCAAGTAATATTTATTATCAAAATGCGGACGGTGATGTTATTCGTGCTGTTAACTCTGGTGGATATGATCCAGTTTATGTTACTGACCCGAGTAATGGATCGATTACTCAAGCCCCTGCTTATGTTGAAAGTGCAACGGCCTTGGGTGGAAATATTTTAGTAGAAGGTAGTACTGAGTTTATCTTCCCATTCCCATTTGTAGAAGATCGTAGTTCATTACGCAGTGTTGTCTTTTTAGACGCCGGTAATGTTTATAGTGATCAGTGTTACTCGCCTAGTGATAGTGAGTTGCCTAGTTTTACCAGTCACCCGTTTTGTAAAGAGGGTGTAGATTTATCAGAATTGCGTTTAAGTACTGGTGTTGGCGTTACTTGGGTAACGGCGATTGGTCCTTTAACCTTTACCTATTCTTTCCCATTAAATGATAAGAAAGATGATCGTACTGAAGGGTTCGAATTCTCTCTTGGGCAAGTATTTTAACTCTTAACTTTAAAAAATTAATAATAGTAATAACAGTAATAACAACAGGAAGATAACATTATGCGTTTTTTACAAATAGCCTTATTAGCCATGACGGCATCATTTGCACAAGCTGAAATGAAGATTGCAGTTGTTGATATGCAGCGTGCTGTTTTAGCATCGGATGAAGCCAAAGTCGCCGTTGAGAAGTTTCGTGCAGCGAAGCAAAGTGATATTGATACCATTACTAAGTTAGAAACTGAATTAAAAGGTATTCAAGATAAAATCGCTAAAGATGGCGAAGTTATGAGTGATGAAGAACGCCGTAAGTTAAAAAATAGCTTTGAAGAGAAAGCAACGACTTATAAGTTTCACCGTCAAAACATGCAAAAAGCTGAGCAACAAGAATTGCAGCTGTTAGCACAAGCGATGGAACCCAAAATGCAAACTGCATTGAAAGCCATTATTGATGAAAAGAAATACGATCTAGTCGTACGTCCAGAAATGGTTATCTATAACGGTCCTGGTACTGATATTACTAAGCTTTTACTTGAAAAATTAAACGCTAAATAATTGCTACGATTTACAGACGTTAAAAAAGGCAAATAATTACTATGGCACAAATAGCTATCACTCTGGCAGAGATTGCTGAAAAAATTGGCGCAACCTTGGTCGCCAAAGATGATCAATTATTAGTGTCGGGTATTGCCACATTAGAGTTAGCGGAAAGTGATCAAATCTCATTTTTAGCTAACCCAAGTTACCGTAAGCAGTTAGTCGATACGCAAGCTGCTGCGGTAATCTTGCATCCAGATCTGCAAGAAGAATCTCCTGTCCCTGTATTGGTTATGAATAATCCTTATGTAGGATTTGCCAAGTTGTCACAATTATTCAATAACCTACCTGAACAACCCATAGCGATTCATCCGTCAGCTGTTATTGCTGAAAGTGCTGAGCTTGGAGAAGGTGTTTCTATTGCCGCCAACGTAGTTATCGGCGAGTCTGTTCAAATTGGCGCTGGCAGCCGCATTGGTGCAAATAGTGTTATTAGTGATCATTCGATTGTCGGGGATAACTGCCTTCTACACGCTAATGTTGTGATGTATCACGATGTTGTGATCGGTAATAACTGCATTCTCCATTCAGGCTGTGTTTTGGGGGCTGACGGTTTTGGCTTTGCGCCGGATGCCGGCAATTGGGTCAAAATAGCTCAGTTAGGCGGCGTTCGTCTTGGTGATGATGTCGAGGTTGGGGCAAATACCACCATTGACCGCGGTGCTTTAGGGCATACCCAAATTGGCAATGGTGTGAAGCTCGACGACCAAATAATGATTGCTCATAATGTAGTCATTGGTGATTGTTGTGCCATTGCAGCTACATCAGGTATTGCAGGTAGTACTATACTTGGAAAAAACTGTACGATTGCCGGTGGTGTTGGTATTGCTGGTCATTTAGAGTTAACAGATGGTGTTCATATCACCGGTATGACGTTAGTTTCTAAATCAATTAAAGAGCCGGGTGCTTATTCATCGGGTACGGCGATAATGCCCGCCAAAGAATGGCGCAAGAGTGCGACTCGCTTTCGTCAGCTAGATGATATGGCTAGACGATTAAAAACATTAGAAAAGAATCAATAGGTGAAACTGATGCCAGCTTTGGATGTGCAAGGTATTAAAGAGTTACTCCCTCACCGTTATCCATTTTTAATGGTAGATCGTGTGAATAGTATTGACATTGATGGGCCGGATGTTGGAAGCATTCAAGCCATCAAAAATGTCACCATTAATGAAGAGTTTTTTAATGGTCATTTTCCACAGCACCCGATTATGCCGGGTGTTTTAATCGTAGAATCTATGGCACAGGTTGCTGGGATTTTAGGGTTACATATGTTGGGTGATAAACGTACGGCGAAAACCAGTTATTATTTTGCTGGCGCTGATCATGTGCGCTTTAAAAAACCCGTTGTACCCGGTGATCAGCTGAATTTAGAAGCTGAATATGTCAATAATAAGCGCGGAATCTGGAAGTTTTCTTGTCGTGCCCGCGTTGATGGTAATGTCGTCTGTTGTGCCGAAATTACCTGTGCAGAGAAGGATATATAGCGATGATTGATCCGAGAGCCGTAGTTGACCCTAGCGCTATCGTTGCTGAAGGTGTTGAGATTGGTCCTTGGTCCATGGTTGGACCAGGTGTAGAAATCGGTGAAGGAACAGTGATTGGGCCCCATGTTATTATTAAAGGGCCAACTAAAATTGGCAAGAATAACAAAATCTTCCAATTTTCATCCATTGGCGAAGAGTGCCAGGATAAGAAGTATGCCGATGAGCCAACTGAGCTTATTATCGGTGATAATAATATTATTCGTGAAGCGTGTACCTTCCACCGTGGTACGACTCAAGATAATAGCCTGACCCAAGTTGGCAGCAATAATCTGTTCATGGTTAATGTTCATATCGCTCATGATGTGATGTTGGGCGATAACTGTATCTTAGCCAACGATACGAATGTAGCAGGTCACGTACACATTGGTGATTACGTTATTTTAGGCGGTGCAACCCAAGTACATCAATTTTGCAAAATTGGTAGTCACGCGATGTCGGGTGCTGGTTCAGTGGTATTAAAAGATATTCCTGCCTATGTGATTTGTAATGGCTATCCGGTTGAGCCCCATGGTATTAATATCGAAGGTTTGAAGCGTCGTGGATTTGAAAAAGCATCTATTCAGTTGCTGCGTAAAGCGTATAAAGCGCTTTATCGTCAAACCTTGACCTTAGAAGAAGCCATAACTGAGATTAAAGTTTTGGCTGAGCAAGATACAGCGGTTCAAGTATTACTAGAATCGATCGAGCAAGCAACGCGCGGTATTATTCGCTAATGCGCATTGCAATCGTTGTCGGTGAAACCTCTGGGGATATGTTAGGAATAGGCTTGATGAAAGCCTTGAAGAAACAATACCCGGAAGCCACCTTCGAAGGTATTGGTGGGCCTTTGATGGAGGCAGAAGGTTTTAAGTCTTTTGTTGCCATGGAACGCTTGGCTGTGATGGGACTGGTTGAAATACTCGGTCGGTTATTTGAGCTGCTAAAAGTTCGTAAAAAGCTGGTGAAATACTGGCAAAAGAATCCACCTGATGTGTTTATTGGTATCGATGCACCAGAATTTAATACCCAGCTTGAATACAAATTAAAGCAATCGGGTATTAAAACAGTTCATTATGTTAGTCCCTCTGTTTGGGCTTGGCGTTCGAACCGAATTCATAAAATCAAAAAATCCGTAGATCTGATGCTGACCTTGTTTCCTTTCGAAGCAAAATTTTATCAGCAGCATGATGTGCCTGTTACTTTTGTTGGCCATAATTTAGCCGATAGTATTCCCTTTGAAAATCGTGCGGAAGATGCTCGTCACGCTTTTCACCTGGATGCTGATGAGAAAGTTGTTTGTCTGATGCCGGGCAGTCGTGGCAGTGAAGTTGAAAAACTAGCGCCGGTTTTTATTCAAACAGCGGAATTAGTTTTTAAGCATAACCCTCATGTACGATTTATATTACCTGCGGCTAATAAAGTTCGTATGCAGCAGGTCGAACAGCTAATTAAAGAGATGAATCCCAATGTAAAAATTGAGGTCGTCGATGGCAATTCTAAAACCTGCATGCAAGCTGCAGATGTCATACTGTTAGCGTCAGGAACGGCGACATTGGAAGGTATGCTGCTTAAGAAACCTATGATTGTCAGTTATATCGTTTCGCCAATCACTTACAGAATTATGCGCCGATTATTGAAGCAGGATTTTATTTCTCTGCCAAATTTATTAGCGGGCCGTGAGGTTGTGCCTGAAATATTACAAGATCAAGCAACGGCTGAAAATCTAGCGCAAGCGGTAAATGAAAGAATTGAAGACGAGAGTTTAATTCATCAGCTACAGGAGACTTTTCTCTTCATTCATAAGCAATTGAAACGAGATGCCAACGAACAAGCAGCAAACGCTGTGGTTAATTTGTTGCAAGGGGCTAAATCTAAGCCTGTTTCAGAGTTCGACTCTTCACGTTCGGATGATGGTTAATGACTGAGCGAGATTTAGCGGCAGAGTTCAATGTTGCAACGGAAGTAGAAGCTCAGCTATTAGAGCAGCTCATTGTTTATTGTGGCGTTGATGAAGCAGGAGCGGGTCCATTATGTGGTGATGTGGTTGCGGCAGCCGTTATCCTTGATCCGAATAACCCCATTGAAGCGTTAAACGATTCTAAAAAGCTAAGCGAAAAGAAACGTGAAGCTTTGTTTCCTGAGATTAAAGAAAAAGCGCTAAGCTATTGTATCGCCCGCGCGAGTGTCGAAGAAATTGATACCATTAATATTCTGCACGCCAGGATGTTGGCAATGACTCGTGCAGTTCGTGGGCTGGATGTTCAGCCAGAATACGCATTAATTGATGGCAACCGCTTACCTGAATTAGATATGCCTGGTGCTGCAATTATTAAGGGCGATGCTTTAGTCGCCGCGATTAGTGCTGCGTCAATCTTAGCCAAGGTTCAGCGCGACCATGAAATGATTGCCCTAGATGAGCAATATCCAGGTTATGGTTTAGCCAAACATAAAGGCTATCCGACTAAAGCGCATATTGAGGCACTAGAGAAATTAGGGCCTTGCGAAATCTATCGTAAAACCTATGGTCCGGTAAAAAGACTATTGGCTAAAGAGTCTTAGTTTAGCCTCGTTTAGCCCCTTCTATATTTCTACACAGATACAAATTCAAATGGTGAACGCTGTGCAATACGATGTAATTATTCTTGGTGCCGGTGCGGCAGGTCTTATGTGTGCAGCCATTGCCGGTCAACGAGGACGTTCTGTTTTAGTCTTAGATCATGCAAACAAGGCCGGTAAAAAAATTCTTATGTCGGGTGGCGGCCGTTGTAATTTTACTAATTATTATGTCGAGCCGGATCGTTATTTATGTCATAACCAGCACTTTTGTAAAAGTGCCCTAAGCCGCTATACACAATGGGATTTCATTGCTTTGGTTGATAAACATGGAATTCCTTATCATGAAAAGCAATTGGGTGAATTATTTTGTGATAATAAATCCAGCGATATTCTGGAAATGTTATTGGCTGAGTGTGAGCAAGCGGGCGTTAAAGTCCAGCTAAATACCACAATCAATGCCATTAAGGATGTTTCAAAGCAAGAAGGTGATGAACTTCCCGTTGATAGTAATTATCAGCTAATCACAGAGAAGCAACAATTTGAATGTGAATCTTTAGTGATTGCTACGGGGGGATTATCGATTCCAACACTCGGTGCTACAGGTTTTGGTTATCAGGTCGCAGAGCAGTTTCAATTAAAGACCTATAAAACCCGCGCTGGCTTAGTGCCTTTTACTATTACGAACCAATTGAAAGCTGTTTGTACTGAACTATCGGGAAGCTCTTGCGAAGTGACATTGGAGTGTAATGAAAAAAGCTTTCGCGGCAATATGTTGTTTACCCATCGTGGATTAAGTGGACCTGCAATCTTGCAAATATCTTCTTATTGGCAGGCGGGAGATAGCCTCACGATTAATTTGTTACCGGATATCGAACTGGCGCAAGTACTACGGGAAACTCAACACGAGCGCCCTAAGCTTTCTTTAAAGAAATTCATTGCTCAATGGTTGACGCAAAAAATGTCTGAACAGCTAGTTGAACATTTTTTAGCTGAAATGCCGCAGACGTTAGCGGAACTGAATGCTGAGCAAATGGATATCATCGCTGCACAGTTTAATGCTTGGCAGTTGTCGCCCTCAGGGACTGAGGGTTATCGTACGGCTGAAGTGACCTTAGGCGGTATTGATACTGATGAAGTTAGTTCTAAAACCATGATGGCTAAAAATCAACCCGGTTTATATTTCATCGGTGAGGTACTGGATGTGACGGGGCATTTAGGCGGCTTCAATTTTCAATGGGCTTGGGCTAGTGGCTGGGCTGCTGCACAGTATGTCTAATATTCAGCTGCTGAAATCTTAGCTTTGCTGATTCTTTACTGAATACTCTGTCTGTTCAAGGTAAGATCTAGAAGAACAATCGTCGCTTAAGAATAACAATAATCGAGACTTTTATGCCTTTAAAACTTTTACTATTAATCTAGGCACTATTTTTATCTGCTTGTGAAGGGAATAGCGAGAAAGAAGAGTTAATTTCTTTACCGGATGATAGCTCTATAGATACTGAAACAGAGACCGAAACAGAGACCGAAACAGAGACCGAAACAGAGACAGATACCGATACAGTCGAACCGGCTTTTCCTATTCCGGAAGATGGCTATTGTGTCGAAGGCTACAGCCCAGCTCAGCCGGCAACGCGTCCCAATAGCAGTGCTGAGTATCTTTTCTATCAATCAGACAACAATACAACTCACGCTTATAAATTAGCTGATGGGACCTCTAGTACCTTAGAGCTTGCTAAATTTGAAGATGTTACGCCTTATCAGTACATATCAGGCTCCGACTTATCGTCTTGGCGTCAGCAAAATAGTGGCTTTTGGTTAACCGCTAATAAAATTCAATTTGCCAATACTCTGACAGGTACCCTAGACCCAGTTTCGAATGCCGATTTAACAGGTCATGAGGTTTGTGAGGCGCTTCAACAGCAGCGATCATTAACCAATATGGCCGAATTGAATCTGCAGATTGAAAGCAATTTGGCCGGTAAAAACTGCGATGTAAATAGGAAGGTCGATTTAAGTTTAACGGTAGAAGATGATATGAATCTTCTACCAAATTTTGCATTGAATAAAGGCAGTGCTATTTATGATACTGCTGGTAACTGGCTGGGTAACCTACAAAGCAGTCAAAAATCAGAAACTGAATTAGTACCAGTATTGAGCTTTTTACGACCCTCTTTGTGTGCAGGCAATACTATTAATTTAGTCGATTTCGTTAATGTCACTGATACTTGGTCTGCCCAGCAATATGCTGATGGTAGCCTACTATTGCGCATTGGAAATAAGGTATATCACTTATCCGCGTTGGATACTCTCAATTTTGTATTACAACAAAATGACTATGTCTTGCCTGAGGCTCCGCTTTATACCTTGCCTTCATTTTCTAATGAGGACTGGTTAATGATGGCAGGAGATTATCTTTATTATACTCAACATCAAACTGCGAGCTTATTCAGTTATAAAATCTCTAGCCAAGTTTTATCAGCAGCGCAGCCATTTTTGCAACAAAATGAGGAAGCAGAGCCGAGTGAAACCTTTTTAGGCTTCAGGAAATTGGTTGTTGATGATAGCTCTCTTTGGGTTGAGGGAATGTTCGCTATCGAAGTGGATACGTTAGATGGCGCTGGTGAACAATCTACCCAATACTGGCATCGCTTTAAGCGTTGGGATCATGTATCACAGGTATGGGACGATGTAGCGGCATTGGATTTTGTTGCTGATAGCCAAAGTAGTCGTAGCCTTTGGTACTCAATTAATAACCAAGTGTATGTGAAAATTAGAGAAAATAATACTTTATGGATTAAACACTTTGTAACGAGTGATTATGTAGCTGACCACTTATTGATGCCGAATACAGCGCCGCTTGCGACGGATAAAATTTGGCACTTTCTGCAGCTTGATGCACACTTTAATGAAGACAATAACGCGGTATTAGCTGTTGACTTTAGTGATGCTAGTGGTGCGATTACGGTAGAACTAATCCGAGACTCTGGAGTTACTACCAATTTCGTTGATTATATGAGTAATGCATCACTTTTCAGTACGGGAATTTTACAAGGAGGCTATTTGCCCGTGACTGAAATATCCTGCACGACAGATTGTTTGGACGCTAGCCTGACTTATAAAGTCAATGCTTTGAATACCGCTGACGGATCCGTGTTAAATTTGTTCCCTCACGAATAATTTACCCTAATTAAAATCTGTCTGAGGGTAAACCTTATCGCAGATCACTTTCGCCAATGCTAGAATGTGCGCCTTAAAATGCACATTCTAGGTATCAACCCTCATGAAATTTGTTGCTAACGTTGATTTTAACGGTGGTCAATTACGCCCGTTAGATAAGTCAGACGTCGATTCCATTGTTAAAATTTATCAAAAGCAAACTTTGGCAGGCCAGAGTGAGACGGCTAGTAAAGAACATGCTGAAAGAATGATCGATCTTTCAGTCCAGATGGCAGCGACTCAGCGCGGTTTGATGTGGGCGATTGAAGTTGATGGTCAAATGCAGGGAATGCTCAGCCTCTATGACTGGCAGCCGACCTCGCTAAAAACACTGATGCGGTTGGATGTTTTACCACCGATCACAGCAGTTCAGCAGGCTGATGCTTTATCTGCGGGCATTGATTTCCTTGCTCAGAAATATCATCTGAGAAACTTTTCTTTCCACTGTCTACCTACGGGTGATGAATCTATGATTGAAGTGATTCAGTCGGTTGGTTTTAATCAACAAGCGTGTTTACGCGACTTTAGGCGAACCAGCCAAACTGAATTTAGCGATATTTTAGTCTTTAACCGTATTTTGGAATCTGTTTCTCTAGGAGAGTCGTCATGAACTGGAATTTGAATACAGAACATTATTATGTTCGTTTCTCTCATGAAGAAGACATTCCTAATATCTATGCACTGCTAAGTAAGGATAGTGTGGTTAAATATCACCCTAAGAACCCTATGGTAGTTGAAGCGCAAGCGATGGATGAAGCACGCCGAATGGTGATGCAGTTTGAAGCGAAAGAGGCCGCCTTCTGGTTAGTCGAAGAAAAAGCGACCGGTAAGGTCATCGCACGCTTAAGTTTAAAGAAGTTTAACTGGGTGAGCGCCAGTGCTCAGCTACAAGTCGATATCTTTGCTGACTATAAAACTCAGGCGATATTGGCGGAGCTGGTTTATGCTGTGGCGACCTTGGCTTATGAAGACTTGTCTTTGCATCGCTTGGAATGGAACCTGTTAGCTGAAGATACAAGCTCTACGGATCTAGCACTGGCTTTTGGCTTTAATCATGATGGCCAGTTGTCCGACTTCATGGAATTTGAAGGCAAATGGATTGATTATCAAGTATACAGTCTACTTAATACGGATGATGCTTGGCAGAACGCGATTAAGCAACAAGGCTTGCCGAAAGAATAAATCTAGATAAAAACCTGAAAAAGCCCTCTGTTTTTCTCAGTTTCCACTAAACTTATTCACTAGATTGGAATAATAATAGTTTGAGCTGGAAAACATGGCTTCAAGAACACAACCCTCAATATCCTCTGTATCGCCTGTTACGAAGCAGTCATCACCAAATAGGGTCTTTACCTCGCAACAGTTTGATTGTCCGAAGTGTGGTTTATATAACCCTTGGGCTGATGAAATATTGGCATTGCGTGAGCAAGTTATTACTGACCCTCTTACAGGCTTATTTAATGTCAGGCACTTTCGTAGTGCTCTGGATATAGAACTTGAACGAACGCTAAGAACATCGATTCCTACCTCTTTGATGATGATCGATCTCGATCATTTTAAACAAGTAAACGACAATTGGGGACATGAAGTCGGCAACCAAGTATTAAAATTGACGGCTCGTCTAATTAAGCAAGTCACTCGTCAGCTGGATATTCAATGTCGATATGGGGGTGAAGAATTTGTCGTCATCCTACCTTCTACTAGTTTGCTTTTAGCCAGTCAGGTTGCTGAACGCTTACGTGAGTTGATTGAAGGTTGTGAGATTGAAGTAGGTGAAGAAATATTAAAAGTAACGGCGAGCATTGGTCTATCTGTTCGCTTAGCCCATGAGCAAGGAGATGCTGCTGAGTTAATTAAAGCGGCAGATCAGTGTTTATATCGAGCAAAAGACTCAGGTAGAAATCAAGTGTGCTTTGCCGCGATTATATCAGAACCAGAAGCGGATCAGAATGTTAGCAGTGATGAAAAAGACGCTTTGATGGGGATGTTTTCAGATTATCAGGATTAAGCTGATCATCGCTGTGTTAAGGATTAACAACAACGATGATCATGGCGTCACTGGGTTATTAATCCAAGTTGCCGATTAGAGCGGTACTACGAGCAGGGTGTAGGGTCATAAATGCTTCTGTAGACTCTACTACCTGATAACTATGACGTAGGCGGAAGCCAGGATCTAAACGGCGAGTACAGAGCGTTAGACGTACTGTAAGCCAGCGATAGTCCGCTTTACTGTTTGCATGTAATACAATTGAAGCTTCATTATCGATAATGGCTTTACAAATAGGGACTAAGTCTTGGCTGATTCCACGATCTCGATTCGAAATTTTATCTTGTGGCAGCGGGTAGCTGGCGATAGCGGAAGAAGTTTCAGTTCCTTTACCAATAGGCGTTGCCTTACCTAGCTTAATGGCGGCTGGCTTTGGCTTTTTAACAACTGCTACTTTTGCGACGGGGGCAGGTTTTTCGGCTTTTTTCTGGGCTTGCTGAGATTTTTTCTTCGCCAGTGCTTCAAGGCGAGATTTTTCTGCTTCCGCTTCCGCTAGTTGCTTGGCCAGTTTCTGCTTCTGAGACTTATCTTTTGAGGCTTGAGCTTTTTGCTTTTGCAACTTCTCATTGGCTAAACGACGTTTACGTTCAGCTTCCTGTTTAGCTTTTCTATCAGCATCGGCTTTCTTCTTGGCGTTTGCTTTGGCTTTTTTATCAGCATTGGCTTTTTTCTTACGCTCGGCATCAAGACGCTTCTTTTCAGCTTTGGCGGCAGCGGCTAATGCTTTTTGCTTCTTGATTTCAGCGGCACTAGGCCCTTTTTTACTGACTTTTTTAGTGCTGGCTTTGCCACCACTTAATTTGTCATTTTTCTCTTGAGTTGCCTCTAACCCGGGGGTTAACGCGGCTACTTGCCATGCAATATCAAGGTAACCCTGAGCTTGGCTGTATTTCTTTTTATCAATGGCTTTATTGGCCAAAGACACGTAGGATTCGCCGAACTTGAAGATGAGGGGGGTAATTCGAAAATCGAATGGCGCCTGAGCCCTAAAGGTATCAATACGCTCCAGAGCGTTATTACCGGCAGGTTTAGCTAATCGTTGAGCGCTGATATCAGCTTCGATTTTTTTGAGCAGCCCATCTAAATCTTCTGTTGCTGCATGTGCATGCATACCTAGAACGAGTGTTGCTGCTATTAATATTTGCTTCATATGGCTATAAGTGCCTGTTTGTTATTGTAAAACGGACATTGGAGATAGCGTATACGATGAAAAGATTAGCGCATAATGTCAAGTTAAAGTGCGAGAAAAGGGGTAAAAAAGTATGATGCGTTGGGGTTCAATAATATTTTCACTGCCTGTGATCTTCTTATTAAGTCAATATGGGTGGGAATTATCCATCGTTAATGATTGCCTAGAACAGGGCTTAAGTTACGACTTTGATCTAGAAAAGTGCGTTACTGGTGAGCAGGATTTGCATTCACCTTATTATGCCCGTCATACCCTTTGGGTGAATAGCATGCTGTTATTATCAGTATTGGGTTCTGTATTGATGACAGTCGCCATGATTCAGCGTGGTATGAAGCGCGACTAAACCAAGGCATACGGTTGTGATAGGACTGAGCTGCTTAACAACAGCTCAGGTCAACTTGTTGCGCGTTAAAAGGTAATTGCTTACCGCAGCCTTCAAACAAGCCAAAATGTTGCTTCCAGTCGCCGTAGAACTCGAAATAAGGGTTAAAGCGAGTATCTTGAAGCATCCTTAAGGTATTTCCACAAACAGCCTCCACCTTGCCTTTCTGAAAGCGATGATGGCCATCAAGGTCAAAATAGCGATCGCTTTCTGCGATGCCTCCTAAATATTTAACGGCTTGTCCATAATCTTCACAATCGGATTCGAGCTCAGAGATCTTGAATAAGCGGTACGTTGCTGAATAAAATTTAATGGGGTCGACTTTGGCTTCTAGTTTGGCATTTTCAATCGTCAAAGGCCGATCATTGACGAGTCTTGGGTCTAAGAACCCCGCCTGTTTGCTCAAATTAAGGAAATCATTCCAATAGAGTGCACCACTTAAGCATTCACCGTAGAGTACTGGGTCATTTTGTAAGTGTGTTGGGATTCGGCGATCGGCATAAACATCTGAGAAATAGAACTCACCTCCAGGTTTTAATAACTTGAAGGCGCTTTTCAAAACTGCCAGCTTGTCAGTTGAAAGGTTCAATACACAGTTTGAGACGATGATATCAAAACTGCCTTCTTCCAATCCCAAAGTGTCTAGTGACTCTAAATAACCCTGGATGAATTCAACATTTGGCTGTGATAATTGGAATTGATTGGCATGAAAGGTTTTGTATTCATTAGCAACTACCAGTTGTTCTGGAGTCATATCAACACCAATAACCTTTCCGTGTTCACCCACTAAGGCTGAGAGCAAATAGGCATCGCGGCCTGCCCCTGAACCTAAGTCCAGTATTTTTAGCCCTTCTAATTGAGGTGGGATTACTAAGCCGCAGCCATAATAACGACTATCGACTTCTGGGTGAATCTTGGCAAGAATGGGCTTGATGTATTCTGGCATGCTTGCAGGATCACAGCAGGCATTGGTTTTTAAATCGTCACTGCCTTGCAATTGCTTTCCGTAATAATCTTGAACTTGTTTCTGAGTATTCATGCGCCGTATCCTTGTGACCTCTAACTTATCTACCCCTGATTAGAGATGAATATCGCAATTAGTTCAATTCTCTCTCTTTTGAATGCAGTTTCTATAGACAGCATTTTTTGAATTTTTTGCCACTGCCACAAGGGCAACTATCATTGCGCTGGGGTTTAAGTATTTGAGGTTGGTAGTTGCCGCTGTGATAGAACCAGTGACCTTGCTCAAAAAGGAAGGATGATGTTTCTTCCAGTAAATGCCACTCGTCCTGTTCTTGATAGTAGGCTTTGAAATGTACTTGGCCTTTTTCAGCATCGTTATTGGCGCTGATTATTTCTAAGCGTTTCCATTGAGTCGTTTGGTCTAATTCTAGTTGTTCTGGACGTGTTGAAATATGCCAGCTAGTGACTAAATAATCCTTTAAGCCTAGAGAAAAAGCACTGAATCGCGAGCGCATGAGGTTTTCAGCATTCGCAGCAGGTTGACCTTTATGTAAAGGCTGACAGCAATCGCTATAGCATTTTGATGAACCACAAGAGCAGATAATTGAAGATGCAGCAGTCATATTGAACTCAGTTTAACTTTTAAAAGACTTGAGGCGATTATAAGTTAAACTGAGTGACAGAAGTAATCTCTTTAGTTTTTACTGGCTACCTCATTGGGCTCTTGCGGAAGTCTGTAGCGTAAATCGTTCTCGTAGGACTTTTTATAGACCCTTCTTTCAGCTTTAGGGCTAAAATCTTGTGATGCTAGGCTCTTGCTTGGGGTTATATGTGAAGAGCTAATCCCCATCAACTGGTTTGCATAATGAAATAGGTTATCTAATCGGAACCCTTCATTGCGATTATCGTGCATCGTTCTATAGCGACTCGGCTTAGTGAGCTCAAATTCTTCTGATACCCAAGTAATTAAGGGTACTTCAATCATGTTGGCTGTCACGTTATCAGGACTGTGGCCTTTTACATTGATCTTGTCATAGATCTCTTCACCGTGATCAGAAAATAATGTCAGCGCTTTTATATGAGCAGAATTTTCTTTTAGCAGTACTAACGTTTCGTTCACCACAAAATCGGTATACAGCACTGAGTTGTCATACTGGTTAATACTATCTATTTTTCCTTGAGATAAATCTTCTTCATAAGCCTGAACATTATTGTCGCTGAAATGATTAAAATCTTTAGGGTAGCGGTTTGCATATTGAGCGTGACTTCCCATCATATGAATGAAAATAACTTTGTGCTTAGCTTCGTCAGCTAAGGCTTCTTCGATATAGGGAAGCATGAAACCGTCGTAGCGGTTTACTTCTACTCCTTGATAATCATTGCTTATGAATTGAGTTTCATCTGCTTGATCAGCAATCGAAGCTAAGGTTGCGCGTAAGGGTTGCTGGTTTGAAATCCACCAGGTTTTAAATCCTGCCATATTAGCGGTATCAATAATACTCAACGCTTTGCGATATTCATTACCTTGCTCTGCTGTTGCTGAGGTTAAGGCAACTCGCAGTGACGCGTTAGTTTGAGCATGACTACTGACGACGTTATTGAAAACGACGATATTTTCATTCAATTGTTTTAATAAGGGTGTTGTATTTCGGTGGTAACCATACACTGACATATGATTACGATTAATGGATTCACCAATTAAGAAGATATAAATTTGGGACGCTTGTTCTTGTTCAAGTGTTACATCCACAGAGGTATTAGCAATTAAATCTTTGCGTAAATTAATTTCTTGCTGTAGTCCGATATTACCTCGGTAATAGGAGGGCATGCTGCCTAAAACACCTGGAATAGTATCGTGATATTTTTGCATGATGGTAATGCGATACCCTGCGGTAAGACTTAAAATTACCCCCAGTACTAAAAAACTGGTTTTAGCTTTAGTGGCAGAAACATTAAAGTGTAAATATTGAAAAATTAGCAGTAGGGTAAGCCAATAAGCAGAAATAATGACGGCCAGTGGTACTGATGCATAGCTTGCAGCATATTCTAGCGCTTCGCTTGTATCGGTATTAAAGACAGCTTCTAAAGTCGCTGTAGTGAAAACGCCACCAAAGCTAATGGCATAGCCGATATCAATCGTACCGCCTATTATGAAAGGTATTAATAGAAGTTTTATTAGATTGGGTTTACGCGAGACTAAACCAATCAACATTAAAATTAATGACCAGCCTAAGCGGGAATTGTACTCACCTTCACGCACATGGTCCGAAAAAGTAACTTCAATGAGTAGTGGAAATGCAAGGGCGAAAAGAATTCCTGCAAATGCCAAATAGAGTGCGCGATTGGACGGTGTCTGTGTCATAAATAATATTAACGAATGTCGATTAAAAAATTAGACGCTAATAATAACAGTAGCCCATATAAACGGAGATAGCTGTGTTTGGAACAATGTGTTCAGAATTCAATACTTATTATAATTTCACGGTATAGAATTCTGAACTGTAAGAAAGGAATTAGTTCCCTGCTTGCTGTACGCTTTTCATCAAATTACCAATAGCAACCATTAAGGCTTCGCTGCGATTTTCACTGCGGAAAGCTTGTAAAATATGATCACGTTTGTTCGGTAATGGCATCAAATCAGCGACTAGGGCGTTAAAAGCTCCTTGGCCTTGATCATTGCTGGCAAGCACATTCAAAAACGCGAGCAATAAATCACCTTGTAAATCCTGCCAACAGCGGCTGGCGATTGAGGCGAGGACTTCAATGCTGGTAGATTTGGGATGCAATAAAATAACTTCGATCAGCATTTTACGCTGCTCAATATTTTGACTGTGGGATAACGCACGTATAAATGCGGCTAGATCTGCAGATTCAGCTCCCGTTTCAATCACCTTAGCGAGTCGATCGTTGATGGCAACTGATAGAGGAAAGTCAGGTTCAATATTTTCGAGAAAGCCTAATAAGGTATTTAGCGGTGTTGCAGGCATGTTAGCAATGCCCTGGGCTACAAGTTTAGCATTTTGGTCCGTATCTATATTAACCACAACTTCTGCGATGCCTTGAAGGCCTAGTTGCTGCCAATTCTCCCAACCCATATCACCACTTAAGTAGGCGCGAGTTGTGGTATAAAAATTACTGTGACTTTGACCTAATGTCGCCAACGCTAAAGAGTGAAAGTAGGCCATGCGGTTTTGATCTGGCTTGTAATAACAAGGCGCTTCGCCGTGTTCTTTATCAGGGTACTGTAAGCATCTTAACCAATGGTTTAAAAAGGCATCACGATCTCCGGGCTGAATGAAATTTTGTTCATCCAGTGGCAATTTCAAGAACCAAATATTGTGATTGCCAGCTTTTTTCGGGTTCCAAGTCAGAATACCAATCCAAGCATGTTGTAAATAAGGAGATGGGTAGGGCTTATTCAGGTTTTCAATATCAGCAAAGTCCGCTTTAGAAATCTTCTGAATACGGCGGCCTAGATCAAAAATACGCATCTGTGCGCCGGTTTCTTCAACGAAATTACTGATACTCACAAGAGAACCTCAAAGCTAGTTATTAATTGCGCGTCATTTTAACGTAATAGCGGCAAAATGTTTATCTAATCCTATCTATCGTATACTAGGTCGCAAGAAAATTTTGGTACTCGCGATAAGATAGGCAGGGTGAAATGAGCGAACTGGCTCAAGTAAAGATTTTATTGCAGTCTCTGCAGCAAGAGATGATGGATAGAGAGCTTTGGTCTTTAGTGGCTATTGAAGCTGAGGCTTTAATAAGCCAGCAGCCATTTTGCATGGATACGATGAATTTTAGTCAGTGGCTGCAATTTGTTTTTATTCCACGAATGCAGGCATTGATTGACGCGCAACAAGTTTTGCCAAAATTGAAGAAAGGGCAGGGGGTTGAGCCTATGGCCAGTGAATACTTTAAGCATCAGCCGAATGCTAAGGGAGTCATTTCCCTTATCCGCCAGATTGATGAAGTCTTACAAGATTAAATGAAGTTTACAAATAGAATTAATAGAGGTGAAAAATGGCATTTATTTTAGCCGCATTGGGCGGAATCGTATTGGGAGGTGGTTTAGCTGGCTGGATATTATCAAGCCGCTGGCAGCAGCAAGTCGCAGAAGTGAAGACTGCCTTGACGGAGCTGGCTGAAAAACATCAAGAAGAACAGCTACAAAATAAAGACTTAAAGCAAAAGGTCGCAGATTTGAACTATCAGTTGGGTGAAGCTAAAAAGGACTTGGCGGCTAAATCTTAGGGTCTATGTTCTCCGTGGTGAATATTCTTTCATCACGAAGAACACAAATTAGGCTATTTTGCTAAATAAGCCGTAAGTTCTTCACTGCCACCAATATATTGGCCGCCAATAAAGACTTGAGGTGCGGTTTCTTTACCTGACATAGCGCGTAATGAGGTGATGCTGGCATCTTTACCTAATAAAATCTCTTCATAACCTAACCCTGCTGCGGTTAAATCCTCTTTCGCTTTAGCGCAGAAAGGACAGCCCGGTTTGCTAATAATACTGACAGAAACCGGTGGTTTCGCATCGGCATTAATGAAGCCCAGCATGGTATCGGCATCAGAAACTTCAAACGGGTCCCCTGGCTTTTCTGGCTCGATAAACATTTGAGCTATCACACCATCTTTGACTAACATGCTATAGCGCCAGCTACGTTTGCCAAAGCCGATGTCAGATTTATCTACAAGCAGCCCCATTCCTTCCGTAAAAGCACCAGTGCCATCTGGGATTACTCGGATATTGTCAGCTTCTTGATCGGCTAACCAAGCATTCATTACAAAAGTATCGTTAACACTAATACAAACGATCTCATCGACACCATTTTCTTTAAAAACACCTGCTAATTCGTTATAGCGCGGTAGGTGAGTCGATGAGCACGTTGGTGTAAAGGCACCAGGTAAAGAGAATACCGCGACGGTTTTACCTTTAAATACATCATCAGTGGTGACATTAACCCACTCATCTCCTTGGCGTGTAGGCCAAGTCACTTGAGGGACGGTTAAACCAGTGCGATCTTGTAATGTTGTCATCTTCTTGCCTCGTAAAACGTTTGTGATTCGTTGTTTGTTTGGATGAGTTTAGTATGGACAAGGAATTCGAATTGGTGAAATGAATAGATTCAATTGGCTAATTAGTTTTTAACTATCAATAATCTAACTTGATAGTTAAAAGTTAAACAAAAGGGGGCTTACCTAAGATTAATATAAGTATCGACTGGTGACTGATAGTTCTTGATATAAAGCCCGAATGCGCCGTTTTCCTTGCGGATGATTTCGATATAGGTGCTTTAAAGCAAATAAGGGTTGATATAAATATTCATGGCACAGATCACGCCAATATTCCGGTTCAACTAAATCTAGTGTTGTTTCAAACAAGGTTTTATATACCCGTTTAAGCCAGCTTTCTTGCAACTGGGTTCGGTTAGCAAGGCCTGCTTTGTTTGCCATATCCAAGCCCAAATCAATATACTCATTTAAGTTCGCTTCTTGAGCACCTACTTTATGCATTTGGCTTGGGCAGTGTCGAATAGCCGTTTCCAGTTGCTGAAAACGGTCTAGTTTCTCTGCCTGAGTTAGTTGAACTTGACTCTCTGCCATGAAAACTCCTTTTGACCTAGCTTGATGTAAGACAGATCATTATTTTTAAATAAGTGATATTAAAGATAGTGATAATCATTATTATTTGCAATATTTAAATGAGAGTATTTCTTATTTAGTTGTTTTGAGTCAGTTTTATAGCAGCGTTATTCATCGAGGGGCTTTTGGCAAAGCATGTGAACATAGCGGGCCATGTCGCGATAAGGTGCTTGATAGCCGAATTCTGACTCGCTTTGGAAAATAGCTTCTAAGCCGACGCGGTCGCGGATTTTCTGATGCATATGATCATAAACAAAGCGGATTCCGCGCCAAGATTTAACCTCTAAACCGAGAGTCTGTAGTTGATCGTGCACCCATTGTGGCTTAAGTGGCTGCTGAGGAGCGATGCCTTCTTTAGCCATGCGTTCAGTGCTGGTGGCAGGAGCATGGAGTTTTCCGTTCATTAAGCCACGCCAAGTTCGGCCGTGGATATTGTAAAACATGACGGATAACCAACCTCCAGGTTTTACCTTGTCAGAAAGAATGTTTAGAGCTTGTTGTGGATCTTCTAACCATTCAAGAACGGCATGATTCATCACAAGGTCAAACTGTTGCTCAAACTTATCGGGTATCGTTTGGATGCCGCAATGAGTGAGAGTGACTTGGGATTCTAAACCTTGGGTCAAAAAGTTAGCCTTAGCGCCATCTAGCATCTCTCGTGAAATATCACATAAATTAATTGTATGGCCATTCTCGGCTAACTCGCAGCTAAATTGGCCCATGCCTCCGCCGGCATCTAATATATCGAGAGCTTGGTTTGTATCTTTGCTAGAGAGTCTCTGGGCAAGGTCAAATTTAGCGAAATCTTCACGTAGAGCGAATAAACGCAACATACCTTTTGGAGTGCCATAGATATTCTTTTTAAAGCGTTGGCTTAAATCGTCGAAATTGCGGTCGCTTGGGCGGGTCATGTGAAACTCGGGAGAAGATAGTAGAAGCTGCTATTGTAAATATACAGACGCTCAACTGCACGGCATAATAGGCTTAAAGGGGAGTTAATCTCTTTATTAGCTATCCAATGCAGTATTAATAAGGCATGTAAACAATCATGGCATCGACCCCAACAAACTTTTTTTCAACAACTCAGCTCGCTAAAAAGCTAAATCGAGATGCTAAAGATATTTTTTCTTTATTATCTGATCGCGGTTGGATTAAGCGCGAAGGAAAAGTTTGGCGTTTATCCAATAAAGGAGAGTTTGAGGGGGGGCGTTATACTCAACATGAAAAATTTGGAGAATATATTGTTTGGCCAGAAGAAATTAAAGATCACCGTCTTTTTGATAGTGAAACATTTAACTTTCTTACAGCCTCGCAATTGGGGAAGCCTCATAAGATAGCGGCAAAGCGGATGAACTTGATTTTATCTGAATTAGGCTGGATTGAACGTTTCCATCATGGTTGGAAATTAACCACGCTAGGTCAAGCGGTCGGTGGTCAGCAGGTTGAGCATGAAAGCACCGGTATGCCTTATGCGCAATGGCCTGAGCAAGTGCGTCATAATCTACAGTTTAAAATGACCATTGAAAAACTTTCTCAGCATAATGAACACTTATCAAAAGAAGCTGACTTTTTTATTGCCAGTGGTCGTTTATGTGAATGTTTGGATGGCCATCAAGTTGAATCTGCAGCATTGGCAGAGATTGATAATTGGTTATATATAGCAGGTATTAGTCATGCTTATGGTCGAGAAATACCTACAGAGCTTGATCATGGTACAGAGAGAATTAAGGAAAGTATCCGCTGTGATTTCTATCTTCCTAATGGGCGCATCTATATTGAGTATTGGGGCCAAGAGAAAAGTCCTGCAGATATTCAGGCAAAACTAGCGCGTAAAGAAATTTATAGTGCGGCTAATTTGAAGTTAATCGAGCTCAATGAAAATGATCTTAAGCAGCTTGATGATGTGATGCCAAAGCTTTTGCTGCAGCATGATTTAGACGTCTATTAAAAGGTAGACTTAAGCATGGCAACGGTTGGTTCTCACTATATTAAAACAGCGATAGGGGGTGCAAAAGCAAAAGGCTTGGATACTCGGGCATTATTGCGAAAAGCGCGTATATCCGATAAGCAGATGAATGATCCTAATGCGCGGGTGCATGTGGATTTGGTGGCTAAGTTATATTCCTCTATTGCTGAAGAACTCAACGATGAGTTTATGGGCTTTACTGAGAAGTCGTTAAAGGTAGGCACTTTTGCTTTGATGGCTGATTGGGTCAGTTATTCCTCGAATCTTGAGGAATTATTGCAAAAAGGCATTCGCTTTTATAATCAAATTACCGATGAGGTGCAGATATCCTTAGAGTATGAAGGAGATCATGTCTATTTCACTACGATATTCCGTCGCCCCGAATTGGATTTTGAACACTTCTATATAGAGTACTGGCATGTTATCTGGCACCGTTTCGCCAGTTGGTATATTGGTAAGCCAATCAAGTTATTGGGCTCCTACATCAATTACACACCACTAGATAAGGCTGAGTACGATTTACTGTTTCGTTGTCCTACTTATTTAAAGAGTAAATATAACCGCCTAGTTTTTCATCGTAATTATCTGCATGAGCCTCTTATAAAGAGTCAACGTGAATTGCAGGTGTTCTTACGACGTGCCCCTATTGATCTATTAACGATCCCTGGTGAAGACAGTAGTTTAAGTGCGCGTATTTATCAGTTACTGGAACCTAAGCTGAATCAGGGTGCAATAGTTCCTGGTTCTGTTGAGCTATCGAAAGAGTTATCGATGAGTGAGCAAACACTCAGACGTAAGCTCACGGCCGAAGGAACCAGTTATCAGCAGATTAAAGATAACTTACGTAACGATTTGGCGAATCGGCTGCTACGTGATCGTAGTATTACCATTGCGGAAATAGGGCAACGATTAGGCTTTAGTGAGCCTCGTGCGTTTACCCGTGCTTATAAACAGTGGATGGATGTGACTCCACGTGAATATCGTGCTCAGCGGTTGGGGCGTATTGGAATTAAGTAAGCTTTGGCTGGTTTTCGAATTTAATTCGCTCTTTTGTAATATTTTTACAGAAAAGCGTTGACGGGGCTGTGGATAAGCGTATTATTCGCCGCCTGCTCAGACAGAACGACCTTCGGGGTGTTGTGGTTGAGCTGAGATAAGGTGTTGTTTTTAAAGGTTTTTTTAAAATCTTTCTGAAAATTAACTCTTGACTCTCTGGCTGAAATCATTAAGATACGCAGCCTGCTTTGAGAGACTTCTTAAGTCACTTTAAGCACTGAAGATAAGATGTTGTTTTTCTTCTACTTTCTCTGAAAGTTAAATGAAAATAATCCTTGACTTCATAATCGCACAATATATAATGTGCGCCCACTTCGAGCAAAGCCCAAGCGGTTAGCTGGAGTCGGAATCGTTCTTTAACAACATATTCAGATAATTCGTGTGGGTGCTTACCTAGATTGAGTGGAGACAGCAAAACTACGGTTTTGCATCAAAGCATAAATCAAGATAAGAACTCACAAACTCTTGATTAGTTTCAAGAGCGCTTTTAATTAAGCAAACTAGTTTTTGTTTTGAGTAAGATTTTAAACTGAAGAGTTTGATCATGGCTCAGATTGAACGCTGGCGGCAGGCTTAACACATGCAAGTCGAGCGGAAACGATGTAGCTTGCTACAGGCGTCGAGCGGCGGACGGGTGAGTAATGCTTAGGAATCTACCAAGTAGTGGGGGATAGCCATTGGAAACGATGATTAATACCGCATATATCCTACGGGGGAAAGCAGGGGATCTTCGGACCTTGCGCTATTTGATGAGCCTGAGTGAGATTAGCTAGTTGGTGGGGTAAAGGCCTACCAAGGCGACGATCTCTAGCTGGTCTGAGAGGATGATCAGCCACACTGGGACTGAGACACGGCCCAGACTCCTACGGGAGGCAGCAGTGGGGA
>CAJVZR010000014.1 GCA_913019965.1 uncultured Oleispira sp.
TTATGAAATCTGTATTTCAAAAAATGAAAAAACAGTAAAATTTGATGAAAGAATATTTGATTTAGATTTTCAAAATTTCACTTTTGAAATAGATGGAGTCATTATTAAGCCTGATGCAGTATTTAATATTATTCACGGAGATCCTGGAGAAAATGGAGTTTTAGCTGAAGTTTTAGAAAAAAATCATATACCACAGACTGGATGCAATAATTATGTTTCACAATTAACTTTTAATAAAAAAAAGTTTATTGAATTTGTAGATAGTCTAGATATTCCTTGTGCTAAGCAAATTCTTTTAAAAAAGAAAGAAACTATTAATATTGCAAAAATATTAGAAACAATTCAAATTCCATGTATCGTAAAACCTAATAACGGAGGAAGTAGCATTGGTGTGTCTAAAGTTAATTATTTAGACGAACTCGAGGATAAAATTAAAATTGCTTTTAATGAGGATAATCAAGTTTTGATAGAGACTTTTCTTGAGGGTCAAGAAGTTTCTGTTGGAGTTATAGATAGAGGTGGAGAAAGAATAATACTTCCTATTACGGAAATTAAAAGTGAAAATGAACTTTTTGATTACAATGCAAAATATTTAGGTGAATCCCAAGAAATAACTCCAGGTAATATTTCTAAAGAATCTATAGAGTTGATTCATAAATATGTTACTAAAATTTATGATAATCTTGAGTTAAATGGAATAACTAGATCAGAGTTTATAATAGTAAATAATATTCCACATATTCTTGAGACAAACACAATTCCTGGATTCACTAAGCAAAGTATAGTACCTCAGCAAATCGAAGTACAAGGATTGTTAGTTAAAGAAGTTTTAAATAATCAAATAAAATGGAGTAATCCTTTATATCAACTTTCCCATTTCGATCAATGTCTGTTAAAACATCAAAACCATTCGTTTTAATGTCTTTTTTAACTCTTTCTAAACCTTCGGTACTCCATGATGGGTTTGCGCAATCTCCGACCTCTGTTCTATAATTGTTTCCTAATTCATCTAAAAACAAAGAGTTCTTAATACAGTATTCATCTATGATCCCATTATTTAGTTTTAAACTTAAAACGATGTCCTCAGCATAGTATCCATTTTTAGGGGGTAGTCCTATTATCTTATTGCCTATTAAATATATATTTTTATCATTTTTTTATCGGCCGAAGTAAAAAACTCATGCAGCATATGAACATTCTTTAATGACATCATGTCATCATCGGTAAAAGCTAATGCTGTCATCGGCATTTTCACATCCGCAAAACGCTGACGTAACCAGTCACCTTCATACCCTATTGCATACTCTTTTTTCAAACACCAACGACGCCACTGCATAATGACCCCTTTGGGTAAGTTGCACATAACTTTCAACTTATCCCCAGGGAAATACCCTAATATTGGCGCTGTCGCAGGGACTAGGAAATACCATAAAAACCATGCGATACGTTTTGTCGGTGTTGCGTTATACCACCAAGTTCCTGTACCAGCCCCGACGGTAATGGCGCGGTCAATTTGATCGGTATTTTCCATAAAGCCCAACATATGAGCGCCAACACTATGACCAATCCAGGTTACTTTTTGCTGTGGATAATGTTCACTCACATAATTCAATACGGCGGGGCAATCATGCTCTGCCCAACTTAATTTATCGCTTTTGCTGTATTTAACATGGCGATCAACCGATAGACCGATGCCATCATAATCAAAGGTTACTGCCGTGTAGTTTTGTTGCGTCAGCCAATTGGCAAAATCATCATATAAATATTGAGCAACCCCCGTCGCCGTAGCAATAATACAAATCCCTTTGCTCGTACTTTCATCTTGGGCAGGAAAAACGCGTGCGACAATTGAATGCCCACCCGTCGTGGGTAAGGTGACTGTTTTGATTTCACTGCTTTTCATGGATTTCTCCGTTAAAATCGCTTTAAGACAAAATTCAGAAACTTTAAAACCGTTTCAATTTCTTCTTCACTAAACTCGTCACTAAAAAGCGCATTGAGTTCATCAATAAAAGGCATCATATCCAGTGTTTTTTGTAAGCCAGCAGGGGTGGCATAGAGTTTAATCCCCCGCGCGTCATCTTCACTGACAAGACGTTCGACTAAGCCATTTCTTTCCATGCGTACGATCAAACCGGTAAGAGCCGATTTATTTAACGCTAATGCCTTCGCGACTTCTTTTTGCAAACAGCCTGAATGTTTAACGATATAGAGCAAAGCCGCTAACTGAGTCACGGATACTTCAAGGGCATCTTCGCAGGCTTTATCCACATAATTAAATAGCTTGCGCTGAGCCATATTCATTAAAAAAAACAGTCGTTTATCCAATTTCAACTCTCTCGGGGATTATATAGTTTGCATGCGTACTTTTATAGTTTACATGCAAACTAATTAGATAATCAATCTGTTATTGTTAATCATTGGAATGACGACCATTAAAATAACAACCAGATGAGGTCGCTAGAATAAATACTGATAGAGATAACCTGCCATAATAGCCATACCAATAATGACGACCAAAAATGCAAGGATCATAGGGTTCTTAAATATCGATTTTAATAAGATCACTTCGGTTAAACTGGCTCCCGCACTACCGATAATTAGCGCCATCACAGCGCCTAAGCCCATACCTTTTGCCGCCAAAGCCGCGCTCAAAGGGATAACCGCCTCTGCCCGAATGTAGAGTGGTATGCCGATAATTGCGGCGATAGGAATCGCAAAGGGATTTTCTTCACCCGCCATGCTAGCGACAAGTTCAGTTGGCATAAAACCGTAAATGATAGAGCCTATGGCAATGCCAGCCATTAGGTAAGGCACTACGCTTTTGAAATCTTTCCAGGTGATATGCCAGATAGTCAGCCACTTATTCACAGGCTGTGCCTTATTACCGGAGCAACTTTTAGCCAGTGGTTGGCTATAAGCCTCAGCTTTAACGTATTGTTCAAACCCTAGCTTTTCTAATAAAAACCCAGCGATAACCGAGACACTCATCGCTACCAAAAAATAAAATACCGCTACTTGGAGTCCAAAAGTAACGACAAATAGGCCGATGATAATAGGGTTCAATAATGGGCTGGCAAATAAGAAGACTAACATAGTGCCAAAACCCGCTTTGGCACGCAGTAAGCCTTTCAGAAAAGGAATGGTAGAACATGAACAAAATGGAGTTATCGCCCCAAGAAAAGCGGCAATAATATAGCCTTTCCCCTGCTTGCTGCTTAAAATTGATTGTATCTTAGCGGGCGATAAATACAGCTGTAATACCCCGACTAAATAGCTAATGATTAAAAATAACAAGGTCAGTTCTATTGCGAGAAAAGCGAACATGGTTAAGCTTTGCTCAACCATTGCGGTCGTTATCGTCATAATTCATCTCCAGAATGGGGTTAGGATGCAGTATTTAATTCTTTATTTCCAGAATTATGGAAATATATAGTTGTCGAAATATAAGCCTGAACAATTCCTTCGTCAATATATTTCTAGTAATATCGAAATACAGTCAGCCCCCATTTGTATCACTATTCGAATTAAGGCCAATTAATGGAAATCGAAATTATTGCAAAAGCACTGAAAGAATTGGGCCACCCTACCCGTTTGGCAATATTTAAACGCCTCGTTAAATCGGGCCATCAGGGAATTGCCGTAGGCGACGTTCAAGAAGAATTAAAAATACCGGGCTCTACCCTGTCTCATCATCTCTCTAGCTTGGTTTCTGCGGGGTTGATCAACCAGCGCCGCGAAGGTAGAACCCTTTTCTGCGTTGCTGAATACGACAAACTAGCCGCAGTCATCGCCTTCTTTCAAGATGAGTGCTGTAGTGACGAATAAATCGGGAAAGCGCTATAATCCCTACCGTGAACCCAATGAATGATAAGCAACGAGTTATAAGGTCAGAACATGGTTATGAATACGAAAATCTACAAGCAAGTGCATTCTTTGGCGAAAGATCTGTTAAAAGCGTCTCAAGGTAAAAATCAGCAGGAATTTGATAAAAGTTATGCACAATTATTAAAAATTTGTGAAGAGCATGAAGATTCCCCCAAAGATCACCCAGTTCAATGGGAAACCCTTGCGGATTTTACTGAAGATCTAGAACAAGCAATTGCACTGTATGAAAAAGCATTATTAAAAGCGGAAGCAATTGAATCAAAAGATTTCTGTGCCTCAATTGGTTACTCTTTAGCAACCATGAAGATTGAACTGGGTGATACGAAAGCAGCCATCGCCAATCTAGAAAAAGCAAAAGTGAACTGTGCAAATACAGACGATAAGTTATTAAAGGCTGAAGTTCATGATCTGTTATTTAAATTGAAAAAGAATTAATTAAAAAAGTCTATTTCAATACTTTAGCCGATGTTGATTCGGCTAATTCTTAAGGTATTGTTTGGGAGTCGTGTTCGTCCACTGCTTAAAAGCGCGACTAAAAGCACTTTGCTCGGCATATCCTAAGCGAGCACTAATTTCGGATAAACTTAAGCGCGTATCCGCTAAATACTCTGTCGCTAACTCAAGACGAATGTCCCTTAACAGCTGATTAAAGTTCTTTCCTTGCTCCTGTAAGCGCCGATGCAACGTTCTAGATGAAACATGCATTTTTGACGCTAATGCATCTAATGTTATATTCGATTCGCTAATGCAGCGCTTCAATTCAACTCGTAACCTTTGATTAAATTCGTTATCCGTGTCCATTTTATTTGCAGGACTGCTTTGTTGTAATAAAACTTCAGCTTGCTGCTCTAGAATATGTTTCAAAACCGGTTCAGGGTTAATAACAGACCATTCTAAGTGATGCTTAGAAAATTCAACTGTCAGCTCTTCTCCACCAAAACTAACTGATCGTATGAGGTGGCGTTCATAACTTTGTGCATAACTAGGCTGTTGATGTATAAAACCAATTTTTACTAACTGTATATCTTTATGGTTTGCAGGAGTGACGAGACGTTTAATGAAATAAATTAAACCAATAATTAATACCTCATCAGATAGCTGAGTCCCTAAACAAGGAGGAGTATCACTTTGCCAGCAAATTCGTACAGTCTCAGCCATCAACTCAACTCGAGCTTCCCCGCCATAAAGGAGACTTTGAAAACGCTCAAAGTGCTTCAGTGCGTCGCCTAAAGTACTGCAACTGGATGCCAAATAAGCCAGTATGCCACCATGTTCAGCTTCTGCGAGCTCCCCTAACTCGATGCCAAGCTGGGGGTTATTGCTCAACTGACTAATGTCTTCTAATAAATCACACCAAAGTTTATAACTCATCAAACTTCCCGCTTGAATTCGCTTTAACGAATTCATAAGCGCTTCATGTTGAGTTAAGCCATTTAGTTTGATGTATTTAATCAATAAGTTGGCAAGGGTATGGCTTACATTCAATGTATTCATAGGTTAGATACTAAACACTTGGCGATAATTGTCAAAACCTTGTCGAGCTCCGTCAATCCTTACGCCTAGAGATCAGAGATGATAATCAGCTAAACCCGTATAAAATAATAAGAGAAATGATATGGAAGATGTATTACACGCCATTGGCTTCGTCATTATAGGCGGTGGATTTTTTGTCAGTCTGATGATCTTCGAAGCCTATTATTGTTATAAACAAGGCGAAACCGATGTCTATGATTTCAAGGAAACTGTGGTTAACCTTACTACTGGTGCTATGTACAAAATTACCGACGGTATATGTATCGCCCTCTATATCGGTGCTTTTTACGACCTAGTTTCTTCAATTGGCTTTCAGTGGTTTCCCGAAGTTACCCTCATTACTTTATTGATTACCTTCATCGCCTTGGATTTGTTTCAGTACTTTAATCACAGAATTACTCACAAAGTGCGTTGGTTGTGGACAGTTCATCATTCACATCACTCTTCCACCCGCTTCAATTTATCCACAGCGCTAAGACAGAACTTACTCTTCCCGATTACTGGGGGCTGGTTATTGTGGTGGTTACCCATTGCCTTAATCGGTTATGACAAGTTTTCTGTGATTATTATGATGGAGATTATTACGGCGTATCAGTTCTTCATTCATACCACTAAGATTAATAAACTAGGACCGCTAGAACTGATCTTTAATACCCCTTCACACCACAGAGTGCACCATGGTAAAAATCCAAAACAAATCGATAGAAACTTTGGTGCTGTTTTTATTATCTGGGACAAACTGTTTGGTACTTTCCGCAGTGAAGAAGATGCGGGAAAAATTGTTTATGGTGTGACAACCCCGCCTGCAAAGCCTTTCAATCCACTTTATTTACAGCTACATGAATTCTTTTTAATGTTAAAAGAAACATGGCAGCATAAAGATCCCAGAATTCTCATCATGGGACCTGATTGGCTTGAAAGAAAACTTGCTCAAAAAGATAACAAATTAGCATTACCCGAAAAAGGCTAACTCACAGGATATTACTTTTTCTCTGCCGCCATAGAGGCCTTAAATTCTGCCAGAATTTTATGGCCTCTTATCGCTGGCCCTGATAACGCACTCACAGCCAGATGGGTGATTAATACCAATGCCGAAGTCGCTAACGCATCTAAAAACCAAGCTAAAGGGGCTGCGAACATCCCCAAATAGTCAGGCATAGATGTTAGTTGCGGTAAAGTTTGCAGTCCGGTTAACGCGTGTAAGGCTAAAGCGATCCAAAAACCTGAACAATATGGGCAGCGCCAATCGGCATAGAGTTTCTGTAACACTCTGGGTAGATGCGCAATTATTTGATTAAACCAAGTTCCCCATTCCGGCAGCTTTTCCCAGATCAATAAATACAGCGCATAAGCCATTAAAGCGAGTTCAAAATTCATCATAACTCCAAGAGTAATTTCCCGAAAAAATTGGCATTAATTAATAAGCTTCTATATTAATCGGTCGAATACGAGTATTTTAGAGTGCATCCTACGCAATTATCGGCATATCCTAATATAATGAACTATTCTCATATCATCAGTATGGGCTTCGAGCGCATCGGTAATGCCGTACAGCATCAGCATCATACCCACAGTGAAAACGTCATATCACTGATCACTAAAGGGAGTATTGTGATGGACTGTGGCGAAGAGATTACTTTAGCCCCAGGGATGGTAATTGTAATTCCCGCAGGAGTACCCCATAAAGCACTGCAAGGTGAAAATGTTGAATACTTTTGGTTAAGTTTTTGTTCTGGTTGCTTAGAACTGGAGAATAGTCCGACGCTATTACCTATTTTCAATCTCGTTCATACAGGTGCTGTGCCTGTATGGCAGCTTCCCCCTGAAAACCAAGAACTCTACTTAAAATTACTAACGAATTTACAACAAGAGATCGAACAGGATTTAGAACTCTCGTTAGAAGTCATCAGTAGCTATTTAGTCCTTTTGATGCACCAAGTATCCCGTGGGTCTGCTCTCGCATTTAATAATCTCTCTCACTCCTCTATCGTCACGGAAGCGTTAGCCTATATTCAGCAGCACACCCTAAGCAATATTTCATTAAAAGATGTGGCGCAGCAAGTAAACAAAAGTGAGGGCTATCTCGCGAACCTAGTTAAAAAATCAACCGGATTTACCGTAGGTGATTGGATACGCAAATCTCGTTTAACCGAAGCCTGCAAGCATTTATTACATACCCCAAAATCCATCGAAGATATCGCCGAACAAACAGGTTGGAATGATACAACCCATTTTATTCGCCAATTTAAGAAAGAGTTTCATACAACACCCGCAAGGTGGCGTAAATTAAATTTATCTAAGGACTAGCCTTCGTTTATTTAGCACTACAACTTTAAAGATTTGAAGCATGAAATGGGCAGCCCCCAGTCGAATTTTTAACCATTCTTTTCGGCCCTAATACACTGTTTTGATAGCCTGTAGGATAGCTCTTATAATGCTGGCCTAAATAGCTGGTTTCAAAACTCTGTTTTTGCCAAGGGTTGATAACTTGTTGAGTTAGCTTTCTTACACGCATAAAACCTTTAATTATTTTTTGCACAAACTTTGATGGCGCTACCTGCCCTGTTGCTAACAATAATTCAGGATCATTAATTAACGTTAAAATAACGGGGCGGACCAAAGGCTTAATAAAAAATGGAAACATCTCTTTCATGCCGTTAATTAAACCGTCGGTGACTATTTTATTATCGGGATGGTACGTCAGATGCTGAAGGCGATAGCTTTCGTACCAAGATACAAATTCATCTCGACTTTCAGGGATATCCTTTATTTTCATAGCTTGACCGAGAGATTTAAACGCTAGGTAACCCGCGTATTTCTCTCTATCAGTTAATGGGCGATAACCAAAGGCTTCCATCCAACGCGCGGGCTCAACTATAAATAAAGCCAAGGTATATAGATAATCATCATTACTGATTTCATAGTGACTGTGGATCCAGTTTAAGTGTTTCACCATATGCTGCCCGCGAGAACTCTGCACGGAATCCGTCATACATTCCGTCAGTATCGCTCGGGTATCATCCAATCGCTTTAATCCATCTTGCTGATATTGTTTTGTTCGCTGTAACAGCTTACTGATGCTTGGAATGCCGAACGTTTGTATTTGTGCTAATTCTCCTGAGATTAAATAATCTAAAGGCGCATCATGATTGGCTAGGTATTTCACCATCTGTTGATAATGCTCTTCAACGCGCAAGTGGCTTAGCTTCTCTAGCTCTGTATTATTTCTTAAACACATAACGACTACCTCAATTTAGCTGTAACGAAATTCTTTAATTATTAGTTTGTTAAATTTCGTGTAATTGAGTTGATTTAAATCCATCAGAGCAGTAGCCTCAAATGACAATATGTACAGATGTCTACTAATTTACAGAATCGAAAATATGTCGTCAAAAAATGAAGATCCTAGGGTCATTCGGACTAAATCTTTAATCATTCAAGCTCTGGTTAAGCTGACGGAAGAGACTCCCTATAAAAAAATTAAGATTCAAGACATTACTCAAAGCGCTGAATTAGCGCGTCAGACGTTCTATTTACACTATAAGTCGAAAGATGCGGTTTTGGTCGACTATATCGATGGGGTATTTGATAGTTTCTACCACGAAATTGAAGGTCATATCATCGCTTCGCCGGAGCCCGGTGATATCATCGCTTGGCACTTATTTAATCAATGGCTTCAGCATGCTGAATTTGCCAAGCTCATCATTGCTGCCGATGTAGAACACTTAGTGATCAAGAGCTTTCGTAACTACATTACTCGAGTTATGGGTCTCTATATTCGAAACCATTCCATGCCGCTGAATGATCCAGAAGCGCTAGGATTTATGGTTGATTACCTCGCGGGGGCATCTTGGATGGTATTACAGCGCTGGGTAGCCAGTGACTTCAAATACCCCCTCGATAAGCTTGCGAGACTTTATTCTGAATTAAGCCGCCCCGGTTTATTAAGCGTCATCAATCGAGGCGGCATTATCTAGGGATAGATAAGCCTGCTATCCTGCCAAAACCTTCATTCTTTGACGGTTATTCACCTTTAAAAACTAAGGTTTATCAGTCAAGCTAACCGTTAATAACATAATAAAAAAGCGACGCTTTCTCATGGCAAACGATACCCATAAACACGAGTATTTTGACGTATTAATCATAGGCGCAGGCCTATCAGGTATTGGTGCGGCCGTTCATTTACAAAAAGACAGCCCCAATAAGACTTATGCCATTTTAGAGGGCCGTGATGCCATTGGTGGAACTTGGGATCTTTTCCGTTATCCAGGTGTACGCTCTGATTCCGATATGTATACTCTGGGTTATAACTTCAAACCATGGACTAGCCCTAAAGGCATTGCTGATGGTAAAGATATTCGCGAATACATCTGCGAAGCCGCTAAAGAACACGATATAGAAAAGAATATTCGCTTTGGTCACAAAGTTTTAACCTCATCTTGGTCCAGTGAAACTGCACGCTGGACGATTGAAATTCAGCTCACCGCAACGGGTGAAATTCGCTATTACGAATGTAATTTCGTCCTCTGCTGTACCGGTTATTACAACTATGACCAAGGTTATGAACCTAAGTTTAAAGGCAGTGAAAACTTTAACGGCGATATTATTCATCCGCAAAAATGGGATGAAAATTATGATTATGCTGGTAAAAAAGTCGTGGTGATTGGCAGCGGCGCAACCGCGGTTACCTTGGTGCCTGCGATGACGGATAAAGCGGAACACGTCACTATGCTGCAACGCTCACCAAGCTATGTGATGGCCTTACCTCAGGATGATCCCATGGTTAATGGCCTGCGAAAATTCCTACCCGAGACTTGGGTCTATCGCATTACACGCACGCGAAATATCGCTTTTGCGTCAATGATGTATAACTATTGCAAAAGCTTTCCCAACTCTGCCCGCCGACTCATTCAAAAGTTGGTAAAAAAACAAGTAGGGGAAGGCTTCGACATGAAGCACTTCACTCCCAAATATAACCCTTGGGATGAACGCTTATGCGCCGTACCCGATGGTGATATGTTTAAAGTATTACGCGAAGGAAAAGCCTCAGTTGTGACCGACCACATCGATCACTTCACCGAGGATGGTATTAAGCTTAAGTCTGGGGAAACTTTAAATGCCGATATCATCATTACCGCCACAGGCTTAGACGTTCAGCTATTCGGTAAAATGAAATTAATTGTCGATGGCCAACCTTTTGATGCCCACGATAAAATGGTTTATCGCGGGGTTTTATTAGAAGACCTACCTAACGCAGGCATGGTATTCGGCTATACCAATGCTTCTTGGACATTAAAAGCCGATTTAATTACGGAATGGATGTGCCGTCTGTTAAATCATATGGATGCAACCGGTAACAAAATTGTAATGCCCCATAACTTTGATAAATCTGTAGAGCATCGTCCCTTTGTTGATATGCAATCGGGTTACGTACAACGTGCAATGGAGCGAGCGCCTCAACAGGGCTCTAAACTACCTTGGAAACTATATCAAAACTATGCCCTTGATTTAGCAACCTTGCGTTTTGGTAAAGTGAATGATGAGACTTTAGTTTTCTCTAACCCCATAAGTAATCGACCACGAATGAAAGTACAAGAGCTCAAATTTAAAGAACAACCGATAGAGGCTAAAGAGAAAAATTATAAAGAATCTGATTTGGCCTAATCAAAGAATTAGGAGCTGAGCATCTGCCCAGCTCCTTTAGTCATTTAATATCCATAACACTTCTTATTTTTTTATCACTGTCACACCAGGTGAAAAATACATTACCACGCCCGAATGCCAATTTTATTGCTTCGTCAGTCATACCAGGCCCTTTAACCCATTCTATTTTTGCATTACCAAACTTCTCCGCAATTTTTTGGGTATCTGCCATTTCATCGGCATCAAAGTCATGATCCCAGTTTCCTTGCATATCACCGTGATAACCAGCAATAACCATAAGTTGTGGTACTGAAGCGATTATTGCCTGATCTTTCATGATTTCTGCGCCAAACTCTTTCACCGTACTTTGGCCATCATGGGTAAAAATATTATTAACATATGCTTTAATCATACAAGTTACCCTCTATTTATTTCTTGAAATTCTGAATTGAGCAGGATACTTATACTTAGTAGTTCGAGTATTGACCGCTTGGGCAGGTGCAAGAACATCATGATCAAGAACCGTCGCACCAATTTCGGCATATTCCTGCTTGCCTTTTTGAATATCTTCCCAAGACTTTTCATCTAGCATCCCTACGGTGATAAATGCATCGTCTTTCTCAAACTGCTCTGTATTGTATTCGAATTGACGTTTAGATGATTCCAAATAGATTTTTCCATTCTCAGGCATAGCTTCCTCGTCCTCTTTTAATTTGATAATACTAAAGTTAAGTTAATCTGGAGTAGATTCCAGAATCCAAATCAATTTAGAGCTTGAGGAATAGAATGTGTATTACACATGATTACATGTGCATACTAAGTTAATAGTTATTTCATTCTTATTTTCTAGAAGTATAGATTGTCTTAAGTAACTGAGCCAAATAACCAACTTACCTACCAATATATTTAACAACTCGATTACTTTCTGTTATCGTCAAAAGCTCGAATTCATGGACGATTCAGATCATAAAGGACTATATAATAAAATTAATTTAGACTCGCTCAAAAGGACAGAGCCATGGCATATCTGCGTAACTTACAAACTAACGACAAACTGCACTTACTTACGCATCATACCTTTGGTCGCCGTAATGATGGCGTCGATACCTTTATCGATCAAGCCGAAGTTTCAAAGATTCATGCGGTGATCGAATGGAATGGTCAAGCTTGGGAAATTCGTGATCTAGGCCGTAACGGTACCTGGATAGACCAACAAAAATTACCTTCAGCTAAAAATACAGCCCTAAGAACAGGACAGACGATTAGCTTTGCCAGCCAAACAAAAAATAGCTGGAAAGTTGAAAACCTAGATGCCCCCGCCAATCTTTTATTAGGATTAAATGATAGCTCGATAACCGAAAAGCTTAGTCACTATCATCTACTGCCAAATTCAACCAGCCCTCTGGCAGCTCTATTTCATTGTGGAACACGTGGACTGTGGATACTGGAAAGTCACACCGATAACAATATTAATAGCTGCAGTAACGAAACGATCGTTAATCATAATGACTGCATATCAATAGGTGATCACAAGTGGCAATTATTCTTAAATACTGAACAGCAACAAACACTTAATATTACTGACAATCCAAGCAGCATAGATCAGGTTGCATTTCATTTTGATGTCAGCCTTGATGAAGAGCATACGCAACTTAAGCTTGATCATCAGTATGAGACGATAGACCTCGGCGAGCGCAGTCATCACTACCTGCTCTTACATTTAGCCAGATTAAAAGCAGAGCATGCTAATCAAGGGGTGGATAATAAAAGCCAAGGTTGGATTAATAATGAGCAATTAGCTAAAGAACTAGGAATTGATGTTTCCCATATCAACATTCAGATTTTTCGGGCACGAAAACAAATAGCCGATGAATTTCCTGGTGCTACCGACTTACTACAACGTCGCCGTGGCGAAGTCCGCTTCAACTGTTCACAAGCCAGTATCTCGAAGGGCGATCGAATAGAAAGCCTATGCTATTGAGATTAATTTCATGCTCGAGCAAATGAACAGGCAAATAGATCATTATCAAATTCTCAACGTTCTTGGACAAGGAGGAATGGGCATTGTCTATCTCGCCCAAGACACCCGACTAAAAAGAAAGGTTGCCATCAAGCGCCTAAAAACAGATTTGGATGAAGGTGAAGAAAACTCTCAACGTAATAAGCGTCTACAATATGAAGCGACCTCGCTGGCACAACTAAACCACCCTAACATTGTACAAATTTATGACATAATTCATGACGCAGACGAACTATCCCTCGTTATGGAATACATCGAAGGAGAAACACTTAATAAACATCTCAAAGAACACAAGGTATCCATTAAACAGCGCCTTTTTTGGTTACATCAAATTGCGCAAGGGCTCACTGCAGCTCATCGAAAAGGGTTAATCCACCGAGATTTAAAAGCCGATAATATTCTTATAAACCGTGACAACATCGCCAAAATCACTGACTTTGGTATTGCCAAAAATACACAAAGTGATAATACCGACTTAACAGTTACCGGTAAGCTATTGGGTAGTTATAGTGCCCTATCACCTGAACAAGCTTTGGGCCAACCCATTGATGAGCGCAGTGATCTATTCTCGCTTGGTATTTTAGCGTTCAAATTACTTTGCGGTTGCCACCCTTTTGGCGACTCGACTAACCAAAACATTGTCGTGCAAAACATTCTACATCGAGCGCCACTACCCGCTGAAAAGCTCAACTCTAGTTTGGATAAAAATTTAATTACTCTACTAAAGCAGTTGCTAATGAAGCAACCTCAACTGCGCCCAACTAGCGCTCAACAGGTGGCTGAAGAACTGCAGAATATAATCGAATATTGCGATGATGATTCAGAACCAAATTTCAGCGATACCATTGATATCGCAATACTCGAACCTGATATCGAATCAATATATCAATACTCTCGTACTGAAATTCAAAGTCATGAGTTAACTACTAAACAAAGAGGGAAACTATTAAGTACTAGCTTAATGTTTATCGTTCTAATACTGTCATTTATGAGCTATTGGCAATTAAATAAAACTTCAGCGCCAACCAGCTTATACATTGCCGTACTACCACCACTGATAAACAAAAGCAAAGTAAACACTGAGCAGCAAGAACTTCTGGTAGATTCTTTTAGCCATGCTTTACAGCAGCACGTAATTCATAGCGATGACCTTCATTTAGTTAGTAACCATCATGTGCAGTTTAAAAATCGAGACTACTCCCGAATAGCTAATGCCTTGTCGGCCGATGTACTGATAGAAACCGTTCTGACCTGTAATGAACAGCATTGTGAAGTAGAACTCAACCGCATTGAAACAGCTTCCTCTAATCAGCCTTCTGAAATCAGTCAGCAAAGGTGGGCGATCAAGTCACAACAAACTTGGCCTATGATCGTCGACAAGCAATACCTAAACACTGCATCCGATGTTCAGCATAGATTAACGCGATTATTTCCAAACCACAGCTTCACTACAGAACTCAACCCGCTAAGTGAAAAAGAATATCAACAGTTCTTGCGATATCGCCATGCCATAATCAATCAAGGACAGGATAGCCCTGAGCTTTGGAGCTCACTGTTACCCCTAAAAAATCAATATGCTAGTTATTTACCCTACCTCCAACTAATGAGCTACTTGGGCGGCTTGCTTTTCGATGACAGTGGCGATGAAAGTTATTTACAAGCCTTATCTCAATTATTTTTAGTCGCCGAACAAAGGCTAGGCCCCAACCTAACGTTGACTATTGGGCGCTTAGAAATTGCACAACGTCAACAAGACTTCAAGCTAGCAACAGAACTACTAGAGGCTATATCTCAACAATCTGATGACACGGTATTAGCACTTAGTTATCGAGGATTACTGGCGAATTATCAGAATGATTACCAACAAGCCAATCGTTGGTACCAGCAGGCTTTAGCGCTTCGTCCTTCAACCTTATTATGGTATCGCATTGCGAATAATCATTTTCATCAAGGGAATAATAGCGCGGCTCTAAACGCTTTGGACTCATTGTTGAAAATGGATAAACACGATGTAAATGCAAAAATGTTAATGGCTCTGGTTTATTTACTAGATGGCAAATTCAATGAAGCTATTACCCTTTACCACGAACTTATCGATATTAGTCCTAAGTCACAATTTTATAGTAATATGGGCCTAGCTTATGAACTACTTGGTAACTATAACAAAGCTGAAGAGTATTTTATAAAAGCGGTAGCAATCAGCCCTAGCAATACTATATGGCGTTTAAACCTAGCGGGTAGCCTTCAATTACAAGGAAAAATCACACAAGCTGCAATGCATTATCAGCAAGTGATTGAAAAATCAAATAATAGTGACAATGATTGGGTTGTGCAACGCAATCTTTCTGAAGCACATGTTCAGCTTGGCAATATCGACATGGCTCTGCAAACTCTGCACCGAAGTCTACGGCTTGCAGGCGATAATGCCGAAGTATTATTTAATGCAGCTCTTGTTTATAGTTTAGCAAAACAGTGGCCCGTAGCATTAAGTTATATAGAGCAAAGCTTATCACAAAATCTTAGCCCTATTTGGTACCAACTTGCATGGTTCGACGACCTGTGTCGTAGTAATCCTGATGCATTTAATCAATTGCTTTTAAATGCCTTTTCACAGCAAGATACAGATGAAAAGAAAACCTCTTTACGCTGCACGCCACTCGCAGAAAGTAATGGTTTAGTGAAAGCCGCAATAAAATGAGTAATCCATAGAGTACTCACTTTATTATCACTTTTTAGATATCAGCTCTTTATGAACCGCGTCGTCCACCTAGGCCAGGATCAAAAGAAACTTGGCCATCTGGCCCTTCTAAGTTGATAAAATACTCCCAGAATGAGCCTTGCTTAACATTATCAACAGTAATGGTCGCCTTTTGACCTTCTGTTGATGAAACAACGTCTGCTGCTGGCTTATTCCCCTCTACCGTTGTGAAGGGAAGCTTAGAAAACATCCAACCGGTAGTATTGAGTGAAAATTCAATCACTACTTTATCATTGCTATCCAATAGTTTACTAAAGTCGATTTGGATAGTATCGTTTGAACAAGAAGAGTTAGTACTAGCAATGACTAATGCCGGTTGAGAGGAATTCAATTGATCTTGCAAAACTAAATTATATTCCGCGCCATTAGCCGTAATCGATGCTAAATACTGAACAGTAAGCATGCCCTTTATTTTATCTTCTATTACATCTTGAGTCATAATACTTCCTATATTTGATATTATTATTGAAAAATTTTCCTGATTTTCTTTTAAAACGTATAGCGAGCATCCAACCCGATAGTCCTAGGTTTAACTACATAAGATAATCCACTACCTGGGCCGTAAAGCTCTCGGGCTTTAGCAGTCACTGCACGCTTATTCGTTACATTATCTGTAAACATCCCCAAGCGCCATTGATTTTTAGATAATCCAATATTCATATAATGCAATGTATAGCCTCCAAGATTTTCAAACCCAGAGTGCTTTTTATTCAATTGCGTATTCACATCACCAACATAATTACTACTAATACGAGCATCAAATGTATAAGCTTCCCAATTCTTCTTGTAAGATAAGCTCAGCCTGGCCTGATGATTAGGAGTGCCTGGAAGGCGATCATCCTTAAAACCGTCATCCCCCGAGCCTGCATCATCATTGTAACTAAGTGCGTCGCTTGACAATTTTGCATCACTGTATGCGTAGAATCCTTTTAATTGAAAATCATCGCCAAACGAAACGTCTACTTCTAACTCGATACCAGCGGATTCAGCATCCTTCGCATTGGCGATATAATTGACATAATAACCAAGGTCGGTTGAAACATTCCCTGTAAATAATTGGATATTGCTCCAATCGATATAAAATAAGGTCATAGAAACGTCTAATCTTCCATCGCTAGATTGGCCTAATATACCAAGCTCATAATTTATTGTTGTATCAGGATTATAAGTACTATTTGCTGCTAGATCTTGTGGTACCGCATTAGCGCCACCGCGGCGAAATCCTTCTGCTACATTAAGAAAAAACGCTGTATTATCGCTATACTGATAAAGCCCAGCCAACTTAAAACTGCTATGAGCGCTTTCTATTTTTTCTGACATGCAAAACAACGAATCGGTATAAAAAGCATCACAGGATTGTGCAGTATCTTTATAGTCAAAATAGCGCCCTCCTACTGTTAGCAAAATATCTTCCGTCGTTTGCCAATTTAATTCGCCAAATAATGCCTTATCTTTTAAAGTTTGCGCTTGCGTATAGGTATACTCTACCAGCCTAAAACTTTCGGGAAAATCCGTGAGGTTATCTTCACTGGAAAAATCTACTTTGTTTTCTGTCGAACTAAAACCGATAATACCATTGGCGCTACTATCAAATTGGGTAATCGCTCGTATTTCGAAATTACTCTGAACCACTTCCACATCTGCTTCGGTGAAGCCATTGTCACCGCCGTCCTCACCAACGGTATAACCCTGGAATTGATAGAAAGCCGTGATATCCGTAGTTTGCTCTAGATCATATTCATAATGGTTTCCTGTTAGTTCCATCGTTATATTTTTAAACCGATACTGTACTTCCAAATCAGCGAGATTTAAGTCACCTTCCATTGGCTGTAAAAAAAACGTACTGGCTTTATAATGTTTTTCAGTCACGGATGGATTATCTGCCTGAAAATCACCACTTTTTGTTTGTTGTTTTTGTAACATCAACGATATTGCTAATCGATCTGCAGGGGTCAAAAGAAAACTCAAACGACCTGCAGTCACCTCATCTTTGTTGATACCTTCTTCAGGGCCAGACAATAGTGTGTCATTATCAATAAAACCGGCACTATCAGTGAAACTGGCTAACCCTCTCATCGCTAATATATTTTCTGCTATAGGTAGATTTACCACTAAGTCTGTGTCTGTATTAGTATCATCGCCGCCACGGGTTCGAGAAATACGTCCATGAACAGAAAACGACAATTCATTCATTATTGGCTTATTGGTATTATGAGCAATCACACCGCCCAATGAAGAGGCCCCATACAATGTCCCTTGCGGGCCTCTCAATACCTCGACGGAGTTAAGATCTTTGAGTATTACTTGAGGCGGTGCATAATAACCTTGTAATGGAATATTATCGAAATAACTGGCTACCGTATAAGTATCACCACCTAGATTATTAGTACTCATACCATCCAAGTTAATACCACGCATAATTACTGGGGAAGGATTACGAGCCCCCGTTTCTTGGACGAAAAGACCCGGTACCAACGACGATACATCTACGACTGAGCTTAGGTAGAAATCTGTTAGCTTGTTCTCATCCAAAATAGTAATAGCACCGGGGTAGTCCTCTCTAAGAGTAGGGTTTTTTGAGGAAGAAATTAGAACCTTTTCTAATGCTACTGGTGATATTTCGGGCTGTGAATCTAGCGTTACACTTCCTTTTTCTTCATGAATTTCTGATATTACAGAGTTGGATAAAAGCAATGATAATGACAACAAACCTACGAAAATCAAGTTCTTAAAATACTGAAAATCACTTTTCTGCTGCCTCGTTTTATATGACAAGCATGTTAATAAAAGGTAATTCATTACCGTTTTTTACTCCGTTATGTCATGCCATAGAAGAGATAATTGACATTTTAAATGGTATTTTAAATCTACGATGTCGATTATATGAACAATTAAAAAATTAATAAAGCCCACGAAGTTGAGTAGACTTTATTAACTGGCTGACTGGAGTATAAAAATACTTAGATTAATGATGATGCTCTATTACATAAACTTCTTTCTTACTCCATCTCCCTTGCCTATCCGTGTACTCGTTGATTTAGCAGAAGTTAATGAAGGTTTTTCAGAAGTTAATGATTTTTTATTGGCTGACGCACTATTAGTATTATCGGTAGATTTTATATTAGCCTCTCTTTTTTTCGCTACGGATAATGGAGCCCTATTCGATACTGAACTTTTGCTAGGACTGACTTCTGGGTGGTTTACAGTTGACTCAAGCACAATCTCTTTATCCTGTTTTTCCGGAGCATCATACTGAGGTGCCGCATCTGTAGTCTTATCAACCTTTGAGCCACTTGCACCTTCTCCTTCAATAACACCCTTTTCATCCCCTTCCAGCTCCTGATCAGTTTTCTCTCTTATAGTAGGTTCTATTTTCTTTTCACTGGATTTCACATCCTCAACAGCTGATACAGGCTGCACTTGCTTAATTTTAATCGCTCCCTGATTACCAAACATCATTCGACTTATCGTCAGGCGATAAACAAGATAAGCATAAACCAAAGGAGACAATATAAAGAACAGAATAATATGCACTAAATACACAACTAGTTCTTTAACAATATTAGCGCCACCTGTATTTAATAAAGCTCGAATTTCTTCATAATCCCCCTTTATATCGTAAGAGAATCGTTCAACATCGTAAACCACATCGGTTTTAACCCTCGACACAAACTTTTCAAACGAATTTTCATGAGATTCTTTTTTTAGTGATTCCTCACGCTCCCGTAATAATTTCGACTTCTCCGCATCAGTTTTTTCAGCAATCAATTTTAGTTTGCTATGCAGTCCACTATCTAGCTGTTTCTCTAATGAGCTAGAAAAATGGTGCATACCTATTGAATAGAGCGTAAGTCCTGGACTAATAGCCAGTAGCAGAATAAGCAATTTTCGTGTAATTTCCATGCGAAATACAAGGCCAATGGCAATTAATATCATGGCACTTATTGGGTAAACCTGACTCTTACTCACTTCCAGCAGTACACGCTGAATTAGCGATGCAACAGAAGAAAAAAACAACAATTGTTCAGCTTTATCAATTACAGCAATCACAGTATTAATTTTTCCAGACACTAAATCGATTTTTAAATCTGCTACTTCAGACAAGACAATTTTTATTTTTGCAAGATCCAATAGCATATCCATGTTTTTATGCTCAATTTCAGTAACATATCGAAAGGCTTTACTTTCAGTGCTACTTACTGCCGAAAAACAAAGCAACGACAATGCCATAGTGAAAAAAAATATCTGCCCTATGGTTATCCGTTTTAAATAGTTATTTACATTATTCATTCATTTTATTCCTTTAACTTATCGAACCAGATCAGATTTATGTCCGATGAACACATCAAAATCGGTAGCAATAGAGCCGACATGATAAGAACTATTTTTCTGCCAGATTTTATAACCAATATTTCTCCAAGTACTCGGTATTGCCGGTGATGACTTACCATTATAATCCGCTATCCATAATGGATAATCCGCTAACCAATCTTCTTTTAGATATTCTTGCGCGAAGGCATAATTGGAATAAATCATTGGCTTACGCCTAAACTTTTCTTCTACAACCCTCAGAAATTCTTTTAAGCGCTGCTGAAATACTCTTGAGCTAGTATCCTGAGACAAGCTAAGCTCTTCCACATCAACAATAGGCGCTATATCCCCAACTCCTAGGTCAGGAACGGTATCGTAGAAATGTATCGCCTGTTCTCGAGGGTCATCTGATACAACAAAAAAATGATAGGTCCCTCGGATAAACCCTTTCTCTTTTATCAACCGCCAGTTCTTTTCGAAATCATCATCTGTATAAGTAACTCCTTGTGTTGCTTTACAGATAACAAAATCTAAATGATCATGATCCTTTATCTCATCCATGAGGTTTCCCTGATAGTGTGAAATATCGATGCCTATATGGTGATTGCTTTGCTCATACGATTTAACCTGCTGTACGTCATGATCATAAACATATAAACCGTATAGGGATAAAGGAAAACAAATAACAACCACTCCCCCCTTAATCAGCAACGCGTTCAACATCCCCAAGATTTTCTTAAAATTTTTACGCCAGCTGTAATTAGTACCCTTCATGACTCATGCCTCAATTATGAAATAAAGGATCACATTAATTCAGGAGCATTACCTTGCTCTTGAAGTTCCGCAAGTCTATTTTTATAAGCATCATAAGCCTCCACACCTTTGACAATATCGTTTTTACTAGACTGAGCTACTGATATTTTAACTAGGCATGTTGGACAGCTGAAAGAAGCACCTTGAGCTAACATATGCGGCTCAATTTTAATCGTATCTTGCTGACATGCTGGGCATTCAATATTTATTAACATTATTCTACTCTCCAATTAATGTGAGGCAGCGCGAAGCTACCCCACAGGTAAAACGACATAATTATTATTTTTAATAATATTTATTAAGACTTAACTGGTTCTGCTGCAGGCAATGTAACCGGAGAAACATTTTTCGCATAAGCATCGATAATAGTCTTAACACCTTGTGGTAAAGGCAATTGACCCGCATGGACTGATACAGAATATTTCGCTGAGTTGCTTTGCTTATAATGTGTATCAGATTTGGCTTCACTACTGCTGTTATGTGAAACACTGCCATGAACTTCCACATGGAAAGGTCCTACGTTACCGCCCGCTGAAAAACTAGCTTTTTCGGCTGTACTAGACTTGTGCTCAGTACTGTTATTGCTAGCAAAGCTTGATTTCACTTCCATCTCAAAATCAACTTTCACATCGTCAACCGCAAGCGAGTTCAATGGAATAATCGTCAGCAATGGCAGTTTGAAAGACGTCGTCATTGTTGAGATAGACGGCTTATTACCATTTTCTTCGGTACCTGGCTCAATAACACCTCGATCAAGAGTCATCTCAATCATGATAGGGTCATACGAGCCTTTCTTCGTTGAGTTCTCATTAAAACAAGTGATCATCATAAACTGCAGCTGCGTCATCGCCATCTGTTGATTCGCTTTTGCTGCTGCTTCTAATGGCCCACCAATTAGAGCCCCCATAGGTAGGCCTGAAAATTGTTGACCCATTGATAATATTTGACTTTCTGCAGCCATTTTTATTTCCTTTTAATATTTTTTAGTTTGGAAGCTGAGCTCTTAGGGTTTTGTTATAGCCCTCTATAAGAGATTGCACTCCCATTGGTTTTTCATTAGCTTTTATATTGAGTGTTATCTTCGCATTGGAACCTCCTGTTGTTGATGCTTCAGAACTTGTACTTTCACCAGACTGTTTAGCCTGAGGAAAACCAACCATTATTTCGCCATCGCTTTCCACAATTTCAAGATCCATTTCGACTTGAACATCATTGACTTGCAGAATAGGCACTGGCGATAATGTGATAAGAGGCACTGATACAAAATGTTCTGCAGGGCCATCTTTTGTGATTTTTGGGTATTGAAGCTGCACCATTCTTGGTGACATTTTCTCAAGATCGGCAACTGAAATAGTCTTACCGTTATCATTACTAGTGTCGGTCTTTTCATCAGAGGTTAATGGATGAAAGTATTCCAATAAGCCATTGATATTTTCACGAGAGACAGACTCTGCAGCCTGATCGACAGCGCCTTGAATTGTTTGAACTAAGTTATTGAAAGTAATCATCGTAATGACCTCTGCCATTTTATTAAATAAACCAAAGCAGCTAATTTAATATTAAATTAACCTGCTGCCAAAATCTGAAACTAAGTTTATTTAAACCAGAAAAAAAGACTATTACACTCGATTACAGCGCTGATATTTTGTTAATAAAAATACAAAAGATATGAGCCGAAAATCAGCCATATCATCAACGTTAATAATATGAGAAAAAATTAAATTAGAGGTTTTCGAGAGTTTAAAATGTTTGTAGATACAGGGTAGGTAATAGCAGTGTAAGATCGAAAACACAGAGAACTTACACTGCCATTTTTAGTGTCTTATTTATAACGCATTCACTGCTGCTTGATACTTAACAATCAACGATTTCAATTCAGATTTATATAACATTGATGATTGGGCAGGAAATGATTGTGCAAGATAATTAAAAAAGGCATTAAAAGGTTTTTTCAGAATCAGATGATCATAGAGCACACTAAAACCAGCAAGGTGTTGCGCTGCCTGATAATTCGCGCTGTCTATCGATAATGGAACGCCAACTTGAGCATTACCGCTATAATCCACTACATTTGACCAGTCAAACCCAATTCTATCCATTTGAGCAGGGTTGATAACATGCCTTAATACAACAGTGTCTGGATCCCAAGGATATGCATCGGTTAAAAAGATACTGCCATCAGGGTGTGAGGGAGTATTAACTAACTGAGCATTATTCATGATTGGAAAGCAGTTCAAGATCGGAAATGGAGCACTTTCGGCATTTTTAAATTGATTACAATTCTCTGGCGCAATACCGGTATGAAATAAATTATTCATAGTACCAGGGTTAGGGAGATGTCTTAAACCTCCGTCTAAATGTACGTAACACGCACCATTATCTTCTTGATAATATAAATCTGTCATTGTAATACTCATTAATTTTTCCTCTTAGATAAATAACAATTCCGAAATGGAACTCCAAGAAATCCTAGAAGAGATTGATATCAATAAACATTACACCCCATTACAACAGTCTATATGCTTAGGAATGAAGCACTTAACCCCTCACTAAATTCAGGTCACTCGTCTCTGCTTTTAGTGTCCAACCACCAGTCCATATTATTTATTAGCGCGTCTTCAGGTAAAGATTCATTCCTTAGGTTAAATATTTTTCTATTTTCGAAATCAAGTTTAGTTAATAGGTCCCCATGATATTGTAAAAACAGTCGTTTGAACTGGCCGTCAGCCAATGCTTTTTTTAGCCCTAATTCAATTCTTTTTGCAATGAGTACATCTTGCTTAGAAACGAAAAAATAGACGGGATAAGGGTAATATACCGCTAAAATTTTTTCGATCGATAAGCTAGGAAATTTTTGACTATAGGTTTCGTGCTCTTTATAGATTTCATTAACGCCACGAGGAAAAAAATCAAAGCGCTGTGCATTGAGCATATCAAATAACGAGGAATATTTGGCGACAGGCAATACAGGTATACCATTTTCTTTCAAAATAGCGAGATCCCCCCAGTGCTCGCCGAAACCCGCAACGTATTGCTTAAGCTGTTCTTCATTTTGAACAAGGGTAAATTCATCCTGTTGCGCTTTATGAATTAGAAAAACACGCATGCCTAAAATACCTGCCATAATCGGTATTTTAATCGCTAATAGTTCATCTTCTCGCTCATCGCTCGTGGCCAGAGATACGATGCCTCTAATTTTATTCTTTGACATCAAATAGGTGGCACGAGCCGTCGGAATATTTCCTTATGGCTGTAAGGTCACCCCCTCATTTAAAGAATCAAGTTCAGTATACGACAAGGCTAATTTTAATAACTCGGTATGATAATCATAGCGACCATCGACTTGAAAATAATACAGTTCGTCTTTTGCTTGCGCAGAAGGCATACTCATAAATAGTAGGAAAAATAAAAGAAAGCACGGTACTTTTCCTTCTTTTAATCTTTTCATAACGAACCTTATTATTGAACCTATAAACAGCTGAAACGCGATGAATTATCTAAATCTAAAGGCAAAATCAAGCTAGCCATTTGTGCATTTACTGCATCAACACACAAGCTATCACGCTGAACTTCATCGCTTGTATAGATAGCGGCATATTCAGCATTAAATACCGCCTTTCCTGCATCGATAAAGGGACTTAATGCATCACATTCAGCATATTCAAAACACTGCTCATTGACCGCAAAATCAAAGTATTCCACCAGCTGAGATATTTGATCTAAATCGTTTTTCAATCCGATTGAAAGCGCACGTTTATGGGCTTCATTGGCTAAATAGCGGTTGTACGCTAGCTGATCATCTGCAGTTAAACTAAAGCCTGAAGTATTACTATAGCCATCGACGTTATCCGGTTCTACACCATCACAGCCCTTGGTCACCGCAATATCTAATCGCGCCGCCATAATTTGATGCACATTCGCAGAGCGAATATCCAACCAGCGCTCCCCTTCCCAACCATCTAGGGTACGGCCATAATCCGCCGCACTAAAGTCGGTGGCATCATTACGCCAGTTTTCATAAGAACCTGCTGAAAAATAACAAATAACTTTACGGCCATCTGCTTGTAACCCTGCGATCGTCGCAATGGAAGTATCAAACAAATCAATGTCGTAAAGATCTACCTCATAGGATGTATTCAATACCCCTTCCAATTGCCACTGCCAGGTCGTCAGCACGCTTGGCTGATACCAATTACCTGTGGTTAAAGGCGAAACCTCTAAGACGAGCGGTGTCTGAATACCATCATCGTTACTATCCTCTGATTCACCGACATCACAACAACTGGCCAGTAATAACAGGCTCAATAAGACGACACTGTGTGTCACTTGAAAATTCATTCGCTTATCCCTTTAGCAAAATGCGCTCAGAATCTGCCTATAAGTTTAGTACAGACTAGCAATTTCGTATTGAGCGCTCCATGAACCAGTTGACGAGCCCTGGAGACCAGCGCTTTAAGAGGTGAGATAACTGACCATCGAAGGTAGGGATAATGTGGAATTTTTGCTTAGGAATCTTCTTTATCAGTGCCAATGCAACTTGCTCAGGCGTCAGCAGCTTCGCATTACCCGAAATAGCGCGGGTCTCTTTGGGCTTTGTTTTCTCTTCCTCCGCGAAACCTGCGGTAAGGGTATCCGGAGGATAGAGGACAGAAACACTCACCCCATGCTGGGACACCTCTTGGCGAAGAGCTTCAGAAAAGCCGACAATGGCGAACTTTGATGCGCTGTAATCGGTATAACCAAATACCCCAATAAAGCCGGCAATGGAGGAGGTATTGATAATATGCCCTCCAGTTTTTTTCATATAGGGTAATACCGCCGAACTCACATTCCTGACTCCCAGCACATTCAAGCGCAAGGTATTTTCAAACTGCTCGGCGCTGATATTTTCAAAGTAATCGGGATAGGCCGCTCCCGCACAGTTAATTAAAATATCCGGAGAGCCAAGTTCTTCTGCCGCACAGGAAAACTTTTCAATCACATCCGCTTCATCGACCACGTCTAAGCAGCGATAACTCACTTTTTGCTGATCAAGGCGACTATTTTGCAGTTGTTCGTGCGCTTGTTGCAGCAGGTTTTCTCGTCGGGCAAAAATACACACATCCGCACCGTGCAGGGTCAGCAACTGCGCGGCGGCTAAGCCAATACCACTTGATCCACCGACAATGAAAACTTTCTTATTTTTATAATAGTTTTTAATGCTCATGACTGATCCATTCCACTAATTAATCCTTAGGTTGCCGTAAACTAGTACTAAAGTACAGCAAGCAATTCTGCCCTCATAATTTGCCGCTTCATAATTTGCCGCTTCATAATTTGCCGCTTCATAATTTGCAGCCTCATACCTTTCCACTAACCTTAAGGTTAATCATTACAAGGAAGTATCATGAACCCCAGAGACATAGAAACCCCAAGCCAAGCTCGGGAATTAATTCAAAGTTTAAAACCTTCCCATATCAAGGTCGGTATTTTTGATATCGATGGCATCTTACGTGGCAAGTACATGTCACGAGAAAAATTTCTCAGCGCGCTGGATAAGGGTTTTGGCTTTTGCGACGTGGTATTAGGCTGGGATATGCGTGATCAGCTCTACGATAATACCCGCTATACCGGCTGGCACTCTGGTTACCCCGATGCCCCCGTCCGTATATTGCCAAGCAGCTGCCGCACTATGCCATTGGAAAATGACGATCTTTTCTTTCTTGCTGAATTCACTGGCGACGCTGAACAAATATGCCCCCGAGGTTTATTACGCCGAGTATTAGCGCGAGGCGAAAAGATGGGCTTAAAAGCCTTGGCTGGATTTGAATACGAGTTTTTTGTCTTTAACGAAAGTTCAGAATCCATTCGCGAAAAAGCTTACCAAAACCTCAATGCCATGGCCCCCGCTGAGTTTGGTTATTCGGTGATTCGTAATAGCGTACACGACTCGACATATCACAATATTCTCAACCTCAGTGAGAAAATGGATTTCCCACTAGAAGGCTTACATGAAGAAACCGGCCCGGGTGTATTGGAAGCCGCCATCAGCTACGACGAAGCCCTAGAAGCCGCTGATAAGGCGTCTTTATTTAAGACTTTCACCAAGATTGCCATGCAGAAAGAAAACAAGATGGCGACGTTCATGGCACGCTGGAACGATGAATTACCTGGGCAGAGTGGCCACATTCACCTTTCCTTAACGGATTTACTCGGTGAAGCCCTGTTTTATGATCAAAGCCAAGCCCATGATATGAGTGAACTAATGCAGCACTTTGTCGCCGGCCAACAGCAACTAATGCCACAGCTACTTAGCATGATCGCCCCCACCATTAACTCTTATCGTCGCTTAGTGCCCGGTTATTGGGCGCCTACCGATGCCAGTGTGGGTGTGGATAACCGTACTTGTGCCATTCGTATTATCCCTGGGGATAAAAATAGCCATCGTTTGGAATATCGAATCGGGGCGGCTGACGCCAACCCTTACATTATTTTGGCCGCTGTCATCGCTTCAGGATTATGGGGGATCGAAAACAAAGCCAAACTTGGTCCTATGGTCGAAGGTAATGCTTATCAGCAAACCTTCCCAGAGGAGCAAAAACTCCCCGAGACTTTATGGCAATCTGCCCAAGCACTAAAAACCTCGGCGATGGCACGAGATTATTTCGGCGATGAATTTGTCGATCATTTTGTCGCCACCCGCGAATGGGAAGTGCGTGAATACCGTAAACATATCTCCCAATGGGAGCTGGACCGTTATTTTGAAATTATCTAGTTATTCTCCCAGTGATGGCCAATTGATTGCTAGCCGTGAATTAGCCAGTACGGATACCATCACGACGGCCTTACAGACAGCCAAAAATAGCCAGACGCAGTGGCAAGCATTGTCGATTTCTGAACGCGGAAAAATCTGCCAAAAAGCGGTGCATTGGTTTATGGAAAACCAAACCCTGTTAGCGGAAGAAATCAGTACCCTCATGGGCCGCCCGATCCAATATGCCAAGGGGGAAATTGCCGGTTTAAAAGAGCGCGCAGACTATATGATTACTATCGCTGAAGACGCGCTGCAAGAAACCCAGATTAATGCCGCCGATAAAAATACCAAGCGCATCATTCGCCGTATACCCCTCGGCACCGCGTTTATTATTGCACCGTGGAATTACCCTTACCTTACCGCGGTTAATTCTATTATTCCCGCTCTGATGGCCGGCAATAGCGTTATTTTAAAACACGCGAGTCAAACCCTATTATGCGCCGAGAGTTTTGCCCAAGCGTTTTCAGCGGCAGGGCTTCCGGAGGGAGTATTTCAATATTTGCATTTAAGCCACCCACAAACTCTAGAGCTGATAAGACACGACGATATCCACTATGTCAGTTTCACCGGTTCGGTCAGTGCTGGGAAAATAATTGAGAGTAATTTAGCCGGTTACTTTAAACCCCTCGCGTTAGAACTCGGCGGTAAAGATGCCGCCTACGTGCGCCAAGATGCTAACCTCAAAGCCAGCATCGAGAGCCTAGTTGATGGTGCATTTTTTAATAGCGGCCAAAGTTGTTGTGGCATCGAACGCATCTATGTTGAACGCAGCATCTATCAAGAGTTTGTCACAGGTTTTATTAGCGAAACTAAAAAACTCAAACTCGGCCATGCCCTCGACCCAACGACCAGCCTAGGCCCGATGATTAATGCTAAGGCGGTGAAAGCAGCCGAACAACAAGTAATCGATGCGCTAAGTAAAGGGGCGACCGCTCAGCTAAGCGAAGACGACTTCCCCATGGATAACGCATTAAAAGCGCAGGGATGTTATTTCCACCCTCAGGTATTAACCGAGGTTAATCACCAAATGGATCTGATGGTCGAAGAAAGCTTTGCCCCTATCATTGGTATTATGCCTGTGGATAACGATAACCAAGCATTAACGTATATAAACCAAAGTCAGTACGGTTTAACCGCATCCATTTGGACGCAAGATGAACACGCTTTTTCAAGCTTAAGTGATCAAGTCCAAGCGGGGACCGTTTTTATGAACCGCTGTGATTATTTAGATCCCGCCTTACCCTGGAGTGGAGTTAAAAATTCTGGCCGCGGCTGCTCTTTATCTCATCTCGCTTATTTACAATTAACACAATCAAAATCCATTCATATACGAATTTTAAGCTGTTAATAAAACCGTTATTTTTACTTTCAGGACTAGTTTATGTCAGATTGGAATTATCCTACCGCGATTAAATTTGGCAATGGCCGAATTAAAGAATTACCTGAACTGTGCCAACAATTAAACATGCTTAAGCCTCTGATCGTGACCGACTCGGGCTTAGTACATTTTTCTTTTTTCAAAAAGATTGAACAAATTTTGCCCTCAGCCGATATTTTTTCGGATATCAAAGCCAACCCCAATGGCAAGAATATTAGTGATGGCTGCGCTGCCTTTAAACAAGGTAAGCACGACGGAATTATTGCCATCGGGGGTGGTAGTGCTTTAGATGCGGGAAAAGCGATAGCCTTAATGGTTTGGCAAACGAAATCCATTTGGCAGTTTGAAGATTGCGGCGATAATTGGAAGCTTGTCGATAGTAAAAATATACTGCCTTGTATTGCCATTCCAACCACCGCAGGCACGGGTTCAGAAGTTGGCCGCGCATCGGTGATTGTCGATGAAGAAAGCCAGAGTAAAAAAATTATCTTTCATCCGTTAATGCTACCCAAGTTCGTTATTATTGACCCAGAATTAAGCCAAGCACTCCCCGCCCAGATCACCGCGGCGACCGGCATGGATGCTTTTGTGCATAACTTTGAAGCGTTTTGTGCCCCCGGTTATCACCCCATGGCTGAGGGTATTGCGCTGCAAGGCATGAAGTTAATTAAAGAATGGCTACCTGAGGCTTATCATAATGGTCGCAACCTTGATGCTCGCGGCCATATGTTAACCGCATCGACGATGGGAGCGACGGCCTTTCAAAAAGGCTTAGGTGCTTGCCATGCATTGGCTCACCCTCTTGGCGCACTCTATGACAAACACCACGGTTTATTAAATGCCGTATTAATTCCCTATGTTGTAAATGCCAATAGCGCAGCCATTGAAAACAAGCTCGCAACTATTTGCCGCTACCTCGAGATAGAAAAATCCGCTCACGATGAAAATAGTACTCAGACTTTTTTACGCTGGTTAATAGCCCTGAGAAAAGAATTAGATATTCCCCATACCTTGGCCGATATCGGCATTCACCACGATGACGCCATTATAAGTAAACATGCCATCGGAACATTAGCCGTTGCAGACCCTTCAGCGGCAGGTAACCCAATTGAATTCAATGCTGAGCAATACCAGGACTTATTTTTAAACTCAATTTCCGGTGAGGGCTTATAACTAACAATAGAGAATTAGACAAACCGCGGAAGCTTAGGTAGCTTAGAGGGCTCTAATTTTAATAATACGATACGACGTTTCTATGAGCACTCCAGCAACAGGCTACCAATCTACTTTTCGCCAAGATACTTTTAAAAATCACGTGATTATCATAACCGGTGGTGGCTCGGGTATTGGTCGCTGCAACGCTCATGAACTCGCCTCTTTAGGCGCTCAAGTTATTCTCGTCGGGCGTAGCCAAGACAAGCTCGATAGCGTTGTTGAAGAAATACAGCAAGACGGTGGTCTAGCCGATCGCTTTGCTTTTGATATTCGTGATGAAAAAGCCGTTGGTGAAAACATCAGCGCGATTATCAAAAAACACGGTCCCATCTACGGTTTAGTGAATAACGCCGGTGGACAATTTCCTGCGCCCTTAGAAGCGATCAGCCAAAATGGTTTTGAAACCGTTGTGCGCACCAACTTAGTTGGTGGCTTTCTTGTTGCTCGCGAAGTCTTTAAACAAAGCATGAAGGAAAATGGCGGAGCCATCGTTAATATTACCGCAGATAACTTTGGTGGAATGCCCATGATGGGGCACTCAGGTGCTGCCCGTGCAGGCATGGCGAACTTTACCGAAACTGCTGCCATTGAGTGGGGAGAACATGGGGTACGCATCAATGCCGTCGCACCCGGTTATATCGCCTCAAGTGGTATGGATACTTACGATCAAAATATCATTAAAGGCATTATGCAAAAGGCCAAAGACGGCACCCCTTTGCAGCGTATTGGTAACGAAGCCGAAGTTAGCTCGGCAATCGTCTATCTGTTAAGCCCTGCGGCTTCGTTTATTACTGGAGTTAATTTACGAGTCGATGGTGGCGCGGCACAAACACTCTGCTTGTGGCCTTTAGGCAAAAAGAAAACATCTGAAGAAGCTAAAGAGCCAGAGGCGGCTTTTAACGGTTTTCACCGCAGTAGCACACCTCAAGTCATTGATGAACTCGATTAAACAGTTGCCGCTATTAACGTAGCTTGCGATAGAGCTGACGAATCGGCTCAAGCTTTTGCTGGTTCATATCAACAAATGCCTGCAACTCTGCGGGCATCTCTTCTGGCCAATCTAAACCATAACCTTGTGGCATAATTAATGGGGCTAATAAAGAGGCTGCCGCAAGATCTGCACGGCTAAATTGATCGCCAACTAAAAACGCTTTATCTTTATACACCTCATACAATTTATCAATTGCTTGCTGAATGCGAACTTTTGACTTATCCGCACCGGCTTGATCTATCGACATGACTTTACGCATAATAGGTTCGAGTTTAGAGAAAAACAACTTAAAGAATATCGGTCCCCACCACGGCCCACCCTGAGTAAAGAACGGGATCACGGTTTTTGGTTCCGCTAATAAGTAGTGGTAACCAAAGCGACGTACATGAACACCAATTTCCACATCGCAGTATTTTTCCCATTCCAGTGCTTGCTGAAGAAGCTCTGGATCTTTTGGAGTTAACAATTTCTCAGGATAAACTTCATCTAAATACGTAAGAATTAAATGAGAATTTTGTACTTGTTCGCCATTATCAATCAAGATCGGCACGTAGGTCTTGGGCGCCATTTTTTTGGTAGTGCGTAGGTGAAGCCCAGGAAATAGATTTTTAAGCGTATAATCTAGGCCTTTATAATCCATTGCCCAACGAATTTTTTCGCAGTAGTGTGAAATTGGAAACTGATACAATACACGACTCATGACCGACTCCATTTCAGCCTTTCATCAATAGAAGGCTGGTAATTATCCCTGCAAGCGCTGTTTATTCCCCTGCACTCGCTGCTCTTCGGTCAAAAAGCTCCACGCAATTAAACGACTGACTTTTTGGCCTTGGCTCATACTAACAACTTTTACCTGTTTCGCACCTATTTGATTTAATAATCGCTTCAATGGGCGCACATTATCACTCTTAGAAACAAGGCTGGTGAACCACATCACCTGCTGAGCAAAGTCTTGGCTTTCATTCACCATGCGCTTTAAAAAAGCGATCTCGCCGCCCTCGCACCAAAGCTCCGCTTTCTGGCCACCAAAATTACGCCCTTGATTAGCCTCTAATTGCGACTTATCAACCACCATAGACTTACGCTTACTCAAGTTCTTTTGCTTACGCTCAGTTCCGGCATTGGCTTCTGCAAGCGAAGCATGGAAAGGCGGGTTGCACAGTGTTAGGTCAAATAAATCGTGTGGGCCAATCACCCCATGGAAAATAGACGCCTTTTTCTTTTGCTGTATTACTTTTATCTTATTATTTAATACCGGGTTCGAATCAACAATTAATTGAGCGGCACTGACCGATATCGGGTCGATGTCACTAGCGACAAATCTCCAACCATAACTGCGATTACCAATAATCGGATAAATGCAGTTCGCCCCTGTGCCGATATCCAAGACTTTCGCGTTCGTCTTTTTACCAATTAATAAATCAGCGGCATGGTGAACATAGTCTGCTCGCCCGGGAATTGGCGGGCATAAATAGCCTTGGGGAATATTCCAATGTTTAATCTGATAATGCTGAGCCAATAGCGCCTGATTCAATAACCGTACGGCTTCATCATTGGAAAAGTTAACCGTTTGCTCTCCTCTAGGATTTTCTTTTAGGTGCGCTTTTAATTCTGGGCAGAGTTTCACTAAAGCGGTCAGATCATAACGTCCTTGATGCGGATTCCTTACGTGTAAAGAACCAGCTTTCACAGAGGGCGTATTATTAGAAGATCGAGAAGAGGGCTTATTCACAGCAGGTCACTTGGCATATCGGAATCAAGGGCTATTTTACCCTGTGCTGATACTCTCTGCACCTTGATTATCAGAATTGAAAACAATCACCCGATTTCGCCCTGCTTCTTTCGCCAAATATAGAGCACTATCAGCTCTTTCAAGCACATTTAGCCAACTTTCATTGGCTAAATCACACTCTGTGGCACCAAAGCTAGCCGTTATTTCAACCTTACTTCGAGACTGATGATCATATGAATGACTCGCAATTTTCATGCGGAGTTTTTCCGCAATAAACTTAGCTTTTTCAACCGTTGTATCAGGCAATAGTAAAATAAATTCTTCCCCGCCAAAGCGCGCAATACTATCGTAAGCACGGGTATTTTTAGTGAGAATATTAGCAACGGATATTAATACCTTATCGCCAACATTATGGCCATAGCGATCATTTAAGCGCTTAAAATGATCAATATCGAGCATAATTACAGATAAGGGAGCACGACTTCTTACTGAGCGAGAATGCTCGTTATGGATAATTTCTTCTAGTGCCCGACGATTAAGAACTTTAGTTAATGGGTCATGAGTTGCTTGCTCTTTTAATACTTTCTGAACTTTATGGCTTACGATCCATACAAGACCAAAGCTGGTGATAATCACCACAAATTGATAAACGATAATGGATAACGAATGCATTAAACCAGCGCTCATAAAATCCTGTAATGGTTCTTCCGATAAGGTAAACAAAGCACGAAAAGCAAAAAAAGTCGCAAAGAATAAAAAAGATAAGGCGATGGATAAATTCGCATAATGTTGATTTATCTGATGCGCCACCAGCAAAGTCCGCATGATGAATACGCATTGAATGCTCACAATAATACTTATCGCGACAATTCTTGCATTAGTATTGTAATCAACATAAGTAAATATCAACATAAAAATCAGCACGGTTGATAACATATAACCGTGTATTTTTTTTAATGCCTCCTTATCGAATTCATAAAATAAGACTAAGCCTAAATGAATCAGTGCCATGCTGAGCGCCAATAAAGTATTAGGAATGACAATAGAAAAAAAATCAGGGATATAATTACGCAGGCCGATTAATAAGAAAGCACTACTGCTCATTAAGAAGGCATAACCGACAAATTGAATGCCCTTGATGCTTGGATAATACCGAGAGTACATTAACAAACAGCCAGCAAAGGATAAGCTGACTAAAATGTTGTTAACGGATAATGTTCGTAGATCAAGGAATTCTTGCACACGCCCCTCAATATTCAATTTCAAACGAATACATCAGCATTTAGTACTAACGGTAATGTATTAACTATAGCGAGGTATTCAGTTTTCAGAGAAACTTACATGTCACAAGTGACACATTAGTCCTTAATAACCAGTCGCTAAATTGTAGTCAGCGTAACAATGAGTCATCAGCTTCCAAACTTAAGCAAAGCCACCCCGGCAATAATAAAAGCAATGCCCATATAGCGAATAAAACTGGTTGGATCAGAAAAAAATACAACCCCAACAATAAACGTCCCCGAAGCCCCTATACCGGTCCAGATGGCATACGAAGTACCAATAGGAATATCGCGCTGAGCAAGCCAGAGTAAGGCGCCACTGATGGTCATAAACACCACTGCCACAGAGAGTCCCATTAACCGATGCTCTTCCTGCTGAGCCAATTTAAGCCCGACAGGCCAACCAATCTCAAACAGACCCGCGAGTAATAAATAGATCCATGCCATAGCATCCGCCTTAAAAGATTCAATAGTTTAAGGTTAGTTCACTCACTGGCTTTTCTACAGGCACAAAAAAACCGCAGGTTATTAAATAAGCTGCGGTTTTTTGTCAGTCAGATCAGCGCTTAGTGCTGGTGACCGCCTTCGCCATGTACGTGGCCATGAGCGATTTCTTCGTCAGTCGCATCACGTACGGCTTCAACTGTTACGTCGAAGGTCAATGCTTTGCCTGCTAGCGGGTGGTTGCCATCAACCGTAACCATGTTGTCTTCAACCGCAGTTACGATCAAGTTCATTGGACCTTGCTCAGTTTCAGCTGTGAATGCCATACCTGGCTCTACCGTTTCAACGCCTTCAAACGCTTCCATAGGCACTTCTTGAACGCCTTCTGGGTTGTATTCGCCATACGCTTTAGCTGGCTCAACAGTGGTTTTGATCTGGTCGCCAACGTTCTTGCCAATCAAAGCTTCTTCAAGACCCTGAATAACGTTCTGTGCGCCGATCAAAAATACTAACGGCTCGCCACCTTCAGAAGAATCGATGATTTGGCCTTGCTCATCCATTACGGTGTACTGAATGCTTGCTACTTTGTTTGCTGCGATTGTCATGTGACGGATCTCGTAATTTTTTGGGTTTAATAATGGCGATATTGTATGAGAAGTTAATAGCGATGACTAGCAAATTTGCCTTTGTTTAACCACGCATTGAAATTGCGACTCGCGCCATCGATTCCCTCTGGGTAATTTTGACCAAATAACTGTTGTGCACTGATCTTACGACAAGGATTTTGACCATAAAAGGCAAAACTGCGCTTAAGCCACTCACGACCTGCCTGATGGTCGAGCAAGAAGTAGATGCTGGCCACCGCTTGCAGATAGTTCATTTGAGAATCGGCGCCATAAAAGTCTTGATGCTCGGTATTGGCGAGCTGCTTCATACTGGCCCCTTGTAAGCGGCCATACTGATTCACTCTAGGCTGAGCAATGACTACATTCATCTGCCAGCGAAAGCTTTCCATATATTCCGCCAGCCCTTCATTGATCCATACAGGAACAGGCCCTAACATCCCTGCTAGCATAGCGTGGGTCATTTCATGGCGGGCAATGGCCATGGTTTGCTCATTCGTCGGATAGCGCGGTAGGTAGATGGTATTACTGGCCGAGCTGTAATACGCCCCCCACTGAACATTGGCCTGCTGTTTTTCACGCTGGGCTTCGAAGTCTTTCACATCTTTGAATAAGATGATTTTTAAGTTGATCTGGCGCTGGTAGATTTTCGGCACGTAATGGCTTAATACCTTATGTACCAGTTTACCCTGCTTTTTGATTTCACTTTCAATCAGGCTATCCCCCGCCCAATTAGGGTACTCGATGGATAATTTGACCGCTTGCTGCAACGCTTCGTATTGCTTACTCAGGTCTTGTACTTTTGACTCGTTTTCTAGATTGGGATTTTCGCCATAGTGAGTACGGCCATGTTCATCGACCCACTTATAAATTTTTTGTTTACTGACATTATCCAGACCTTGAGTCTTTGGCTTACGACAGAGCATCTTCGCGGCGTAATGCTGTCCTGTGCTTTGCCAGTCGAAAGCTTGCCCGTGCTCATTTTCGTTCTGTTCATTATTTTCTGATTGTTTAAATTTCTCTCGCTTTAATCTCTGCTCAGCTTCGTACTCTTGCTCTTGCTGTAACTCTTCTAGCGCCCTGTCATGGTCTTGTAGGCGTAATTCATACAGTTGAGTTAATAATGGATAATAAGGGTCTAGCTGAATTTCACGGGCTAGATCATCGCGACCTAAAGCCTCTAGCAATTGTTGGCGCTGAAAAGGCTCACAGCTGAACCATACAACTTCCATGGATAGAAAGAATGCTAATAGCATGAAGAGAATACGAGAGAAGCTTTTGATAAAGTAATTGTTCATAAAATCAGAACCCCATACTCACGATGGCATCTTCACCCTTCTGTGGCTGACACGTCGTCACCCGAGGTAGCAAGCCATTATGTTTATTTTTAAACCAAGCTTTAATATTCCCCGAACGTTTTAACGCGAGTTGCTGCCAAGTATTCGTTTTGTCCAAGGTCTTACTTTCTCCCTCACTGGCAAAACCACAGACCTGTAATTCCAGCTCTTCTTTCTCTTTCATCATGGCAGCAACTTTCTCCAGATACAGAGCCTGCGTTTCAGATACTTCTGTGATCAGCGGCTCATATTTTAGATCATCCAGACGAATCGCCATTAGATATTTTCCCGCATAGCTGGATAAAGTGATCAGTGCCCCATAGGGCTGAAGTGACTGTTTAAGATAATACGTCGCCGCTTCTTTTAACGCCAATAAGCTTAATTGATTGATTAAATCATCCAACCCGACATCAGGGTCATTAATATTCCCCGTCAACGGCATGGTCAGCCTAATATTATTATTGTCGTCACGCAGAATCGACAGCACAGTATCCACTGGCATAGAGATCTGCTTACCTAAGCGATCGATGGTGGCTTTGTCTACCGGTAATAACTCGCTATTACGCAGCAGAATATCGGCTTCACCATTCATCTCGGCATTTCGAATCGCCAACTGCACATCCAATTTCAGCGCCCCTTTCTGCACGTGATAACCCATGGCATTAGCGGTATAACCATTAAACGGCACAAGATTGAGTTGCTTTACCGTTAAATTCATTTGGCCTTCAGGTTGCCCGTTTAATAACCCCAACTGCCCGTCTACTGCAATCTGGTTGTATTCATCCAATGCAAATTGCATCTGTATTGAGCTTCCTTGGGCTAGCTGGTTACTATCAATAGCTCCGATTTCGATTTTTTCAATGGCCAAACGTACCTTGCCTTGGGGCTGCACACTCTGATCATCAAAATGAATATAGCTGGAACCTGGCGGGCCTTGCTGACGCAGTCCGACAATAGAGAAGGAAATTTGTTTTTCATCTTGAGCCATTTGCTCTTCTGCTGCTTCAGCCGATACTGACTCTTCAGGTTCGACAGAGCCTGCTCTCTCTTCTTCCGCCGATACGGGAAGTCCAGCCAAAAGACCATTACTCTGTTTAACCAGTTGTGCGATTAATCCTTGGTATGTATGCAAACCAGTGTTCAACATCAAGCCTTCTTTATGAATAGGGTTCACACGAATATCATCGACCTGATATTTTTCCAGCGCGAATAACGTCGCTTCTTGATCATCGCCTAACGCTATATTTTCTATTATCAACTCTTCCACACTTTGCACTGCTGCACTGGCATCAACTCCCTGTAACATCAATTTTTGCAGAGTAAAACGCGGCGCTTGAGCCGCCTTCATGTCGATACCCGATATAACTAAATCGCCTTTCAATACGGGGTCTTGCCAAAGTGAGGAAACAGCTCCTTGCCAGCTTAGCTTGAGCGGTTGATTCAGTGTCACAACGTCTGGGGTTTCCAAATTCAACTCACTCAGCTGAACTTCTATCTGCAATGGTACATCACCTGAGTTATCGGTTGATAAGTCGGTTAATAATATCTGCTGAATTTCTAAACCCGCTTTCATTCCCTGCTGGCTAAACTGATAACGATGATCTGTTAAAAGCAGCTTATCGAGACGCATGCGCCAGGCTTCATTAGCAGTTTCACTTTTAGAAGACTCTTTTTCTAACATCTCTTTTTCTAACATCTCTTTTTCTAAAGACTCGGCATTCGCAGGAGTTGCCGAAGTCGTCAGAGGAATGGTTAAACCAGCAAGACTCAGTTTCTTTTTCTCGACGGCTTCTTTCAATACGGCACCAAAATCGATGCCTGAAATTTCAATCTGCTCGATATGCAGTTGGCGCGAAAATAACGCCAATACATTTAAGTTTATATCCACTCGCTCTAGCCGAGTTGCTTTCAAGTCACTACTTGGTCCTGGATGCGATAATTGCAGATTATCAAACCTCAATTCACCTGTTATCAATGACAGGTTCCAGTCCTCAAGCTCGAGCTGATACTGTTCCCCTTGATCGCTATACCAGGATTTTAAGTACAATAAACCTGACGCTGGCAAAATCGTGGTCAGCAGTGCATTGATTATAAAAACAAAGACCAATAGATAAAATAGTCCACGAGCAAAGGTGCTAGGTAAAAATCGCTTCATAATAAAATTATTTAATAATAAATTCGAATGCCAAGCAGTTTAATATAAATGATCCTATAAACACCACTTTAATAGTAAAACAGCCTATAAAAATCGGAGTATTTTCCAGCGTTAAATTCAGCATAAACTAAAATTAACGTAGGGTTTAAAACTATCCAAAACGATCACGGTGGCTGTATGTATGCACTAAAATCAGAAGATTATTCCACAAGAAATCTAGCCGAAAATAGCAGTCCTCCTTACACACTTCCATTGAATGATTTTGGCGAAAGCAACGATCAACTTGCCGATCAAATCACCACCCTGTCTGGGCAAATAAACGCCGCCACTTATCGTTTCTTAAAACTCATCGCCGAATTCGATCGTCGACAAGCATGGGCAGGCTTTGGTATTCGTTCTTGTGCCCATTGGCTTAGCTGGAAATGCGGTATAGCCATGAGCGCTGCTCGAGAAAAAGTCAGAACCGCACGCGCCTTAGAGGGCTTACCCGGTATTAATACCGCTTTTCAAAAAGGCGAATTAAGCTTTTCAAAAGTCCGTGCCATGACCCGAGTTGCTACTGATGAAAATGAATCGCATTTTTTGAACATAGCTGAGTACGGCACAGCCCAACATATGGAAGTTTTTGTTAAAGCCTTTCGCAAAGTAAGTCGTATTGCCGATAAAGCAGAAGACTTTAATGCCGCCGAAGTGGATGAAAATAGAAAAAGTATTTTAGGTGAAAGTCAGCACGAATTAAGACAGCAGCAGTCTCAGCAAGAGAATCGCAGTGTAACCTGTTACCAAGACGATGAGGGGATGTGGATTATTAAAGCCAAATTGCCTGCGGAAGAAGGCGGCTTAATAGTAAAAGCCCTAAGCCATCTGGGCGATCAACTAGCGAATACTGAATCTAACTTATCGACCAAGGAACTAGACGAAAAGACAAATGAAAAACCGCCTCAAAAGAGTGCAAAAGGCGTTTCAGCGGAAACTTTTTCACTCAATATACAAGAAGAAAAACTAACCTTCCCCCAGCGCCGCGCAGATGCATTCGTTGCAATAGCAGAGCATTATCTTGCCAGTGCTGAGACTAACTCTGAAACTAACCCACAAAATCTGCTTTCATTAAAAGGCGCGGAACGCTGTCAGTTAATCATGCATATTCGGGCGGGTAGCAACCATCCAGAAGGTACACCAACCGATGTAAACTTAGACGACCGCTGGCTGATTCCCAATACCGCAAGGCGCTTGGCCTGCGATGCGGGCTTACTAGTGGTAGAAGAAGATGAAGTTGGTAATGTATTAAACATTGGCCGCCGCTCACGGATTATTCCACCTGCCATGTCACGAGCCTTAACAATTCGTGATGGTGGTTGTCAGTTTCCGGGCTGTTGTGAAAGGCGCTACGTAGAAGGTCACCATATTAAACACTGGGCTGATGGTGGTGAAACTAAGTTAGATAATCTAGTTACCCTGTGTAGGTATCACCATAGAGAATTGCATAAAGGATCGTTCTTTCTTGCGCTTAAACCTTTAGCCGCTCCTTTATCAACTCATAAACAGCCCGTACGTTTTGCAGAGCGGTTATGCTTTTCGAAAGTCGAGCAGTACTTTAATTCACCTGTGAGTCGTTTTTCCAATAAAGATAACAAAGATCAACTCATCCCCGTAAACCCAGCAAAGTTTACCTGCGCTTGTTGTGACCATACGGAGCTAGCTAACAGCCTACCCAGCTCTCTCTATAATGCGATCGATGCAAAAACGGCCGTCACGAAATGGGCTGGGGAATCTTTGGATGTAAGTTTGGCGATTGATTGCCTATTGAGTGATGGTAAAAAGGTCACAATATCGAATCGTCGTAAGCATTGAGACCTTGAGGCTAAAAGTATGCTCTAGATGAGCATTTTATTTTTCCACTATGATGAGTATTCATGTAATTCGCACTTGGCTAATATCCAAGTCTGAAGCTAGGACTTCTAAGTTTATTCATTATGTAAAAAATCTCTACTCAAAGAACCCCTTCTCCTTATTCAGGGTCGGGTAAAAAGTATCCTTCACCAACATCTACATAGCCGTCATCACATGACGCATCCTGATTAAATATGTGGTATTCCCAATCAGTTGCATTTGGCTGTCCTTCTGTAATAGTACGACATATTTTATACATACTTAGAGTATCAACATTGAATTCAACTCGCTGATTCACTTCAGGCTTGGAGGTTTCACACAATGCATCTATCGCTCCAGACTTCACTGATCCTCTGCCTTTTTCAAAGCGCAATTTTATTCTTTTTAACTCCCCAGATTTTAGAGCCTCTGTAAAATATATGGGTTCCATATTATCCGGATATTTATCATTTAAATTTGGATAACGAAAATCCAAACTAATGCCAGCATCCAAACTATTTTTAATCGTTACATACTCTGTTTTTTCATAAGGGCAGCCGGATACACAGCCAGTAAAGGAAAGTACTGCTAGAATAACTATACTAAAGTTGATTATATTTTTCATAACATATCCATGAGGGCGTAGGCGTACAACAAACTATCTAGGAGAAAGGTAAACAGCTATTTCCCTTTAGCCTCTAGTAAGTTAACAGATCCCTGTTTAATTTTTCGTTGATAGTACACACTTTAAGAAGTTGATACAACAGATACTAGCCTTATCAATTAAACCTCCGATAGCCAAGGCCCAGCAATCGTCTTATCCAGCTTTCGTTCTTTTTTATCGGCGCTAAAATAAATCGTCACATATTTTTTTTCATCTCGTACAACGCGACCTTTACCGAGCTTTCCATGCACTAACCACTGTCCTTTTTGATATTCGGCTTCATCGTCTTCTAGTTCAAATTTTTTCGCAGTACTGATACCCGCTGCGTTTGCTGCTGAACCTCCAGCAGGAGTATCACGCTTGAGTTTCAATTTAACAGGCAATGTAAACTGGATCTTTTCACCATAGCGTTCTATTAAACTCTGGCTCTTTTTCACTTGAATCGCTTCAAGTTCTTGAGTCTCTTCTAGAACCTCTCCTTGCTCTATTAAACCGCCTACTTGCTGACATAAATTAAAGTCAGCTTCGCGTAAAAACTTACTCGGCCAGTCTTTAGTTTGTTGCTCGTCTTGATGCTTTTGGGCTTGAGTTTTTTGATATTTTTCTTGCGAACTATTCCAAGCAGGTGGCGCAATCAAATAAAGATCTTCTTTCGCACGGGTCATGGCGACATAAAATAATCGACGTTCACTTTCTTCACTGCTCTTGGTTGTGAAAGTGCCTTCCGCTTCATACGGGTAATAACGCGCAGACAAGGCAGGAATAATCACCACTGGCCACTCTAAGCCTTTGGCTTTATGAATCGAGGTAATCCGAACACCTGAGCCTTGTTTATTCTCGTGGCGTTGTTTTAACTCATGCAAGTAGGCATAGATTTCATTCGCGGGCTTATTAGTGGTTTTTAAGAAGCGCACAAACGCTTTAATAGTTTCGCTTCTATCTTCTATTTGTTGCGCCGAAAACGCTGAGTCTTTAATGCCTTCATACAGGTCTGTGGCATTGATATATTGTTGGGCGAGTTGCCAGGCTTTAAGTTCACGTTTGCCAAAACCGTTATTACCACTACTGACTTTCCCAACCGAGGCCATTTCTGCAGCCTCGATCACTTGGCCACGATCTTCCAATTGCTGACGCTGCCACTTAGAAATATCTTTTGGTATTGCATCCCATAAAGCTTGGCTTAAGTCGCTATCGTGCTGGCTGATGTTCTCTGCCATGTCTTCTAATAACGCGCGCTTCACTTTAGGGAATGGCTGGGTCAATAAGGTTAACCAAGCGGCTTTGCGCTGACGGCGATTTCTTTGCTTGAAATTATCACTGGCAATTTCAAATAGAATCCAGAAAATTTCTAATTCAAATCGATCTAAAACCGTTTGAGTATGATCCAATTGATACGGCATATCCGCTTGCAATAATGCTAATTCAATCGGCGCACTGATGCCCCATAAGCGGTTTAAAATAGCGACGTCTTCAAGCGGACGCTTCTCTGCCAGCTCATTCAATAGCGTGAGCACTTGCTGACTGTAATCACTATGATGCTGAAGGTGAATGCGAGTCTGCGGTGTGGACGGATGGGATAAACACAATACATCTTCACGGTCTTGGTTTTCGCTGATCACTTGGTTGGCAAGTAAAGACAGCTTGTGACCATAGCGAAAGGTATGGGGTAATTGGTAACTGGTATGCGCTACCGGTTCTCCGCTTATTCCAACAGGCGCATTAAAAGCTTTTTCAAATTCTTTGGTGATGTACTCAGGTTTAGAGCCACGGAATTCATAAATGGTTTGATCGGCATCACCAATCACCATGACTTGGCCATTACCCCGATAGCCACCGTTACCGTATAAAATTTGCAGCAGAAACTGTTGAATACCATTCACGTCTTGGTATTCATCAACCAAGATCCATTCCATATGACCCGAAAATTGCTCGGCAATATCTGGGTGCTGTTTGAATAACATGCAGGGGTCGTACAGCATGTCAGAAAACGTTATGCGGTTATGTTCTTTACGCCATTGTTCAAAGCGCTCGAAGGTTTCGATAAATATTTTGCATTGATGAGGGAGCTCAGATTCTTCAAACATTTCACCTGGGCTTAGCAGATCGGATTTAACCAAATCGATAAACGCCACTGCGGGCTCTACCCATTTTTTACGTTGCGATAAAATGTCTTGTCGAGTTTCTTCTAAGCCTTGGCTAGTGGCGACTTGTTGCAACAGTCGCCATACCACACCGTCCATTTCACCGGTGCCAATTAGGTCTTGTTGAATACCTGGTAACAGGCCTTGGCTGATTAAGCGATGATAAATTTTAAAACCGAGGGCATGAAATGTTCGTACATCGGGGAGTGGCGCGCTATAGCCTGACTGACTGATTACCTGTTGCAGTTTAATCTGAAAATCACTTTGCGCCGCTTTGTTATACATCAAAACTAGCATGCGTTTTGGGTTACTACCCGCCAGTAAACGTTGTTGTATAAAGTGCACCAGAGTCGTTGTTTTACCCGCTCCTGCTACCGCAATCACTCGCGCGTGACCTTGCTGGTGATGAACGATGGATAACTGCTCTGGGGTTAATGCACTCATGAAGCTGTGTTCTGCCTAGTGGTTAATAAACGCGTCATTTTGAAAGGCATTAGCTTATCACAGACGTAAAAAAGCCCGCATCTCTTTCCAGAGATGCAGGCTCTTTTCATCGCGAGCTAATCCATAAACTAGCTCTCACGCTTTGATCTTAAGATTAAGAATCGCGACGTGGGCGACGATCACCACTAGGGCGACGGTTACCACCGGGGCGGCGATCTCCGTTACCTGGGCGACGGTTACCGCCAGCAGGACGACCTGATGGTGGCTTGCGATTGACTGGCTTAGCGCCTTCGGCAACCTGAAGGTGTAAAGGCTGACCACAAATGCGGGTCGCTTTTAGCTTAGACATAACCGTTTCTGGCATGCCGTCAGGTAGATCAACCATAGAGAAATCATCGAAGATTTCGATGTGGCCAATGAACTTACTTTCAAGATCCGCTTCGTTAGCGATTGCGCCAACGATGTTGCCTGGCTTAACCCCATCTTGATAACCCACTTCCATACGGAAACGAACCATATCAACATCTGGGCTATCTTTAAGAGGCATAGCTTGGGTACTAACATCAGCTGCGTCTTTGCGAGGAGCACGTTCGCGCTGTGGACGATCACCACGGCCTTCACGACCACCATCACGCTCAGTACGTTCGCGCTGCGGTGGACGGAAACGTTCGTTTTCGTTCAAGAATAATGGAATGCCGTTTTGTGCCAAGTGCGCTAATGCAGAAGCCACTTCAACAACATCTAATTCTTTTTCGTTTACCAGTTCAGAGATCATCTCTTTGAACATAACCGCTTGTTCGTTACCGATCGTTGCTTCAACGGTCGCTTTAAAACGTTCACGACGCTTAGCGTTTACGTCTTTAGCGGTTGGTAATGGCATTTCTTCGATGCGCTGGCGAGTAGTACGCTCGATGGTGCTAAGCATACGACGCTCACGGCCACGTACGAACATGATCGCTTTACCAGAACGTCCAGCACGGCCAGTACGACCAATACGGTGAACGTAAGATTCTGCATCAAAAGGAATGTCGTAGTTGATTACGTGAGAGATACGCTCAACATCAAGACCACGGGCAGCAACGTCGGTTGCTACGATCATGTCTACTTTACCTTTCTTAAGCTTATCAACCACACGCTCACGTTGAGCTTGAGGGATATCGCCGTTTAGTGCTTCACACTTAACGCCGTTTGCTTTCATGAAGTCAGCAACTTCTTCTGTTGCTTGTTTAGTACGTACGAATACCATAGTGGCATCGCAGTCTTCTACTTCAGTAATACGTAGCAATGCATCATTTTTATGTGCACCACCTACGAACCAATAACGCTGCTCAATCGTAGAGGCCGTCGCTGTTTTTGATTCGATTTTAATTTCGATTGGGTTGTTCAAGTGCGTCGCAGCAATGTGCTTGATCTGCTTTGGCATAGTTGCCGAGAACAAAGCAACCTGACGCTCTTTTGGTGCATGACCTAGAATCCAATCTACGTCATCGATGAAGCCCATACGTAGCATTTCATCAGCTTCATCCAAGATAACCGCTTTAATATCGGTTAACGACAAGGTGCCTTTCTTCAAGTGATCCATGATACGACCCGGCGTACCAACGATCCATTGAGCGCCACCACGAATTGCGCGAATCTGTGTGCCGTAATCTTGGCCACCGTATACTGCGGCAACTTTTAGGCCTGGGGTATATTTAGAGTATTCTTCACATGCTTTAGCAACCTGCATCGCAAGTTCACGTGTTGGTGCTAATACAAGAACCTGTGGTGTACGGCTAGCCGCATCTGTACGGGCTAGAATCGGCAATGCGAAAGCCGCTGTTTTACCGGTACCGGTTTGTGCAAGACCTAGTACATCCTTACCTTCTAATAAAGGTGGGATTGATTGTGCTTGAATTGGAGAAGGCTTTTTATAGCCCATCTCGTCTACTACGCGCTGTACGGTAGAGGGTAAACCTAGATCGGCAAAACTTGGGCCTTGATCTTCAACTACTTCTGTAGCGACTTCTGTTGTTTCTGGAGTGTCAGACATCACGTCATCCTGTAATAATACATAGGGCAGGAATTAGGGCTGAGCAATACGCTAACAACAGATCACACTACACGATCAGTTCGCTATTCTTTAACAATGATAGCTAACAGGATGTTGAATTTTGCCTAGCCCAAAAAAACCAGCTAATTGAGGGAGCGCGAATTATACGCATATTTTGCAAGAAGTCGTCATGTTTCTACAACTTGTTACCAATTAGTTAGGTTTTCGGTCAACTTTCACCTATTTCTCTCCTGACACGTTCTGTCAGTCGTGTTTTTTATACTGAAATCTCACTTAATCAAGGAGATAACACGATGGCTATTTTAGAACTAGTAACCTTTAAACTTGCCAAGGGTATCAGCGAGCAGGAATTCTTAGCAGAGAACGAACATTTGAATAATTGGGTAAAAACTCAGCCTGGCTTTGAATATCGCGCTTTAGCGCAAGCGGAAGGTGGCAACTGGACCGATACGGTATTTTGGCAAGATATGGAAACCGCTAGCGCTGCGCAACAAAGTTTTGGTGACGAGCCGAGCTTACAAGGTATGATGAAGGTGATCGATATGGAAAGTGTTAAAGTCGACCACCAGCAAATTCATACAATGCAAGCCCCTGCTTAAGCAGCCTTGTTAGCCTAACGACTGAAGTAATGATGGAGAACACTGTTTCATGCGCAAGTCTGAACGCCTATTTCAACTGGTTAACTTGTTGCGTGGACGCCGCACCGCCATTACGGCAGAACAGTTAAGCGATGTTATGGAAGTCTCGGTAAGAACCATTTACCGAGACATTCAAGCCCTCAGCCTATCTGGGGTACCCGTAGATGGAGAGGCGGGCATCGGTTATATGCTTAGGTCTGGCTATCAGCTGCCACCACTGATGTTTGATTTCGACGAGATGCAGGCGCTGCTATTAGGCGCACGTATGGTTGAAGCTTGGACAGACCCCGATCTGGCCGCCGGTGCCCAGCGCGCGGTGCAAAAGATTCGAGCGGTTCTTCCCGAGCCATTATTGATCCAAGCTGATCGCCAAGCATACCGTGTTCCGACCCTTAGCCCGCAACAGCTCGGCGAAACTCACCGCACCATTAGACGGGCGTGTGAGCAGCAACAGATATTAAAGCTGCATTACGCTGATGCCGAAGGAAAAAAGAGTGAACGCAGAATCTGGCCTTTGGGCATGTTCTTTTGGGGTGAACGCTGGACCTTAGTCGCTTGGTGCGAAATACGCCAAGATTACCGCAACTTTCGCTTTGACCGTGCGATCAGCGTTGAAATTACCGATGAATACTATCCCATTAATGCCGAACGTAACCTCGAACACTACATTAATATGATGAAAAAACTGTATGAAGAACAGTCAGGTTCGAGCCATTCTTAAGCGGATTCTGCCCATTGATAGAATGTGGTACACTTCGCGACCCAATTTTTTACCCTTTTATTAACCTTCTTTCAGCCTTTTATAAGGTAGGGAATTATCTATGTTTGATGTAAATGAATATTTCGACGGCAATGTTAAATCCATCGCATTCAAAGGCGAACAGCTTGCGTCTACCGTGGGCGTTATGGCTCCGGGTGAATACGAATTCGGCACTAGCCAAAAAGAAGTGATGACGGTTGTTGCCGGCGCTTTGATCATTAAGCTTCCAGGAAGCGATGAGTGGAAGACGTTCTCTGCCGGTGAAAGCTTTAACGTTGAAGCTAACGTGAGCTTTGGCGTACAAGTTAAAACCGATACGGCTTACTTGTGTACTTATGAATAAGCAGCCTTGCGAGTAATCGCTAGAGCCTATAGCCCTAAGCTAGTTTTAATCCAGTTTAGGGCTTATAGTTCATCATGAGCTGTTCAAAATCTATCACCTGTATAGGTTTTGAAAAATAAAATCCCTGGTAAATCTCACAGCCCTTCTCTTTTAATAACGATAACTGTTCTTGGTCTTCTACGCCTTCCGCCAATATTTGCAAATTCAGACTCTGTGCCATGGATATAATCGCACTGGTAATCGCTTCCCCTTGTGAATCCGTTAAGACGTCTTTGACAAAACTGCGATCTATTTTCAACTTATCCACATTAAAGCGCTGCAAATAAGCCAAAGAAGAATAACCGGTACCAAAATCATCGATCGCTAAGGTAAAGCCCATCTGTTTAAGCTCGGCAATGGTTTGTATGACCTGCGGACTCGGTTCAATTAACGCGCCTTCGGTGATTTCTAACTCAATAGTTTTCGGATCGATACCGGTTTTACTGATGATGCTATTAATTTTAGATAAAAAGCTGACATCCATAAAACTGTATTTTGTGATGTTAATCGCGAGAATGAATGCCGGTATTCCCTGTTTATGCCATTGAGCATGCTGGCGGCAAGCGGTCTCTAGCACCCAATAATCCAACTCGGCCATTAGGCCACTTTTCTCCGCTACGGGTAAAAAGGTCATTGGCGATATGATGCCATCGCTTGGATGATGCCAGCGTAATAACGCTTCGGCTCCTACTATTTCACCACTGGTCATACTCACTTGTGGCTGGTAATAAAGTTGCAGTTCATCTTTTTCCGCTAATGCACGGCGTAATTCACTCTCGAGCTGCATTCTTTCTTGCGCTGCTTGCGTTAACTCTAAGGTATAGAAGTGAACACCATTACGACCGTTATCTTTTGCTTGTGAAACTGCCGCATCGGCATGACTGATTAAATCTGTCGAGGTCAGGCCGTCGTTAGGGAAAAAACTGACCCCAACACTGGCGCCAATAAAGACGTCTTTACCATCTTCGAACTTAAACGGTTCAGTTAAAATGTCGAGAATAGATTGAGCAACAAAAGCGGCTTGCTCTACTCCATCTATTTGCTCTAACAACAATATAAATTCATCACCACCGATACGCGCCAAGGTATCCGAATCTCGGACTCGATGCTTTAAGCGCTCACTAACCATTACCAATACCTCATCGCCCACGTTGTGGCCGAGGCTATCATTGATATTTTTGAAGTGATCGAGATCGATATACATGACCGCCATTTGATATTGGTTTCGCTTTGCAATATCTAGCGCATGAGACAAGCGTGATTGGAATAATAAACGATTCGGTAAACCGGTTAATGGGTCATGATGCGATAGGTGCTCAATCTGCTCTTCGGTTTTTTTGATGTGGCTAATATCTGAGAAAACAGCAATGCGATTGGTTATTTGGTCACTATCATCGTAAACATTCTTGATCGATAGCCATTCTGGATAAAAATCTCCATTTTTTCTTTTATTCCAGATTTCACCCTGCCAAGCACCATGACTGTCTAATGAATCTTCCATATGTTGATAAAAAGCATCGTCGTGCCTACCCGATTTTAAGAGACTCGGTTTTTTACCTAATGCTTCTGCTTCGCTATAACCTGTGATATCGGTAAAGGCTTTATTAACCGCAATAATATACGAATCTTTATCGGTTATTAGCCCACCTTCTTGGGTTGATTCAAACATAATGGCCGATAAGCGTAACCTTTCTTCGGCCAACTTACGCTCTGTCACATCCATAACAGAACCGACACGGCGTAATAAATTACCTTGTTCATCTAAGATGGCTTGCCCACGACCATGAACATATTTTAATTTACCTGTGGAAGAAATAATGCGGTAAACAAAATCATAAGGTGTTCTTTCTTCAATCGATTGACCGATTATCTCTGCGGCATTTTGACGATCATCAGCATGAACAAATTGTAAAAATAATTCGAAATCAATATCTTGATTCAAATCGATCTCAAAGATCCTATGAACTTCTGGGCTGCAGTTTAAGATCTCACTGTTATTATCCAATAACCAGCTACCGATCTTAGCAATCGCTTGGTTTTCCAATAATAGCTCTTGCCTTGCTTGCAGCTTTGTTTGTACGGCTTCGCGATCGAGAATAATAAAAAACAAATCCGCAATACTGCGTAATAAACTCACATCTTCTTTACGCCAAGGTTCTGATAGGTCGTCAAAGCCTAATAGCAAACAGCCCTTGCCCAAACTCTCACCTTGCAAAGGCAGTGCTATCGCCATGGATGAACTCATACCTTTTAAAATATCCTGTTGCAGACTGATATTATGGAAGGAGTCAGGCAGGAAGACGGCCGTTTCTGCAGAAAATAATGTGCACAAGTTTTCAACTTGATCGCTATTCAGTCCGGCCATGAAGCGATTCATAGAGTCATAGACAGGCTCACCCCATTCATAGACTTTCGGCTGGGAATGAGCTTTTTCTGGTTCGCAGTGAATCAAACAACTGCGAACACCTTCAATACTTTCGGTTAATAAGCTCAGCCCTTCGACTAACGTTTTTTCTACATCTCCCTGCTGAGCCGTTAAGAATTGCTGCGAAAGCTTGGCCATTAACCGTTCAAGTTGAAGATAACGATTTAATTTTCGCTCTACCTGCTGATTCCCGGTTAAGAAGGTAAAGATCCCCAACATGCGCATCTTGCTTCTACGCGCAAAAGTCCCTCGACACTGTACTGTTAAGCACTGGTGATCGGCATCGTAAATGCGAAAGACTATTTCAAGGGGGCGCTCAGAATTATGAAGGTATTCATTGACCGCTTTCACAACCATCTCTTTATCTTGAGGGTGTATACGCCCCTGAAGCCAATCAATAGTAACGGTATTATGGCTGACGACACCGCCGGCACGTTCAACAAAGTTCTGATTGAAGCAGATCAAACCTGTTTCTAAATCCCACTCCCAGTCGGCTAATTGATTATCATCTGACGCAAGATTGAAACGCTGGTCGTTATCCGCTAAAGATTGTGTATTGAAGAAATTGGCAAGGCGCTTCATCAAAGCGTTTATTGGCAGCCAGAAGGTAGAGTTCGGAATAATGCGCTTTCTAGCAGTAGCAAGTTTAAATAGATTCTGCATGCCTTCCCTATTACTGATAAGGGCTATTTATAGAAGCTTCAACCCAGAGAACTGAAGCCGGTATTATTAGCCCAGCAAACAAAAAATTATCGCAAAAGTAATGTTCACTGGATATATTCATCTTGTATAACGACTGTAACAATAGATTCTTTAATGTATCTATCAGTAAGTAATGAATGTTAACAATGCTTAAGTAGATAACTGTTCAAGGCGATTCTGTGGCAATCAGGCATTTCAATGAATTGTGCACCCAGAGAATAGCCTTTCGAGGTTTCAGCTCTGGAGCGCGCCATCGCAGTCAGTTCAATCTTTTGAGCTATACCGTAGACATTAATCTCAAACTGCATGTTAATAATATCGCCGACTTTTAGGTCATTTTCAGAAGTATTAATACGACAGCCACAAATACTGGCATCGGTTATCTCTGCAGAGATATTGTTATTCTCACTATATGAAATATGGGTCTCTAAGCTGATTCGTGCACGATGATTCCGCCGGACTTCCCCCATAACCATATTATTAGGCATGCTTAGGTGTAGGTAGGGGCTCGGTTTTTCACATAAATTACCAACCGTTGTCCTGAATGCACACGCACTATCGAGTTGTTCAATAAAGAGACGGGCTTTAACCGAGGTATTTAATAGCTCATCTGATAAGTTGAGCTGTGGCGCTGAAACCATGATGGATTCATTAGGGCAAATTCCCCATAAATAATAACCACCATTTAATTCGGGCAGCCCTTCAAACTCTAAATGCAAGCTTTGGCCTAAGCGTAGAGAGTCTTCTAAGGAAGGAATTGAGGCTTGGATTGGTTGCTGAAGAGCTTGGTCCATACTAACCCTAGATATTATGTAGTTAGTGTTAGTATAGACAAGCTCCGCCAATTACCAGTTTTCTCGTTTGAACTAGTGCTGGTGACCGCCTAGGCCGTGAGCATGTCCATGCTGAACTTCTTCGGCAGTGGCTTCACGTACGTCTTCAATTTTCACTTCAAAGGTCAGCTCTTTACCGGCGAAAGGATGGTTAGCATCCACGTCGATCATAAACTTACCAACCTTGATAACCGTCACTTGACGAGGGCCTTGATCCGTTTCAACATGAGCGACCATGCCTTTCTTCCACTTTTTAGCACCCTGTAAGTGTTTCGCAGGAATGCGCTGGATAGCGGTTTCATCACGCTGACCATAGGCTTTTTCTGGTGATACCGTGGCAACAAACTCAGCACCCGCTTCTTTACCAACCATTTCTTCTTCAAGACCTGGGATGATGTTACCGTGGCCATGTAGGTAGGCCATTGGGTCGTTACCATGAGAAGATTCGATTACCGAGCCATCCGCATCTTTTAAAGTGTAATGAAATTGAACAACGGTATCTTTTGCAATGGCCATGTGGGGCTCCTAGGTAAAAAAGCGCTAGTATCGGTAAAGCATAAGCTTTAAGCAAGTGATACTATGGGAAAGTCAGCTTAGATTGGATCAGCTTGTGTTTGAGAAAAAAGATTTATTAGCCCTAGCCAATGATTATATGCCCTTTGGAAAATACCAAGGCCGAGTCATTATTGATATACCCGAAGAATATCTATTATGGTTTGCCAATAAAGGCTTCCCTGAAGGGCGTCTAGGTATGCTATTAGCGTTAGCGCTGGAAATTAAAATTAATGGTTTAGAGCAAATCATTGAACCACTAAAGAAGAAGGATGCGAGCCAATTTGTTGCCAATGAGTCCCAGACTCGCCACTAGGTTAGTATCTATTTAAATGTATCGTGCACATATATAGAAGGAATTTCATCATGCGCATAGGATTATTAGAAACAGATGTTTTATACGACGACCTAATACAGGATTATGGTTCGTATGGTTTGATGTTTGAACGCTATTTCGCCGCTCTGCAACTATCAAATACTCAACCGAACCATGAAGATATTGAATTCGTTTATTATCAAGTACAGCAAAATGAACTGCCTGTATTCTTTGATGAATGTGATGCCTATATCATCACAGGCTCTAAAGCTGGCGCTTATGAAGATCATGCCTGGATTGAAACACTCTCAAAATGGATTGTTGAAGCCGACCAAGCACAAACTAAGATACTGGGCATTTGTTTCGGCCACCAGCTTATTGCGCAAGCATTAGGCGGTAAGGTTGAGATGAGTGATAAAGGCTGGGGGATTGGTATTCGCTCGTTAATGACCGCGCCGGACTCCCCTTTTGCACAGCCCTTGCCTAAATATCTCGATCTCATTTACAGCCATAAAGATCAAGTAGTTGCTTTACCAGCAGAAGCACGCTGTTTCTTAAGTGATGATTTTTGCCCGTATGCCGGCTTCGTAATTAAACAGCATATTGTCACCTTGCAAGGGCACCCGGAATTTAGCCCTGAGTACAGTGAGCGCTTATTGAGCCGCCGCGCCGAAATGATTGGCGAGCCGACTTATAGTTTAGGGATTAATTCTCTTAAACAAGGAACCGATGCTAATTTTATCGGGCGTTTAATTTTAGATTTTTTGCGTCCTGTAAAGTATCAAACGGCTGACAATGAGGCTGAGACTTCACAGGTTTTAAACTGATTTTAATTATTCGGTTTTTAGAATCGCATATTGACCGCTGAACTTAACTGCAGGTTTTATTTTAGGTTCAGCTTCGGGATCAATTTTCATTACGCAGGTATCATTATACACAGCAGCTTCTAATGATATTCTTGCTCGCCCTTTACGCTCAAAGTGATCAAAGAAACCGGCCAGCTCTTCTTCCGCCGGTGCATGGCAGATCGCTCGAATTCGACCATCGACTGGGGCGATATACTTCATACTGCCTTCGGTAACAACTTGATTACACTGAATGTTTTTTTCTTGGGTTTTTAGATAAATCATTCCCCAGCACGCCATCACCGCCGTATTGTATAAACTGCCACCAAAAGCGGTTTGTTTATCGTTAATATTAGGCTCGAGTGGTGCAGTAAGAATTAATGTATCACCATCATAAGATTCGACTTCTAAGCCCATGAATTGAGTAATGGGTAGATGGTCGATAAAGAACTGCTTTAATTTTTCGCTGATTTGTTCTGGAGTTAAAGGCGTACTCATACTTAGCTCTTCTGTAGAAAGATTCACCTATAGCAAATCAATTATTTGTTGGGCGGCATTATACGGCGTTGTTTTATTATTCAAAACATCATCCTGTAATTGCGGCAAGGTTTGTTTTACTGCAGGGTGCTGTTTTAATTTCAGCTCTAACATTTCATGAATGAGTTTATCTAACCATTCACTGTTTTGACGCGCTCGCTTTTCGTCAAATGAAGGGATCCCGGCATTAATATTTTCAGTGGCCGCTTTATGGTATTCAGTAATCATCTGCCAAATGTCTTCAATGCGATCGTTATTCAATGCCGAGCAAGTCTGTACCTGAGGAGTCCAGAAACTATTTTGCTTCATCAGTTTAAAGGCGCTTTTATAATGCCCTTGAGTTTGCTTGGCCAAGTTTAAACTTTCACCATCGGCTTTATTAATGACTAGCGCATCGGCTAATTCCATAATACCGCGTTTGATTCCTTGTAATTCATCACCGGCATTGGGCAGCATAAGAACGAGGAAAAAATCCACCATGGCAGCGACTTCGTATTCAGACTGGCCAACCCCAACGGTTTCGACCAAAATGACATCATAGCCTGCAGCTTCACAAAGCAGCATGGTTTCACGAGTTTTCTGCGCCACGCCCCCTAACGCTCCCTCACTGGGTGAAGGGCGAATAAAGGCATTCTCTTCGCGGGATAACATTTCCATCCGGGTTTTATCCCCTAGAATACTGCCGCCGCGTAGAGGGGAGCTCGGGTCTACCGCCAAGACAGCGACTTTCTTACCTTGGTTAATAAGATACTGACCAAATGCCTCAATGAAGGTAGATTTTCCGACCCCTGGGATACCACTAATGCCGATACGAATACTGTTTCCGGTATCTGGCAATAGCTGGTTAAGGATGTCTTGGGCTTCAATTCTGTGCTTATCAAGCTTGCTTTCAACCAAGGTAATTGCCTTTGCGAGAGCACGGCGATTACCACGTTTTAAGGCTTCCAAGTCGATCATGATGATAGTATCTGTTATAGAGTTTAATGACTGTAGTAAGAATACCATAACTCGTAACCCCTAGGGTTATACCGCTAAGAACTGACAAATGTGATATTTTCCCACAAGCAGTGTGCATTAGGTTACACTGGTAATTATGATTGATGAAAATAAACAAAATACCCTATTGAACTCGGCTATCAAGCAGCTACTTAAGCCCTTGATGCGTTTTTTGATTAACAAACAAATCACGCTGCCCACCTTACTTGAGATCATCAAGTCGGCTTATGTGGAAGTCGCCGAAAAAGATTTTGCCATTGCTGATAAACCCGCAACGGATAGTCGTATTAACTTATTAACTGGCGTCCATAGAAAGGATGTAAAGCGTTTACGGGATCAGAACTTAGAACATAAACCGTCTGAACGCCTATCAATCAATAGTCTAATGCTTGCAAGCTGGATGGGTGAAGAGCCCTACTGCATCGAAGGTATATCGCAACCCTTATCAATCAATGGAGAGAATAGCTTTGAATCTCTAGCCAATGAATACAGCCGTCAGAACATTCATCCCTCAAGCATTATGGAAAGCTGGCTACAAATGGGCTGGATGAATAAAGACGAAGCGCAAAAGCTGCACCTTAATATGGATGCCCTACAAGATAAGCAGTTATCGGAAGATCAACTTTTTTTCTTTGCCGAGAATTTGGCCGATCATATGGCCACCAGCACGGGCAATTTAATTAATAAGCAAAAAAACTTTGAGCGCGCTGTGTTTTATAACAAGCTTAGTAAAGCGTCACTATTAATATTAAAGAAATCAGCTAAAGAACAATCAATGATTGTCTTGAAAGATCTCAATGCCCAAGCGCTGACATTACAAAAACAAGATAAAAAATCGCTAGGCCCACATTACCGCTTCCGTTTAGGCAGCTACCTTTATACGGATTTAGACAATGAATAACTTCTTAGTCACCGCCATCACCAGTCTGATACTTACGTATAGCAGCCTTTGTCTTGCGACGCAGCTCGATGCTCATTCTGATGAGGTATTATCCGAAGAAGAGACCATCGGTGGCATCGGTGGCACGGGTATTCGCTCTATGAGCCGTCCAGAAATATTGGAAAGACCTGAACTAATTGAGCGCCCCGAGATATTTGAAAGCCGTGAGGCTATCGATAATAGCTTAGAAATCATTTTCCCAGGGGATATGGAGGCTGATGATTTAGAGCCCCCCGAAGATATAAAAGACTAAAAGCAATTTTAAAATTTCTGCGTCCAAACCAGACCTAATGTCCAGTTAGGGCTGGCTTGGGTTAATCCTTTAAAAGCATTCACGCCAATTCGATGCGTTTGATTGAGCTTATATTGCGCAAACCCGGTTATATTGCGATTGAGCTGGCCTAGAGCAGTAGGTTTATGATCTAGAATCATACCCGCAGACAGGTACTTCATTAGCGGATATGAACCTCCAAGTGCGTAAAACAAACTATTTTTACGTTCAGCCTGACTCCCTTGAGCTTTATGCCGCCAGTTATAACCGAGTTCCATAAAACCCACTCCACCAACAAGGTATCGAGCTAATTCTATGCTCATACCCGTGTCCCATGCAGGCACGGTTAACTGATCATCGGCGGTGGCTAGCTTTTGACGATAGTTCAGGTCGATATAGTTTTTTCGCCACTGAGTTAAGTAGGCCAGCTTAACAGCAACATTACCGACACCCGACTCTCCTCGATAGCCACTGATATAAGGCAGGCTTAGGCTCGCTTGATAATTTTGACTAGAATATTTGCTATTAATTGAAGTAAAGCCATAGCTATCAGCGCCATCAAGAATTCGATATTCACCGAGAGAGAGTTTTAAGCTTTGCTGCGCATGAGCTGTATTTAACAGTGCACAACTTATAAGTAGCCCTATTAGCAGCCTTATTCGCAATACTTTCAGTCGATGCACTCCAAATTCCCTCTATCAACTTGGCTTAAATCATTAAATTATATCAATCCGCCCATTGTAACGATTTTATAAATTAATGATTCATAAATTGACATGGGAAAATTTCACATTGATAATATTAAGATAATCACTCATTCACACGGATCTTGATATGAAGACTAATTTCTTAGCATCGCTTTCTTACTCAACAATGATTAAGACTGCCTTGCTCACTGCCTTTATGACCAGCCTCATTGCCTGCATCGATCCAGATTCAGAAAATGAAACTCAAGCTGAAAATAAAGCCGACATTCAATTGAAAGAAGATGCAAGCCAAGCTGAACTAAAACAATTCCTTACCGCCCGCTTTACACAAAAGGCCTCTTCCTCTAATTACGCTGATACCAGCTATATGGAATCGATTGCAATTGCTGAAAATGCACTCGCTGACGATACGGCCAGCTCAGATGCGAGTGAATCAAACCCAGCGGATTTCAGCGGCACTAATAATCAAGTAGCCGGTGTTGATGAAGGGGACTTATGGAAATATGATGGTGAAAATTTTTTCGTTTTAAAACCCGCAAAGGTCGACTATCAGTACGATGAATTCACTGATTGTAATACTGCAGAGCCTGTTATTTTTAGCGCCGCGTTAACGACTGCATCCAGTCCTGTTGCTGAACAAGATGACATGATGACAATTCTGCCTTGTGGGCCAATGTCAACCACCACCCCAGCCCAATTACGTATCGTTAAAAATAGCATGGAAGAACTGGCGAATTTGGAATTAGAATCCATGAGTCCTAGTGAAATGTATTTAAATGACAACTCCTTGGTTGTTTTAGGTAATCGCAATCACTATCAAAATAACTGGGCCAGTGCGGAAACTTGGCAAGATGGCCAGAGTCACATGAGCATTATCGATGTTCAAACTAAAACTCAGCCTGAAATTAAACATTCAATCGTCTTAGATGGATACGTGGTTCAGAGTCGCCGAATCGGTGATGAAATTTTCTTAATCAGCCGTTATAGCCCAAATATTCCTGACCTGATTCATTACCCTGAAACTGATCACGACATCGCGGCCAATAAACGGTTAATCAATGATATTAACTTGAGTGAGTTATTACCTAAGCTGACAATTAATGAGCAAGAATTTGACCTTGTGTCTGATAGTAGCTGCCTAATTCCGCAAGTAGCCAATCCCAATATGGGATCGATAAGCTTAACCATGATAACTCGTATCAACATCGATAATGCCCAATTTACTAGCCGCTGTATGGCCGGTGATGTTCATGGCATTTATATGAGTACCAATAACTTATATACCTTTAATACCAGCTATTGGAATTTTTCCGACAGCCTACCAGAGTCATTACACTGGACTTCGGGTAATACTCACCTGCATAAATTTGATTTAACTTCTTTTGCTTACCAAGGTTCTGCGGTCGTAGCAGGGCAGCTCGCCAGCAATAATCCAAGACTGCGTTTAGGAGAACTCAAAGATGGTAGCATTGCCGTAGTCACCTCTAAAAAATCATCCAATACTGACTGGCGTTTAACTCAGCACCAGCTAACAGTACTAAAGACTCAAGGGAATGAATTAAAGACAATTGCCACCTTACCGAACGATGAACAGCCTGCTGCTATTGGTAAAGTGAACGAGCAGATTTATAGCGTACGCTTTATGCAAGACAGGGCCTACATAGTGACTTTTGAGAAAGTCGATCCACTTTACGTGATAGATCTTTCAAATCCCTCACAACCTAGTATCGCAGGGGAATTAGAAATCCCTGGCTTCAGTGATTATTTACACCCCATTAGCAATGACTTGTTATTAGGTATCGGTAAAGATGCCATTTTAGGCGCAAGTGGCACTACCTGGTATCAGGGTATTAAAGTGTCATTATTTAATGTCAGCGATATTCAGCAGCCAACTGAACTAGGGAATATTCAAATAGGCAAACGAGGTTCATCTACCCCGCTCAGTTATGACCCTTTAAGTTTTACTGGTATTCAGCAAGATGGGCAGTATCGTTTTGCCTTCCCTATTATGGAGAATAATGGCCCTGCTCAAGGGAATTATTGGGGAGACCCTGAAAGCCAGTTTTATCAATGGTCACAATCTGGATTGTACTTATTTGAAATAAAAGACAATCAACTAACTCAGGCGGGTGCGCTAATCACTAAGAGCAGTGACAATAGTGATGAAAATGGCTATCACAATATGAATACAAGCCGCGGCTTGATACAGGGTGATACGGTTTATCATTTGAATGATAGCGACTTATATAAAGCGGATTGGAATCAGCCGGGTGATATGAGTGCTAAATTTTAATAAAAGGACTTAACATGAAAAAAGTGATTCTTATCTTATCAATGCTTTTGCTTACCGCTTGTGGATCATCAGATTCCGGATTACTAATCTGGGGCCTTTCAAGCCAGCGCCTTGTCATTTTTCAAGATAATGGCAATGTCCCAAGCCTTGAAGGACGCACTAGAACATATGATTATTCATTAGATAATTTATCGGATAAGAGCAAAAATAAATTGTATTCAATGCGAGCAACATCAAGCTCACTGGCTTGCCATTTTGATGGAAGATTGTATCGTATAACAATCACCGAAGACTCAGGTCTAGAAAAAAATTATTATTCCAGTAATTCAGCATGTAACGATGTAGAAAAATTAGATTATATTAACACTAAAGATATTACTGATTTAATAGCATTATTAACTGAGTAAAGAATAGCTATACTAGATAATTTTTCTCTGGGAAATTCCCCTGTTAGCTTTTATCCAAAAAAAGCTAACAGGGTTCTAACAAAAACTTAAATTATTAAGATTTTTGCGCTTCTTTAATCGCTTCCAGTACTAAACGCGCACTCACAGGGATTTTGGTTCCAGGGCCAAAAATCCCTTTCACACCCGCGGCCCATAAATGATCATAATCCTGCTTAGGAATTACGCCGCCAGCGACGACGATAATATCGTCAGCACCTTGCGCTTTAAGTGCGTCGATTAGCGCAGGAACCAGAGTCTTATGACCTGCAGCTTGTGAAGATACCCCGACAACGTGAACATCATTTTCCACCGCTTGTTTCGCTACTTCTTCAGGAGTGGAAAACATTGGGGATAAATCGATATCAAAACCCACATCCGCAAAGGCTGTGGCAATCACTTTTGCACCGCGGTCGTGACCATCTTGGCCCATCTTACAAACCAGCATACGCGGGCGACGACCTTGCTCGGCTTCAAAACTTTCGATGTCTGCTTTAATACCTTGCCAGTCTTCATCATCTTCATAGGGTGCACCGTATACACCTGAGATAGTACGAGCCTCGGCTTTATAACGTCCGAATTCTTCTTCCATGGCGTCAGAAATTTCACCCACCGTTGCGCGCAAACGTGCCGCTTTCACACTTAAGTCTAGCAGGTTACCTTCCCCACTCTTAGCCGCTTCAGTAATCGCCGCTAAAGCCGCTTTAACCGCTTCGCTATCACGGCTTGCCTTGATGTCAGTTAAACGCTTAATCTGCGATTCACGCACGGCAACATTATCAACTTCTAGAATTTCTAAATCGTCTTCTTCTTCCAGCTGATATTTATTTACCCCAACAATCACGTCTTCACCACGGTCAATTCGGGCTTGTTTTTTCGCTGCTGATTCTTCGATACGAAGTTTTGGTAAACCTTCTTCAATGGCTTTAGCCATACCCCCTTTTTCTTCAATCTCTTCGATCAGAGCCCAAGCTTTATCAGCCATTTGCTGAGTCAGACTTTCCATCATGTAAGAGCCACCCCAAGGGTCAACTACTTGAGTAATCCCGGTTTCTTCTTGGATGATGATCTGAGTATTACGCGCAATACGGGCCGAGAATTCAGTCGGTAGCGCTACCGCTTCATCTAAGGCATTGGTATGCAATGATTGTGTACCACCAAAAACGGCGGCCATAGCCTCGATTGTAGTCCGCACAACATTGTTATACGGATCTTGTTCGGTTAACGACCAGCCTGAAGTCTGCGAGTGAGTTCGCAACATAGAAGACTTAGGGTTCTGTGGATTGAATTCCGCCATGATACGGTTCCACAATAAACGTCCCGCGCGCAGCTTAGCAATCTCCATATAGAAGTTCATGCTAATGCCCCAGAAGAAAGATAAGCGAGGTGCAAAGGCATCCACTTCTAGTCCAGCAGCTAACGCTGTACGCACGTATTCACGTCCATCACTTAAGGTATAAGCAAGCTCTAATGCCGCGTCGGCACCCGCTTCTTGAATGTGATAACCGGAAATAGAGATACTATTAAACTTAGACATATTACCTGAGGTATAAGCAATAATATCACCGATGATTTTCATCGAGGGTGCCGGCGGATAAATATAGGTATTACGCACCATGAATTCTTTTAGAATATCATTTTGAATCGTACCGGATAATTTATCTTGGCTAACCCCCTGCTCTTCAGCAGCAACAATATAGTTGGCCAAAATAGGCAAAACCGCACCGTTCATCGTCATCGAAACAGAAACTTTATCCAATGGAATTTCATTGAATAAAATTTTCATATCTTCAACTGAGTCAATCGCTACCCCTGCTTTACCAACATCACCGGTTACTCGTGGATGGTCTGAGTCATAACCACGGTGAGTCGCTAAATCAAAAGCAACGGAAACACCTTGCGCGCCCGCCGCTAAATTTTTACGATAAAACGCATTGGATTCTTCTGCGGTAGAAAAGCCCGCATACTGTCGAATTGTCCAAGGACGCCCTGCATACATAGTGGCCTGTGGACCACGAACATAGGGCGCAAGACCAGGCATCGTATTAGCGAACTCAAGATCTTTCACATCTTCTTGAGTATAAAGCACTTTAATCGGCACACCTTCAGGGGTATGCCATTCCATTTCTTCTGGGGTTAGGCCTTTCATTTGCTTGGTTGCTAAGGCTTGCCACTCAGCTAGAGTATACTTTTTTTCAGTTTCGTTATTATCAGCCATTAGTCTTCACCCTCTTCGCTTTTAGCTTCAGCCATAGGTTGATTAAGCTCAATCAGAACACCATCACAACTTTTGGGGTGAATGAAAATCACCTTACTATTATGAGCTCCCAAGGTCGGCGCTTCTGATAAAAACTGATAACCTTTTTCTTTTAGTCGAGCAACATCCGCTTCGATATCATCACTGCGAAAACATAAGTGATGCAGACCACCACCTTTTTTATCGAGGTAACCTTGAATCGGACCTTCACCCTTTAATGGATGAACCAGCTCGATACTGGTTTCAGGTAAAGGAAAAAAAGCCGTACTGGTTTTCGCCGCTGGAACGTCTTCCTGGCCTTTAAAAGGAAGATCAAAATCTTCCATAAAACGTTTAATCGCTTTTTCTAAATCGGGAACCGCAATGGCGATGTGATCTAATGCAACTATCATATTATCAGCCCTTACAAGGTAATCGAGTTTAAGAATTCAGACGTTTGCGCTTCGATACGCGCTTTCACCACTTCTGGTGATTCTACAACGGCTTTTTCATCTGGGGTAATTTTAAATAATACTTGGCCCTTGCTGATGATGGCACCATCATCTTCCACCAATATTTTATCAACAGTACCAGAGAAAGGCGCATTGACCTTATTGAACATCTTCATCACTTCAATAATATAAAGTGGCTGACCCGCTTCAAAATGAGAGCCTTGCTCAACAAACGCAGGCATACCTGGCGCTTCGCAAGAATAGAACATACCACCGGTAGGCGCTAAAATTTCATCACTCTTGGCGACAGGCGGTGGCACTAATACTTTCGCCATCTTCACTTGCAGCTCTTCATCCAATAATGATTCAGGAAGGTGAACACTTAAATCTTCGTTCACTTTCAAGTCAAAGAACTGGGTACTAACACCGATGAAAGGCAATAAAGATAGGATTTCATTACCCGCTTGATAACCTAAGTGCGCCGATTGAATCGCCAGCCACTGGTCATTATCAATACCTGATGAAGGAGATTTCTTACTACTTAATACTTTGCACAAGTTAGAAAAATCAGATGCCTCTAATACTTTTTCTAGTTCGGCATAAAAATCTAATGCTTGGCTTAAAACATCATGATCGTGATCCCAAATCATGCTGGCTGCTGGATTATTCTCGTTGTAATCCATATTTAAGAAGTGATACGTCTCAGCCAATACTTTAACTGGGTTTTCAATCCAGGATATTTCACCCTTATCATTTTGGCTGAAGTGCTTCTGATTTAAGCTTAACCAACCTGCTAATACATGAGGCTCAGCCATTAAACGCTCTAATGGACGGGTTAATAATAGCTGCTTACGAGTTAATACCTCTTTTAAAGCAGCTTGTGCATCAGCATCTTTAACCTTAGCCATCGCTTGCTTACATACTTGGCCATAAGCAAAATTTAAATCGAGGTTATTGGCTTTTTGCTTCAATAAACCAACCGCGGTTAGGTAAGGCACAATGAAACGAGTAGTAGGGCGAGCATTGATGTTATTACCCAAGAACCAGTTAACCAAGCCATAGTGGAATTCGAGGTTGGTCGCGAGATCCTTACCGCTTAGTTCGGTGGTACGTAAAATTTCCGCTAAACCTTGGTAACTATCTAAACGATTTTGGCCAACCGTTAATAGCAAGGCAATATTACTGTCGTAAGCTCCCGCTAAATGATACTTCATAAAGACATCGGTATCTGGGTTATGCAAACTGATACCTTGGTCATCACGAATCTCACCTTCACGCGCATCCGACCAGTTTTCGATGATACCGCCCGCATGAGGAGCCAATGCTTGGTTGGTCGCATTTAGGCGTGCTTCTACAGAAGCGTTGTTGCGCTTTATACGCTGTGGCTTAGGTAAACGAGGTCCATGTGCCGCGAGCAATACCATTGCCTCCACTAAGGATTCGACAATGAAGAACTCATTTTCGTTTTCTGGGTTAATAAATTTAAGCGCGTAGCACAGTTCCGTCACACGGTGCTCAACTTGAATACGGGTATTCATTTCCATGAAGAAATGCTTATCACGATCAACAATACACTCAAACGTCGATACACTATCAAGCCCTACTGCTTCACCAAAAGTCTCTGACTGCTCTTCCATTGCATGTAGGGTTTTAAGATCTTGAGTTAAAACTTTCGCTTCCACATCACGACCAGCTTTAACGGCTTCTGTTAAGGCTGACTCAAGCTCTTCCGTAGTTACTGAAACCTCTAATAGCTTCTGCTCATGCATCTGTAGAGAGCAATCACGACCACCTAATGCCAAACTCCACTGGCCATTACCGATCACCTGGATTTCTTGGTGGCGAGTGGTTTCAATATTGAGTTCAATAAGAACGTTTTTATTGTCTCCAAGCCCTGTCGCTTTAACTTCGTTTAAAATTTCCAATACTAACGACGGTGCCTGCTCAGCCACTTGCGTGATTTGATTTTCAACATCACCTTCCATGGTATTTGGATTAGGTAAGATACGCTGACCTTTACCACCACCACCGCCGATGCACTTAAGACGAATACGGTTTTCAGGGTAATCTCGACTCATCACGATCACTTGTTCACGAATCGTTTCTTGTAATTCTTCGATGGTATAAAGGTCGACACCTTTTTTATAACCCGCGGCTAATACCACATCGGCTTTTTCTACTAAGGCTTCTGCATTATCAAATAGTTCTTTATCTAATAGCAGACCTTGTTCTTTGGCTAGAGCTAATAGCGCTTTTTCATCCGCATATTTTTTAATTAGGGTAATCGCCGTCGCGTTATCAATACCCGGAGTAACACTTACACCAACTTTAAGCGCCGTGCGTTTAGCTTCGTCTTTAAGACCTGCGTCGTGTACGGTTTTAGAACAAGGGCCAATAAAGTTAAGACCGGCGTCTTCCATAGCCGCAACCATAGTTTCATCTTCCGCCATAAAACCATAACCGGTAAAAATCGAGTTATAGTTATTTTCTTTGGCAATACTGATTATTTGCTGAATGCGAACATTACGCTCTTCTTTATCCACACCGGTATAGTCAGGAACACGATGCACTCGTTTAGGATCTGTTAACTGACGTAATTCAGGGGCCAAGGCATTTTGATAGACGATAGAGTCTTTCTCTGAAAGCAAAATACCATAGTGCTCAATACCCATTTCTTCGAAGACATCCATTGCTTCTTTACGAATAGGCCCACGACAGATAATTAATGGACGCATCTCACTGCATTCAAAACTTTGTGCCCATTCATTATTCGCATTAACTAAACGGCGATCTTGATGAATTAATGGGTTATTTAAATAATAATCGTTGCTCATTTTATAATCCTATTTAGCAATCTGCTTGCTATAAATTCTATTTATTTTGATGCTTATCGTTGACTAAATTTGTAATAGAAATTTAGTGGAACTCACGCTGAACGGCATTTAACGGCTCAGGTGTGTAATGGCGTAAATGGAAATTCATGTTTTCACATAACACCTTACGTAGATCACTTGGCATCACAATTTGAGAAATAGAACCTAAACTCAGCGCTTCGTTCGGATTCATCAATTCTTCTTCATAACGCTTAGCTAATAAAGCTTCCTGCTCTTTCGCCCATTCTGCGCTTTGTTCTTTATTTTTAACGGCGCTACGAATCGCACGCAGTTCGTTTTTATAAACAAATTCAACCCCAGCAGGCCCCATCACCGCCGCACGAGTTGAAGGTAAGGCAACCACTAAATCGGCACCTGTTGGATAATTATTATAAGAGGCGTAAGCACCACCAAAGGCATTACGAATAATCAATAAGAAACGAGGGGTGCGTAAATCAATAATTGCATCTAACATGGCGCGACCCGCTTGGACGATACCTTGGGCTTCTTGATCCTTACCCGGTAAGAAGCCGGTTGTATCTTCCATAAAGATCACAGGAATATTGTATAGATTACAAAAGCGGATAAAGCGTGCATTTTTATACGCCGCCGCAATATCAATTTGTCCTGAAGAAACCGCTGAGTTATTGGCAACAAAACCGATAACATTTCCGCCCATTCGACCCAGAGCAGTAATGGTATTACGAGCGCGATCAGGTTGAATCTCCATGAAATCACCGTGATCGCATAACTGCTGAATCATAATGCTCACATCAATTGGAGTATTGAATCCGCTTGGGCTATTGAAGGCTTTCTTCAATAAGATATCCACATCCCAGGTCTTACGATCAACAGGGTCTGAGGTTTCTTGGAAAGGGGCGAATTCGCTATTATTGTTTGGAATATAATTCAGTAGGCGCTTAACCTTCTTCAAGGCACTCACTTCGTCTTTCACTACAAAATCGGTTACACCACTTTGGCTATGAACACTTGGGCCACCTAGTTCATCCGGCGTCACGTCTTCACCCAGTACGGACTTAACAACACCAGGGCCTGTTAGACCAAAGAAGGTATCGTTTGGTTGAATCATGAAACTCCCCTGGCGTGGTAAGTAAGAGCCACCTCCAGCGTTAAAACCAAACATGCACATGATAGAAGGAACGACACCACTAATTTTACGCAAGGCGGTAAAGGCTTCAGCGTAACCATCAAGACCACCAACACCGGCAGGGACATAAGCACCTGCACTGTCGTTCAGGCCGACTAGAGGAATTTTGCGCTTACCCGCAAGTTCAAACAAACGCGCTAGCTTTTTGCCGTTAGTCGCATCCATCGAGCCTGCGCGCACGGTAAAATCATGCCCATATAAGGCGACATCACGGCCATTAATTTTTACTACGGCGGTAACTAGTGAAGCACCATCAAGGTTCTTGCCCCAGTTTTGAAACAATACCGTTGGGCTTTCATCGGTTAATACAGAGATGCGTTCCCAAATCGTCATACGCTTTTTCGCGTGCTGGCGAGTAATGGCGTTAACACCCGCGGCTTTTTTAGGGCGCTGAATCAGCTTGTAACCTTTCTTAAGGCTCTCTTCATATAGACCCGGCTCATAAGACGCTTGACCAGGAATACTGAATTCGACTTCTTTCTCTTTATCGAAAGGGTTCGCTAATGAAGCGAGTGGGCTGGATGCTTTGTTTGCTTTTGTCATGCTCTAGAATCCTACTGAGATCTTTAAGATCCCTTTTATTATTAGCCTGCCGTACATAATCAGCACTCTGCTGAAAATCGTACATGATAAAATTTCATATTAATTTGAGTAGGGATAATAATGAAGAATGTCTATCTTGTGAATAGTTTGATGATTTTGGTCAATTGACAAGGAAAAGGCTTGAAGGCCTATTAATAGAGGGTTTCCGTACATATAAGACTGTATTTATTGACATTATTTCTAGCCTTCAATGCACATATCCGCTCACAACACTCACTTCAGATACGGGAAAAGTGCACATAAACGCTCATCTTTACTTAATTTATGTTGCTTACAGCTACTTATGGGTGAGTACAGCAATGTTAATTGCTCCTGTGAAATCTACTCAGATGCTGGGCTTCACTGCATTGTAATTTGCTTTTTGTGAATCTACTCAGGTGTTCGTGGCACTGCATGCGTTGGTTTCTTTCTGGGACGTTCACGCGGCATGGAGCGTAGCGCCATGAATGCATGGAATGGCTGGCCGGGGTCGAGCCTACAGGGAGAGCGCAGCGACGTATTCACGGCGTGCCCTGAAAGGAATTAACGGATGCAGGGCTTGTGTGGTGTTGAGATAAAAGAGGAAGCGCTAAAGATTAAAGCGATCTGTTTGATTGGACAGCAATCTAACTTACCGTCCCTGGTGTACCTCCCGGCCTGCCTTCCTTGGCAGTCGCCAAAAGCCACTTGAAGCGGTGCTTCAAAAGCCGTGGCGGTTGGCCCTACTTCACATGGGAAAGAGCGCCCGATAGGTAGTGACAGTAACCCATCGTCATTATTCTAAAAATCCTAACAGGTCTGCCGTCCACTTTTCTGCAGACGAAAAAAAACCCTAACAGGCAGACCTGTTAGGGTTTTTAGAATAAGAGCTTGACGATGACCT